>NZ_JAIBNX010000426.1 GCF_026130045.1 Micromonospora sp. CPCC 205371
TGGAAGTGAGATCAAACCATGTGCATTCGCCCTTGATCGACGGGAGGAGGGCGTCGCCGAAGGGCGGGGGGAAAGTGCGGGGGGTGGGGTACGGGGTGCGGGGGAGATCGGGTGGGGACAGGATTGAACGGTGCTTAAAGGGTGTCTCAACGGTGGGGTGCGCAGGGATCAGCATCCGGCGGTGCCGATCACGGCGGCCGAGGTGGCGGCTGATGCGGTGCGGTGTGAGGCGGTCGGGGCGGGGGCCGTACATGTGCATCCGCGGGACGATGATGGGCGGGAGACGCTCGACGCGGAGGTTGTCGGTGCCACCGTCCGTGCGTTGCGGCGGGCGTGTCCGGAGTTGCCGATCGGTGTGAGCACCGGGGCTTGGATCGAGCCGGACGTCGAGCGCAGGCTGGCGGCGATCGAGAGCTGGACGGCGCTGCCCGATTTTGCCTCGGTCAACGCGCATGAGGAGGGCGCCGAGCAGGTCGCTGCCGCTCTCCACGCGCGTGGCATTGGCGTCGAGGCGGGGCTGTGGACTCCGGACGCGGTACGCCGCTACCTGGACTGGCGGGTGCCGTGCCTGCGGGTCCTGCTGGAGTGTATGGAGCGCGATCCGGACGAAGCGGTCGCCAACGCCCACCGGATGCTCGCCTTGCTGCCCCGGCAGCGGCCGCCGGTGCTGTTGCACGCGGAAGGGCCGGCGGTGTGGGTGGTGTTGCGCGAGGCGGTGAGGCTCGGATTGGACACCCGGGTGGGTCTGGAGGACACCAGGCTGATGCCGGATGACACGATGGCGGCGGGAAATGCCGCTTTGGTGGATGCGGCTGTGACCTGCGGGGCGACGTGACATGGCCGAAATATGTGACCGGTTTCCATCTCGTCCCGCAATGCCCTAAGGGCCATGAGCTGCGAGTGAGTGTTCCGGTGCCGTACGTCCCGGCTTCGGTCAGATCATGAGTCCTTGACCGAACCGGTCCTCGCGACCTAGCCTCGCGTTACAGACGAGGAAGCCCGACCAATCGCAGGCTAATCGCACAACATAGATCGCGTAACAGTACGGCATCAACTTTGACCCTCGTTGGCTGGGCCAGGCCGACGAGGTAGCGACATAACACCGGCCAGTGGCGGTGCCCGCCGGGCGCTGCCGGTGGACCGTATCCACGGCCAGCCGCCTCGGTCGGGCGACTCGTGAGCCGTGCGGCGCGCAGCGGGAGGGCGTCATCCTCCGGCGCCGGACGGTGAAGGGAGGCGGCATGGCTGGTGCGGAGTGGGCACTGTTCGCGGCGGTACTGGCGCTGGCCGTACTCGTGCTCGTTGGATTTGTTCTTGGCGCGCGGGTGCTGCGCCGCCTGACCACCGCTCCGCCGGCGGTCGCCGCCGCGGACGACCCGGGGTTCACCGCGGAGAAGGACCGGCAGGAGCAGGCGCTGACCGCGCTGCGCACCGCGGCCGGTGAGGCGACCGCGGCCGTCGAGCAGGCGAAGACCGCGGCCGCCGCGGCGCGCACGG
>NZ_JAIBNX010000427.1 GCF_026130045.1 Micromonospora sp. CPCC 205371
GAAGCCCCCGCCCAGCCCGGACACCACGCCCGCCCCCCTGGCCCCCGGGCCCCCCCCCCGCCCGCCGATGGGGCGGATGATCAGCTCGCCCGCCTGTACCCCCCGGTCGCGGCCGCCGGCCTCCGGGCCGGCCGTGCCCGCCACGGCGGGCACGAACACGATCGACGCGTACTTGTCCAACAGCTGGCCGGAGAGCTGCGGGCCCGCCGCCTGGATCGCCTCGACCGTGCCGTCCCGGTCGGGGCGGGGCCCGGTCTCGAACCCGGACGTCCGGCTCGCGTTGAACGGTTTCCGCACCGTCCACTGTCGACGGACTGCGGACGGCCGGGCGCGGCGCCGCTCCTTCCATGCCCGCGTCCACTCGACGGCCCGTCCCAACGCACGCCGGGTCACCCCTTCCCGGGCGGCCCCACCGGCGGGCCGGTCCCCCTCGGGTACGCCGGGCGGCGCTCCCGGAATCGGTACCGGCTCGCCGCGCCCGTTCACCACGAGCGCCTCGACGTGGCGTACCGCCGTCTCGGCCCCATCCCAGAGCAGCTCGCCGAGCGACGAGGCCGGGCGCCGCGACCGGGCGACATACCGGACGCCGTCTCCCTCGTTCACCACCCAGACGTTGGTCACCGTGCCGACCGGCCAATGCAGCAGCAGCGAGGCGTAGGCGCCCTTTCCGCCCGCGCGTACCGCCTCGGCGACGCTCCCCACCGCGGACATCACCGCGGCGACCCGCCCGGCGTACCCGGCCCGGGCCCAGCCGGCCACCGGGGTCTGGTACGCGCCGCCGGTGGCCTCCTCGATCGCCAGCATCTCACTGACGGTCGCCAGCGGTGGCGGCGCCTGCGTCGGGCCGGCGAGGTGGCGCACGACGCCCCGCATCATCCGCCCTAGAGCCCGTTCCCGGCCGGCCAGCCATTCGGCTCGCCGCTGCTCCGCGACCTCCGCCGCCCGCAGCAGCCGCTCCGCGCGGGCGCGGGCCGCTGTCGCTTCCGCCGCCGTCGCTTCCGCCGCCGACCGCTGCCGCCGCGCCCGCGCCGGGTTGGTGCCGTCCAGCTTGTCGGCCGCGGCCGCCTGGCGTTCGGCCCTGGTCGCGAACCGGCGGGCCCGGGCCTCCGCCTGCTTGGCCTGGTTCTGGAGCCTGGCCGCCCGCCGCGCCCATCGCTCGGCGATGGCGCCGCGCCGGTCGACGGAGCGCCGCTCGGCGCCGACGGTGCGGCCGCCCGGGGCCGGGGCCGCTTGCAGTCGTGCAAGCTCATGGTCTTGCGTCAACCGCGACGTGATGCTTGGCGGCAGGCCGATGAAGATCAGGCCGTTCGACGACTCCCGGCGTCGCGGCGGCATCCGGCGCCGGTGCGCCGTGCGGTCCGGCACCCGGTCTTGCGGGCTCGGCGACGTTCGAGGCGCACCGGACGGCGCCACCCGCGCCCCCGGGTCGTCCGGCCGCGGCACGGCCGGCACCGCGGGCACGGCGGGCAGGGCCGGCACCGGCGGCGGCTCGGTGG
>NZ_JAIBNX010000428.1 GCF_026130045.1 Micromonospora sp. CPCC 205371
CGCGCCGCGCCCCGCGCTCGCGCCGCGCCCCGCGCTCGCGCCGCGTGCGTTCCGCGCGCCGTCGCCCTCTCCCCGCTGATCAAGGGCAAATGCACGTGCTTGGATCTCATTTCCGCGTGCGTTTGCCCTTGATCGATGCGGATCTCCTTGATCGACGCCGTTGGGCGAGGCGACTCAGCGCGCGTCCAGGCCGGATTGCCCGATTTGGGCCACGACCACGGCTCGGCGTCGTACTGAGGCCACGGCGCCGGGACGCACAACTCAGTGGCGTTGGCTTTCCTTGCGGGCGAAGCCCTGCTGCCGGGGGCCAGTGAGATCCTCCACAGCTTGGTTCTCGCGCGTCGGCGTCCGAGGTTACTGTTGGGTCACATGGACCCTTAGTGACCATTAAGGAGCGCTCGATGGCCGTTGGACGCCCTCGCAGGTCCTGCCTGGCGGTGCCGGGTTCGAGCGTGAAGATGCTCGGCAAGGCCCAGGGCCTTCCCGCCGATCAGGTCTTTCTCGATCTTGAGGACGCGGTGGCGCCGCTCGCCAAGCCGGACGCCCGGAAGAACATCGTGGCGGCGCTCAACGACGGAGGCTGGGGCGACAAGATCCGCGTCGTCCGGGTCAACGACCTCACTACGCCGTGGACGTACCGCGACGTCGTCGAGGTCGTCGAAGGCGCCGGTGCCAACCTCGACTGCGTGATGCTGCCAAAGGTGCAGACTGCGGCCCACGTGGAGTGGCTCGACCTGACGCTCACGCAGATCGAAAAGACGCTCGGCCTGCCGGCCGGCCGCATCGGTATCGAGGCGCAGATCGAGAACGCGGCCGGACTGGTCAATGTGGACGCTATCGCCGCCGCCTCGCCCCGACTCGAGACGATCATCTTCGGTCCGGCCGACTTCATGGCCAGCATCAACATGAAGTCGCTCGTGGTGGGCGCGCTGCACCCGGACTACCCGGGCGACCCGTACCACTACATCCTCATGCGCATCCTCATGGCCGCGCGGATGCACGACAAGCAGGCGATCGACGGGCCGTTCCTGCAGATCCGCGACGTCAACGGGTTCCGTGAGGTGGCCAAGCGGTCGGCGGCGCTGGGTTTCGATGGAAAATGGGTGCTGCACCCGGGCCAGATCGACGCCGCCAACGACGTGTATTCACCGTCTCAAGAGGACTATGACCGCGCTGAGCTCGTCCTCGACGCGTACGAGTTCTACACCTCGGAGGCGGGCGGCAAGCTCGGTGCGGTGATGCTCGGCGACGAGATGATCGACGAGGCCTCGCGCAAGATGGCGCTCGTCGTGGCCGCGAAGGGCCGTGCGGCCGGTATGAGCCGCACCAGTACCTTCACGCCGCCTGAAAGCTAGGCGCGGCCGGTTGGCGGTCGGCGCCCGCCGTAGGCGGCGCCGATCAAGGAGATTCGCATCGATCAAGGGCAAACGCACGCGGAAAAGAGATCAAACCACGTGCGTTTGCCCTTGATCGGCGGGAAGAGGC
>NZ_JAIBNX010000429.1 GCF_026130045.1 Micromonospora sp. CPCC 205371
GGGTCCCGGCGGGACAGATGAGAGGACGGACCGCGCGGGTGACCGGTGCGGCGCGGGGCACGGGGCGCGGCGCGGCGCTGGGGCCCGCGGCGGCCGGCGCCGATGTCGCGGTCAACTACCACCGGCCGGCGGAGCCCGAGTTCGGCCGCGACAACGCCGCCGACGCCGCGGCCGTGGTCGCGGAGATCGAGGCCCTGGGCCGGCGGGCGCTCGCCGTGGAGGCCGACGACGCCGACGGCCCGGGCGTGGGGCGGGGGGTCGGCAGGGTGGGGGACGGGCTCGGTGGGCTGGACGTACTGGTCAACAGCGCCGGCATCTGCCCCTTCCACGACTTCCTCACGATGCCCGAGGAGCTGTGGGACAGGGTGCACGGCGTCAACCTCAAGGGCGCGTTCCTGTGCTCGCAGGCGGCCGCCCGGGTGATGGTCGAGCAGGGGCGCGGCGGCCGGATCATCGGGATCAGCTCGATCAGCGCGCTGGTCGGCGGCGGCATGCAGACGCACTACACGCCCACGAAGGCGGGGATGCACTCGCTGATGCAGTCGATGGCGATACCGCTGGGGCCGCACGGCATCACCTGCAACTCGGTGCTGCCCGGAGCGATCGCCACCGACATCAACAAGGACGATTGGAGCGACCCGGACAAGCGCGCGTACCTGGACGGGCGCATCCCGCTTGGCCGCTTCGGCGAGCCCGACGACATCGCCGGACCGGTCGTCTTCCTCGCCTCCGACGCGGCCCGCTACGTCACCGGCTCGGCATTACTGGTCGACGGCGGCCTTTTTGTGAACCTCCAGTAGAGACCCGTGTAAAACTATGGCGTGACCGCCGAACCGATCGCCGAGGCCCGCCGCTGGTGTGGCGCGTGCGACCGCCGCACGCGGCTCACCGCCGACGGTCGCCGCTGCGACCGGTGCAACCCTCTGGCTGGCCGCGACGAAGACCCGTACCGGCGGCGCGCCTGGTGCGGCGCGTGCGACCAGAAGGACCGGATGATCCGCGACACGTCCGGCGCCCGCATGTGCCGCCGCTGCCACCCGCTCGGGCGACCGCCGGCGCAGTGGCCGATGCACGACGTGCCGGTCGGCTACACCGAGCAGCTCATGGCCTGCGAGTGGCTGTGCTACATCTCCCCCACCCTGCGCCGGGTCGGCGGCGACCGGCTGCGGCTGCTGCTGCAGCGCTGGTTCGACACCGGTTGGACCCCGCGCGACGTGGTATACGCGCTCGACCACCTGCCGACCGGCGAGGCCCAGCCGGGCGAAGTGCCCACCGCCACCTCCGAGGCGAAGATCACCGAGGCCTACGTCAAGCGCCGGCTGCGCGGCTGGCTCGACGAGGAGCAGAACCCGCTCCCGGCGATCAACCAGCAGATCGCCGGCAACCGCGAGCGCCTCGTCGCGGCCCAGATCGCGGCCCGCGAGGAGTGGCAGCGGCGGGCCCGCCGGGCGGTGCC
>NZ_JAIBNX010000043.1:0-9990 GCF_026130045.1 Micromonospora sp. CPCC 205371
CCTACGCCCCCTGCGCCACCGCCTCCCCAGCCGCGCCGGGGGCGGCACCGGGGCGCGGCTGGCCGTCCCCCACGCCTCCACCGTCGTGACCGGCACCGGCGGCCGGCTGTGCGAGCAGGTCGCGGCCACCATCGCGGCCGGGTGCGAGAGCGAGTCGCCGCACTTCGCGATGTTCGACCCGATCCGGCCGGAGGCCGGCCGGCACGCGGTGCAGGTCAAGTGGACGGCGCCGGGCACGCCGGTCACGATCCGGCCGGCCGCGCCGGTCTCGATCAGCGGCGCCCAGCAGGTCGCGCTGCGGGCCGCCATCGGCAGCTCGAACGGCGTCAGCTTCGACGTCGCCATCACCGACACCGCCGGCCGGCGGGCCGTGCTCGGCACGCCCACGGGCGACCAGTTGCCCTGGCCGTCGCAGACCCGGTCGGCGGAGTGGGGGCAGGAGTTCCGGGTACCGCTGACGAACGCCACCAACGCCGGCCTCAACCTGAGCCAGATCGCTTCTCTGGAGATCACGCCGCGCGCGGGTGAGACCGCTACCCGGATCTGGCTCATCGACGCGTGGGGCTGGCGTCCCGGCACCCCGGCGCCGCAGACGGTCGCCCTGCCGCGGGTCGACATCGGTGAGCGGACTGTCCTGGAGGGCAACTCGGGCACCACCACCTACCAGGTTCCCGCGACCGTCACGGGCACCGGCGCCGGCCAGGTGCGAGTGTTCGTCGTAGACCCGGTCAGCGGTGCGGCGACCGCCACGGTGGTCTCCATCCCGTCCGGCAGCACCGCGATCTCCATCCCGATCGCGGTCACCGGTAACACGCAGGCGGGTGATGGTCGCAAGTACATCGTCGGCGTCAAAGCGGTCCAGGGCGTCCTCGTCGGTGACTCGTACGGCCAGCTGACCGTCCAGGACGACGACTGATCCCGTAGTGGTTAGGAGGGCGGCTCCACGGGGGAGCCGCCCTCCGCCGCGGGGTGCGGGCCGGGGATCTCGCCGGAGCCACGTGCGATCAGCCGGGTGGGGACGTGGTGGGTGGTGGGCGGCCACGTCTCACCGTCCAGGCGGCGGAAGATGAGCGAGGCCGCGAGCCGGCCCATCGCCGACGGGTCCTGCGCTACCACCGTCACCGGCGGCTGAAGCAGGTCGGCCAGCGGGAAGTCGTCGAACCCGACCAGCGCCACGCGCTCGTGCAGGCCCAGCGAGCGCAGGGCGCGCAGCGCGCCGATCGTCACCAGGTTCTGCGCGGTGAACAGCGCGGTCGGCGGCGCCTCGCCGGTCAGCATCCGGCGGGCCGCGGCCTCGGCGTTCGCCTCGGCGTGCAGGTCGTGCGCGATGTGCTCGGCTGACGGCCGGATGCCGTGGTCGCTGAGAGCCTCCTTGTACCCCTGGAAACGCTGCCGCGCGGTCGCGATCGAGAGCAGGTCGCCCAGGAACGCGACGTCGCGGTGGCCGTGGGCGACCAGGTGGTGCACCGCCTGGGCGGCCCCGGCGTGGTTGTCGACGAGCACGGCGTCGACGTCGATGCCGACCGGGGGACGGTCGACGAACACCACCGGGGTGCCCGCGTTGACCTCGCCCGCGAGGTACCGCTGGTTGTCGCTGGCGGGCACGACCACGAGGGCATCCGCCTGGCGGGTGGTGAACGCGTGGATGAGCGCCCGCTCGCGCGCCGGGTCTTCGTCGACGCTGCCCGCGAAGATCATGACGTCGCGCTCGCGGGCGACGTCTTCGAGGGCACGGTGCAGGGCGGACGAGAACGGGTTGGAGACGTCTTCCAGTACAGCCGCTATGGCCGCCGTGCGGCCGTTGGCACGGCGCAGGCTGCTCGCGGTGAAGTTGGGCCGGTAGCCGAGCTTCGCGACCGCGTCCTGGACGGCGGCGACCTTCGCCGCGGTGACGCCGCCCTCGCCGGTGACCACCCGCGAGGCGGTCTTGGTGCTGACCCCGGCGAGCAGCGCCACGTCGCGCAGCGTGGGGCGGCCTCGGGGCGCAGCTGCACTCTCAGTCATCGCGCGGCCTCTGTCATCCTCATCCCTCCGCGGGCAGTCTGCGGCCGCCAGGTAACGATGTCAACTCGCTCGACAACGTTGTCAGATTGCTATTGACATGAGCCTGAGCGCAAGAGTTAACCTCCTCGACAACGTTGTCGAGCCGGCGGCACGCTGGCCGCGACGGGAAACCCCCGAAAATATGAAGGAGCGGACATGAGAGAGCGCACCCGCCGGGCCGCGCGTCTGTTCGCCGCCACGGCCGCCCTCAGCCTGTTCGCCGCCGCGTGTGGCAGCGGCGACGACGCGGGCGGCGACAGTGTGGCGGTCTCATTGATCACCAAGAACTCGACGAACCCCTTCTTCGTCACCATGCAGGAGGGTGCGAAGAAGGCCGCTCAGACCGACGGCGTCAAGCTGACCATCGCGGCCGGCAAAGAGGACGGTGACGAGGCGGGTCAGGTACAGGCGATCGAAGACGCGATCGCCCGCGGCGACGACGGCATCCTCATCACCCCGAACGGGCCGGGCGTCAACCCGGCCATCAAGAAGGCGCGTGAGGCCGGGCTGTACGTCATCGCGCTGGACACCCCGCCCGACCCGGCCGACACCGTCGACATCACGTTCGCGACGGACAACTTCAAGGCCGGCGAGCTGATCGGCAAGTGGACAGCCGGGCAGCTGGCCGGAAAGCCGGCGACGATCGCGCTGCTCGACCTGTTCAACGACAAGATCGTGTCGGTGGACTACAACCGCGACCAGGGCTTCCTGACCGGCATGGGCATCAACACCGGCGACAGCAAGAAGAACGGCGACGAGGCGCCCACCGGCAGCTACTCCGGCGGCACGTACACGATCGTCTGCAACGAGCCGACCAACGGCGCCGAAGACGGTGGACGCACCGCCATGGAGCGCTGCCTGGCCAAGAACCCGAACATCAACGTCGTCTACACCATCAACGAGCCGGCCGCGGTCGGCGCGCAGAAGGCGATGCAGGCGGCCGGCACCAAGGACGTGCTCGTCGTGTCCGTCGACGGCGGCTGCAACGGCGTACAGCAGGTCAAGAACGGCGTCATCAACGCGACCTCGCAGCAGTACCCGATCAAGATGGCCGAGCTCGGCGTCCAGGCCATCAAGCAGATCGCCACCGGGGGCGAGAAGCCAGCCGTGAGCAGCGGCCTGGACTTCTACGACACCGGAGTCGCGCTGGTCACCGACAAGCCGACCACCGGCGTCGAGAGCATCGACAGCACCAAGGGCGCGACGCTCTGCTGGGGCACCGCCTGACGTTGTTCATCCGGCCGCGGCGCGCACCGGCGCCGCGGCCGGTCGTCCCGAAGGAGCGGCGTGTCCACCACACTCCAACCAGCAAGTACCGCCACCGAGCAGTTCGCCCTGCGCCAGCGCTCCCCCGTGCAGCGGGTGCAGCACCTGCTGCACTCCTACCCGGCGATCAGCCCGTTCCTGGTGCTGGTCATCTCGTTCGTCGTCTTCGCCACCATCAACCCGCGGTTCGCCTCGGCGAACTCGCTGTCGCTCGTGGTGCAACAGGTGGCGGTGATCGGCGCGCTGGCCGTCGGCCAGACGCTCATCATCCTCACCGCCGGCATCGACCTGTCGGTCGGCGCGATCACGATCCTGTCCATGATGGTCGCCGCGAAGGTCGCGGAGGGCGGGGGCCTGCCGGGCGTGCTGGCCGTCGCGGTCGGCATCTGCCTCGGCATCGGGGCCGGCCTGTTCAACGGCGCGCTGGTGACCCGGATCAAGCTGCCACCTTTCATCGTCACGCTCGGCACGCTGAGCGTGTTCACCGCGCTCGGCCTGCTGTACTCGCGCGGCCAGAGCGTCCAGGCCTCGGATCTGCCGTCGCTGCTGAACTGGACGGGCGAGTCGTTCCGCATCGGACAGTTCCGGATCACCACCGGTGTCGTACTGGTGGCCGCTCTCTACGTGGTGGTCGGGTTCGCGCTCGCGAACACCGCGTGGGGCCGGCACGTGTACGCCGTCGGCGACGACAAGGAAGCGGCGCGGCTGGCGGGCATCCGGGTCGACCGGGTGCTGCTGTCCGTGTACACAGTGGCCGGTGCCATCTACGGGCTCACCGCCTGGATCCTCATTGGACGCGCCGGCGCCGCCAGCCCCAACGCCATCACCGACGCCAACCTGGAGAGCATCACGGCGGTCGTGATCGGCGGCACCAGCCTGTTCGGCGGCCGGGGCGCACTGCTCGGCACGCTGCTGGGCGCGCTCATCGTCGGGTTCTTCCGCAGCGGCCTGTCGCTGGCCGGCGTGGACGACCAGTACCGGGTGCTCGCCGTCGGCCTGCTGGTGATCCTCGCAGTGGCCGTCGACCAGTGGATCAGGAAGGTCAAGGCATGACGACTCCCGTCCTTTCGGCGCGTGGCATGGTGAAGACGTTCGGCCGGGTGGTCGGGCTCGACGGCGTCGACCTCGACCTGTACCCGGGTGAGGTGCTGGCCATCATCGGCGACAACGGCGCCGGCAAGTCCACGCTCATCAAGTGCCTGACCGGCGCCCTGGTGCCCGACACCGGCCAGATGTTCATCGACGGGCAGCTGGTGCACTTCAAGCGCCCGCAGGACGCCTTGGACGCCGGCATCGAGACCGTGTACCAGACCCTCGCGGTCGCGCCCGCGCTCGACATCGCCAGCAACCTGTACCTGGGCCGGGAGCGGCGACGCCCCGGGTTCCTCGGCAGCGCGCTACGGATGATCGACAAGAAGGGCATGCGCCGCGACGCCGGAAAGGCCCTCGCCGACCTGGGCATCGGCACACTGCAAAACATGGCCCAGCCGGTCGAGACGCTCTCCGGCGGGCAGCGCCAGGCGATCTCGGTGGCCCGCGCGGCGACGTTCGGCAGCAAAATCATCGTGCTGGACGAGCCCACGGCGGCGCTCGGCGTCAAGGAGTCCAACCAGGTCCTCAAGATGATCCGCGAGGTCCGCTCGCGCGGCCTGCCGGTCATCCTGATCAGCCACAACATGCCACACGTGTTCGAGGTGGCCGACCGCATCCACATCCAGCGGCTGGGCCGGTGCGCCGGCGTGGTGACCCCGCAGACGCACACGATGTCGGAAGCGGTCGCCATCATGACAGGTGCCACCACCGTCGCCGAGACGCCGGGACGCGCCTAGCGAGCGATGTCACCCTGCGCTCGTTCGAGGATCTCCTTGAGTCGCCGATAGCTGGCCGGTGCCGCCTTGCGCGCCTGCCTTCGCACCAGGGGCGCGAGGGGCACGCCGACACCGTGCCCCTCGAAGTCCATCGACACCCGACTGCCCGCGCAGACGCCCGACCCGGAGCAGGAGGCGGTGCTGGCCGACGCGGTGGGCCTCGCCCTACTGGTCGTGCTGGACACGCTGACCCCCGCGGAACGGCTGGCGTTCGTGCTGCACGACACGTTCGGCGTACCGTTCGAGCAGGTCGCCGAGATCCTCGGGCGCTCGATTCCGGCCGCCAAGATGCTCGCCAGCCGCGCCCGGCCCGGACCTGGCCCGGCAGCGCACCGTGGTCGGGGCGTTCCTGGCCGCGTCGCGGGAGGGTGGCTTCGACGCGCTCCTCGACCTGCTCGATCCGGACGTCACCGCCCGCGCGGGTGATTTTCGGGTACGCGGTGCGGGTGCCGTGGCACGCCAGGCGCTCGCCTTCTCGCACCGCGCCCGGCACGGACGGGTTGGCCTGGTGGCGGGCGCCCCAGCCATCCTGGTAACCGTGCGGGGCCGCGTAACGACAACCATCACGTTCGAATTCAAGGGCAGCCGCGTCGCCGCCCTGACCATCACCAACTGACGGGCGTTGGTCAGCGCATGGGCAGCACGCGAGCGATGCGGATCGACATGTTGTTGCCGCCTGCGGCCGGATAGGCGACGCTGCCGTCCGGGTACGCCTTGAAGGCCTGGTAGTTGTGGTCCTTGACGTTGATGGTGAGCCTGCCGCCCACGGCCTTTCCGCTGCCGGCGTCGTACACCTGCGCGGCCATCGAGGAGCCCGACTGCCAGGCCAGCAGCATCCGGCCGGTGCCATAGCTGACCAGGTGCGGATGGCTCGTACTGGCGCCGGTGTTGACGGTCTTGTCGGACGCGCCGGTGGTGAAGTGTTCGAGTCGCGCCTTGCCGCCCTGGCTCCAGGCCGTCCAGTACCCCTTGCCCTTGGCCAGCACGAGGTCGCCGCCGAACAGGGTGCCGTCGCACTTGCCGGCCGCCACGCTCCGGTACGGGTCGGGTTGCGCGATACGGCACGCGTTGTCGGTTGCGCAAACCATCGCGTAGTGCTTCGTGCGCGGGTCCCAGACGATGCGGGATGTCCAACTGTGACTACAGCCCACTTCGAAGCTGTCGCGGTGCCCGGAAGCCAGCGAACCGTTGGCGTTGACGACCTGCATCCGGTCGCCCTCGTGGATGTCGACGCAGTTGCCGTTCTTGACGGTGATGGCGACTCCGAAGTACGCCGCATAGGTCTTACCGTCGCTCGCGAGCCGCCCGTGATGCTGGTACCACCAGATGAACCGGGCGCCGTCGTCGTAGCCCTGCCGGCTGGCGCTCAGGTTGGTGACCTGGCGCTCCCAGACCTGCTTACCCGAGTTGTCGAAACGAACCATGTGCATCGTGTTGCACGGGCTGGACGAGCCGCCACACAGCGGTCCGTCGCCACAGCTTCCCCGCCGGGTCAGGAGCACGACGCCACCGTTGGCGTCAGCCTGCACGTCCTGCAGGTTGATTCCCGTGAAGCTGGTGGGCGTGCCAACGAGCTTGTCGTCGCAGCCGAGCTCCCCCAGGTACACCTTGCCGTTGGTGCCAAGCCACGCCAGCCACGAACCACCATCGGGCCGGGCCGCGATCGCCATGGGCAACGGGTCGGTGTCGCCCTCCTGCCCGTAGCCGGTCACGCGCACGCCAAGCTTCACCTCGGTGACCTTCGCGACCGGCGACGCTGCCGCGGGGCGGCCGCACTTGCCCACCGCCACGGCGGCCGTCGAGTTTGGACTTGGCGTCGCGCTTGCCGACGCCGCCGGCGTACCCGTCGGGGTCGCTCCCAGAATCGGCGCACCGCTGCCGTCGGTGCCGGACGTCGCGCTGATGCCGACCTGCCGCTCGTTGTCGCTTTTCGGAGCCGCCGCGGACAGCGCGGCAGCGGTGCCGAGCGCCGTGGTGGCCGCGAGGCCGACGACGACCGCGATGACGACGCGCCGCTTCACCGGCGTGCGGCCCGCACCCTGCCCCGGCGTGGAATCCGGCGTTTCGCTCATGCCTTTTGCCTCTTTATTAATTTCGCATTATGGAAAGCTTAAATTCATCATCGTGAATGCAAGCGCATTCCCGCCCGAGGACTTTACAGCCTTCGCGCAGCCGGTCAAGCCGCTGCCGTCAGTTATCGGCCCGTGACCCGATCGGCGATGCACGGCCCGTCGCGCGGCCGTAGCCTCCGAGAATGGTGAGCCTTCGACAATGGACGCTCGCCCTGGTCGCGCTCGCCCTCACTGGGTGCGGCCAGGAAGCGCGGGAGCCGGAGCCATCCGCCACGCCGAGCCAGGCGGCGCGCGCCGACCTCGCTCTGACCCGCCGCCTCACCACCGACATGCCCGGATGCTCGGCCGCCATCGGAGTGGACGGTCAGGTGGTGTGGACCGGCACGCGCGGCGTCGCCAACCTCGAGACGAAGGCACCGCTCACCGCCGACACGGTGTTCGACATCGGCTCGGTCTCGAAACAGTTCACCGCGACCGCCGTCCTGCTGCTCGCCGGCAGCGGCGCGCTGGCACTCAAGGACCCGGTGTCCGACCACGTCGACGGGCTGCCGGCGTGGGCCCGCCAGGTCAGCGTCGACGAGCTGATACACCACACCAGCGGCATACCGGACTACGTCGCGCTTCTGGAGGCGCAGGGCCACGCGCTCACGGAGCGCACGACCCAGGACCAGGCGGTACGCGCCATCGCGGGCACCAAGGCGCTGCGGTTCCGGCCCGGTTCCCGATTCGAGTACTCGAACTCCAACTACCTCCTGCTGGCCGAGGTCGTCCGCCACGCGTCGGGCGAGTCTCTGCCCCAGTTTCTGCGCGAGCGCGTCTTCGCTCCCCTGCGGCTGGCCATGACGATGGACCCCGTGACCCCGATCCCCGGAAAGGCCACCTCGTACAGCGGCGGACAGGTCGCCGACTCGCGGTGGGAGCAGGTCGGCGACGGCGGGGTGCAGGCGACCCCCAGCGAACTGGTGCGGTGGGCAGACAACTACCGCACCGGCGAGCTCGGCGGCGCCCCGCTCCTCGCCGCGCAGCTGGCCGATCCGGTGCCGAGCGATCTCGGACAGGGCATGGACTACGCCGCGGGCATCATCGTCGGCGACGACGGCACGCTGCTGCACGCCGGCCACTGGGCCGGATTCCGCACCGCCTTCGAGATCCGTCCCGACCGGCACACGGCGTACGCGGTGAGCTGCAACTCAGCCGACCTGGACCCGCTGGCCGTCGTCGCCGACCTGCGCAGCGTCTGGCCCTAAGCAGCGCCGCCACAAACTCCGTTGCGCGCGAGGTTTCGCTGCTGTCTACTGTGACCATGTCGCGACAAGCAGGCTACCACCAACGGCGGACGTAACGCGTTCTCGGTAACGCCACGCCGCCCACCCAGCCTCGGGACGGGCGGCGTTTTTCTTTGCACCACAACGCTTTCTACAGTGGATTCGTGCTGCGCACGGGGAGGCACAACCATGGGATACGAACTGCTCGCCGGCACCAAGGCACCGGTGCGGGTCTGGACCGACCCGTACGGCATCGAGCCGCAGGCGGCTCAGCAACTGCGCAACATCGGCCAGCTGCCCTGGGTCGAGGGCGTCGCGGTCATGCCGGATGTCCACTTCGGAAAGGGTGCGACCGTCGGTTCGGTCATCGCCATGCGCCAGGCCGTTTCACCGGCGGCCGTCGGGGTCGACATCGGCTGCGGCATGTCCGCCGTCCGCACCTCGTTGACCGCCGCTGACCTGCCCGACAACCTCGCCCCGCTGCGTAGCGCGATCGAAGCCACCATCCCGGTCGGGTTCGCGCAGCGCGACCGTGAGGTCGACCCGCGCCGGGTGCGAGACCTGAACCAGAAGGGTTGGGACTGGTTCTGGCGCCGGTTCGGCACCCTGCACGACGGGGTCAGCCGCCTGGAGAGCCGGGCGCACCACCAGATGGGCACGCTCGGCGGCGGCAACCACTTCATCGAGGTGTGCGTCGAGCAGGGCGGTCCAGACGACGGGCAGGTGTGGTTGATGCTGCACTCCGGCTCGCGGAACATCGGCAAGGAACTCGCCGAGCGGCACATGGCTGTCGCCCGCACGCTGCCGCACAACACCGGACTGCCCGATCGTGACCTGGCGGTGTTCCTGGCCGGCACGCCGGAGATGGAGGCGTACCGCCGGGACCTGTGGTGGGCGCAGGAGTACGCGCGGCGCAACCGCGAGGTCATGATGGCACTGCTGTGCGACGTCGTGCGGCAGCACCTGCCTCAGGTCGCGTACGGCGAGCCGATCAGCTGCCACCACAACTACGTCGCCGAGGAGACGTACGGCGGCGTGGAGGTACTGGTGACCCGCAAGGGCGCGATCAGGGCCGGCAAGGGCGACCTCGGCATCATCCCGGGCTCGATGGGCACCGGCTCGTACATCGTGCGCGGTCGGGGCAACACCGAGGCGTACTGCTCGGCATCGCACGGCGCGGGGCGGCGGATGTCGCGGGCCAAGGCGAAGAAGACGTTTACGACCGACGACCTGGTGGCGCAGACCACGGGCGTCGAGTGCCGCGAGGACACCGGTGTCGTCGACGAGATCCCCGGCGCGTACAAGGACATCGACGAGGTGATGAAGCAGCAGGAAGACCTGGTCGAGGTGGTCGCACACCTCAAGCAGGTCGTCTGCGTCAAGGGATAGCCGCCGTGCGGGTCCCCCCCCCCCCGGCGGGGGGCGGGGCGCGCTCCTTGGGGGGGGGAGGGGCCCGGCGGCGTGCCCGGCGGCGTG
>NZ_JAIBNX010000043.1:10000-22342 GCF_026130045.1 Micromonospora sp. CPCC 205371
GGTGGGCCCCCCACCCCACAGGCGCGCCGCGCCCGGGAGGGCAACCCCCCCCCCCCCCCCCCCCCCGGGGGGGAGGGGCCCGCCCCGCTCCCTTGGGGGAGGACCGCCGCCGGGCGGTTTCCCTAGCGTCGAGGCATGGCTTACGGGCATCTGGTACACCCGGCGCGGCCACGGGGCGCGTCGGGCTTCAGCGGTACCGCGGTCGCGGTGATCCAGGTCACCCGGCCGTGGTTCTGGCCACTGGGCTGGGCCGGCGCGTACCTCGGCGCCGTACTGGCCACCCGCGGTTGGCTGCCGCCCCTGCACGCGGCCCCTGAGTCGCTGGCCGCGGCGCTTGTGCTCGGCCCCCTGGTGTGGGGTGCGGTGCTCACTCTCAACGACCGGTACGACCTGCCCAGCGACCGGCGCAACCCGCGCAAGGCGACCGCGCCGCTGGTCACTGGGGCACTGTCCGAGAAGGACCTCGTGCAGTGGTGCGGGATGTTCTCGTTCACGGCGCTCGCGGTGGCGGCGGCCGCGGGAGCCGCGTTTACCGCCGGCACCGCGCTGGTGCTGCTGCTCGGCTGGCTCTACAGCGTGCCACCGATCCGGCTGAAGGCCCGCCCGGGCGCGGACGTGGTCGTCAACGCCGTGGCGGTGGGGGTGCTGGGCCCGCTGGCCGGCTGGTCGCTGCACCGCCCGATCGGCGAGTACCCGCCCATCATGGTGGTGCTGGGTCTGCTGCTGGCGGCCGCCCTCTACCTGCCGACCACCGTCATGGACAGGGACGCCGACCGGGACGCCGGCGACACGACGTCGGCGGTGCGCTGGCACCCGTCGCTGTGCTACGGGCTCGGCCTGACACTGTGGACGGCCGCGATCGCGCTGTGGCTGGCCTGCTGCCACCTCGGCGTACTGGTCAGCCGCGACTCCTGGACGCTGCAGGATCTCATGGCACCCGTGCTGCTCGGGGTGTACGCGGTAATGGCACGCCGGCCCTCGATCCCGCGCATGGCGGTGGTCGCCATCGTGTTCGCGGTGCCGGCGACCGACTTTCTCCTCGCCCTCACCTAGGCAAGGGGGGGCCGGTCGGGGGGCCGGCGCCGCCTTCTGGGCTAAAGGGCCGGCACGCGGGTGTCGCGGAACCCGACCCGGGCGGTGGTGGCCTGGTGAGGTCGTTGGTGCCATGGTTCTGCAAGCCGATGAATCCGCTCAGGAACTGGCGCATGTCGGTCGGCGGGTCACCCGCGCGGGAGGACTGCTTGCCGGGCGTGTTGTCGAACTCGGCCAGGACCACACCGTTGCGGATGATCGTGTAGTGCTGCCCGACGACTCGGACCTCGTAGTCGTTCCACTGGTCCTTCGGCGTCGCCCCGGCCTTGTCGAGCGTGAGCGGCGCGAAGTTGTATATCGAGCCGGTCTTCTGCGGCTCTCCAGTCTCGCCATCATAGATCTGGATCTCATGTCCACAGTAGATCGCCACCCAGGCGTGCGAACTGCGGGCGGAGCCCACCGTGCCGCAGCTGCCCGGTGGCCGCTGGTCCACCGGGATTCGCGGGTCTGGGAAGCGCGCGAACACCCCGCTGTTGCCACGCGTGGTGCCCGCCGACACGTCCCGGAACCGCATCCGGAGCGAGAAGTCACCCAGCTCCTTGCCCGCGTACCAGAGCATTCCCAGGCCGCCGGTGCTGCGGATGGAGCCGTCCCGCCGCAGTGAGAACGACCCGCCGGGCGCCTGCCGCCAGTCGGCCAGCGACATCGCCGTACCGTCGAAGATGGGCACGTACCCGGGGACCTTCCCGATATCGGAAGTGGCACCGGCCCGCCGCAGCGCGATCGCCTCCCGGTTGTCGATGACGTGCGCCGCGGTGAGCTCGGTGAGCACGTCCTCCAGGTGGCTGACGAAGGCGCCGTGGTTGGGCCAGGCCGCCTCGTCGTCGATTAGGTCGTTGATGGTGCAGCCGCCACCAGCGGTGCGGTTGGCCACGCCCGTGTCAGTGTCGAGCATCCACACCGACTGCCGGGTGTCGGCCACGGCGCAGCCGGCGTCGACGGTGACCGTGCCGGTGACGACCTCACCGTCGGCGTACGTCACCTTGAGCTTGGCCTGGAAGGTTCCGTAGCGCTTGTAGGTGTGCGTCGGGTTGGCCTGGGTGGACACCTTGCTGCCGTCGCCGAAGTCCCACTCCCAGGCCACGCCGCCGGCCGCGATGCCGGAGAACGCGACCGTGCGCGGCTGGCTCGCCGACACCGACCGAGCGGTGGCGAGGTTCGGGTTCGGGGTGGCCGGGCCGCCCTGGTACGCGATCCGGATCAGCTTCTGGTTGGGGTGCAGGCTGAAGAAGCCGCCGCCGTAGTCGAGCAGGTACAGCGCGCCGTCGGGGCCGAACTTGGCGTCCATCCAGTGGTCGAGCTGGGTTGCGCCCGTGCCGCCCGGGATGATCGGGCGTAGATCTTCGGCGAAGGCGGGAGCGCCTTGGCTGGGCACGTTGGCCGGGTCGACCGTGACCGCGACCCGGTTGTTGGCGTTCGACTGATCGCCGATGAACCACTTGCCTTCCCAGTACTCCGGCCACGCCACGCCGCTCGCGGTGTCCACCTTGGAGCGGTGGTACGTCGGGCCGTCCATGATGGCCTGGCCGCCGCCGCGCAGGTACGGCCGGGTGAACCTCTCCTGCCCGAGCACGTACGTTGGCAGCCCGCTGCCGTCGGCGCGCTCCGGATAGACCGGGCCGCCGCCCTGCGGGGAGTACCAGATCATGTTGTCGCGGGCCGGCGGGATGTCGACGAGGCCGGTGTTGCGTGGCGACTCGTTCTTGAGGTTGTCGCAGTCGTACCATCCGGTGAGCACGGTAGCGTCGGTGTTGCTTCGGTCCCGGTACGGCTGGCGGTTGCCCATGCAGTACGGCCAACCCTGGTTGCCCGCCGACGTGATGATGGTCGCCGTCTCGTACTTGGCCGGCCCCAGCTCAGGATCGGGTGCGCCGGCGTCCGGGCCGACCCACGCGGCGGTCAGCCAGTCGTTGACCGGGTCCCAGGCGAGCCGGGCGATGTTGCGCACGCCCATCACGTAAATCTCGGGCCGCGTCTTACCGCCGCCCTCCTCCTGGCCGGTGAACAGGTTCCCTTGTGGAATGGTGTATGTGCCGTCCGGTTCCGGGTGGATGCGCAGGATCTTGCCGTTCAGGTCGTTGGTGTTGCCGGACGTGCGGCGGGCGTCCTGGAAGGACACTCCCTGGTACTCCTGCGTCCAGTTGTTGCCGGAGTACCCGCTGGACCCGCCGGAAGAGTTGCTGTCACCCGTGCCGATGTAGAGGTTGCCGCGGGTGTCGAACGTCATGCCACCGCCGGCGTGGCAGCAGCTGTGTATCTGGGTGTCCCAGTGCAGCAGGTCCTTGCGCGTGCCCTGATCGATGGTCGCGGTCGCGCGGTCGTAGGTGAACCGGGAGACGGTACGCTGCCCGATCCGCTTCTCGCGGTCGATCGACGCGTGCGGCATCCAGTACACGTAGACCCAGCCGTTCTGCGCGAACGCCGGGTCGAGCGTGATGCCGACCAGGCCCTCCTCGTTCTTGACCAGCTCGGTGCCGCTGCCCCTGTTGCCCATCACGGCGAGCGTGGTGAGCAGCTTGACCTGCCGGGTGCGCGGGTCCCATTGATGGATGGTGCCGCAGCCGAGGCCGACGTTGGGGTTGGCCCAGTCGACGACGGGACCGGACGGGCAGGACGCCTTGCCGATGTAGAAGACGGTGCCGTCCGGTGCGACGGTGAGTCCGTGCGGTTCGCCGATCTGGTCCAGCTGCCCGGTCTGGTTGGTGGTGGTGAGCCGCTCGGTGCGGTAATTGGCCGCGATGGTGGCCTGGCAGTCGCCGCGCACCATGCCGGTCGTCCACTGGATCGCGCCCAGCAGGTGCCGGTGGAACTGAGTGTCCTGGTTCCAGGTGGCAGGGGTCCGGCCCATGCCGGTGTAGAAAGAGCGGCCGCCGTCGTAGTCACGGCACCAGGAGATCGGGTGGAATGGGCCGTTGCCGCTGAAGCCCGCCTGGTACGTACTCTCGTCGACCTGGGCGATCGTGTGGACGCGGCCGACCGGGTTCGGTTCCCAGTTCATCCACTGGTCGGCGCGGCTCCAGGTGAGCGGCAGCCCCTGGTTGGCCGGGTGTTGCCGGTCGGTGAGCGCCACGGTGGCCTGCTGCACGGTGCTCTCCGGTGCCGGCCCAGCGTCCGGACCGACGAGCCACAGCTCGGCGAGCTGGGTGAGCGGCTCGCCGCTGTTCGCGGTGATGTTCAGCCGGTAGTACTGGTACGCCTGGCTGTTGTCGAACGTGTACTGCTTGGTGAGGAACCGCTGCGGAAACGTCTCGCCCGTGCGGGTGTCCAGTGTGGTCCACGCCTGGCCGTCAGCGGAGCCTTGCAGCGTCCAGTCTTTCGGGTCGCGGCCGGGAGAGTCGTTGGCGGACGTCAGCGCGTACCGCCCGACGACGACCGGTGCCGCCAGCTTGGCGACGATCCAGCCGGTGGGTTCACGGGTCAGCCACTTGGTGCCGGTGGCACCGTCGATGACCTGCTGGACGGTCTCGTTGGGCGGGTTGTTGCCGCTGGCGGTCGCCTCGACTACCTTCTCGGCGTTGGGCAGGCTGGCCGCCGGACGGGTGCCGATGAGGCCGGTGAACCATTCGGAGCCACCCTGCGCGTAGGCGGCGTCGTGCACGCCGACGAACCCGCCGCCACCCTTGACGTACGCCTGGAAAGCGGCCTCCTGCGCGTCGTCGAGCGTGACGCCCTTGGCCGACAGGAACACCACACCGCGGTACCGGTCGAGATTCTCCGCCGTGAAGACGGCCGGGTCCTCGGCCTCGTGGACGAAGAAGCCGTGCTGCTTGCCGAGGTTCTTGATGACGGCGGTGGCGCGGCGCACCGGGTCATCCTGCTGGTCCTCCGGGCCGTGGAAGACCAGGACGTTGACCACCTTGCCGCCGGCGGCGCTGGCCGGCTTTTCAAAAGCTGGCACCGCCAGCGTGCCGAGTACGAGAACAGCGCATGCCAGTGCGCGGCCGAGTCTGGTTGCCATGCCTACTCCTCGATGACGTGGAGCGTCGTGTACATGCCGGCGTCGGAGTGGAACTGCATGTGGCAGTGCAGCATCCAGTGCCCCGGTCCCACGGAGTCGCCGGCGACGATCTGCACGCCGAACGAGTCGCCGGGGCCAAGGCTCTTGTTGTCGATGACGGGAATCGAGTCGACCAGCGGTTTGCTGTTGCCCTCGACCATGCCGGTGCGGGTGTCCGCCCAGGCGTGCCCGTGGATGTGGAACGTGTGCAACTCGTTGCCGAGCCCGATGACGATGAACTCGATCCGCTCGCCCACCTTGGCCATCAGGCAGGTGGGGCCCGGCTGCGGGTTCACGTGATCGCACGTGTCGGCTTCGGGGCTGCGGTGCAGGTTGATGGTCTGGCGGTCGCCGAAGGCGGTCACGTACGTGCGGTCGGGACGGGTGTCGCCCTGCCGCCGCACCACGAGCCCGCCGAACAGGCCTGCCCCCAGGCCCTGCGTGCCGTGCGGCCCGCCGACGACGTGGTCGTGGTACCACCAGTAGCCGGCCGTGCCCTGGGAGCCGGTGGTGGCGCTGCGCGGTTTGGCGTACCAGGTGTAGGTGCGGGACTGCCCTGGGGGCACATACGAACCACTGTGGACGGTGCCGTCGGACAGCTGGGTGTACTTGACTCCGTGCACGTGCAGCGACACCCCGAGCGGGTGGTCGGGTGCGACCCGCAGCTGAGCCAGGGTCGCCTCGGGCACCTGGTTGTGCAGGGTGATGGCGAGGCACTCCCCTTCGATCATCTCCATGGTCGGGCCGGGGTACGAGGCGGTGTCGGGTGTGCTGCCGTAGCCGAGCCGGATCTGCCCGGTCGCCGGGTCACGGGGCAGCTCGACGGCGTACAGCTGGATGCGCCGGTCGGGCTGGACGCAGCCGTCGGGCTTCTCCGCCGACCTTTCGCCGGCCTTGCCAGCGAGGGCCAGCCCTCCCGCGCTGACCGTCGTCACCACGAGGACGGCCGCGACCAGCAGCAGCCGCCCGGCACTGGATTTCCTGTCCATTGCGGACTCCCTCCCCAGGGTCAGAGCGTGAGCGGGGCGATGCGAATCGTGCGGAAGCTGCCGGTGCCGGCCGCACCGGGGGTCTGAAGCCCGATGTAGCCGGTGGCGTGCTGCCCGCCGTGGTGCTCGCGGACGAGCACGCCGTCGCGGAACACCGAGTAGTGCGGGCCGGTGGCCCGGATCTCGTAGTCCACCCAGGCGTCCCCCGCACCGGACAGCTCCACCCGATGCCCGTACCGGACGGGCACCCATTCCGGGCGGGACTCGTCCGGATGGTTATGCACATGGGGGAAGCGCACGTAGACAGCACCGTCCACTTCGGCGCGCCACTGGAGCTTGAGCGAGAAGTCGCCGTACTGCCGAACGGGGAACCACAACACCCCTAGCCCGTCGACCGGGCGGCCGGTGATGGACCCATCGGCGTTGCGGCTGAACCCGCCGGCGCCGACGTGCTCCCACAGCGCGAACGAGGCGCCCGACCGGTCGAGCAGCGCCTGGTACCCGTTGCGCCCGTCCGGCTTGCCAACCCCGGACCGGCCGGCCGCGTCGACCAGCGCGCCGTGCTCGGCGTGGCTGATCACGCCGAGGTGGTGCAGGTGTTCCGCCAGGTCGGTGACGTGCCGGACGAACTGGCCGTGGTTGGTCCAGGTGCGGGCGTCGCCGGTGAGGTTGTTGATGGTGCATCCGGCGCGGACCACCCGGTTGGGTACGCCGGAGTCGACCGTGCCCAGCCACACCGTGGCGCGGGTGTCGGTGACCGGGCACTCCGGGTCTGGCCCGCCGGCCACGACGGTGAACGATAGCGACTGCACCGCCGAGGCGTTGCCCGCTCGGTCGGTCGCCCGGTAGGCCACCGCGTGCTGGCCCGGATCGGTCACGGTGAGCGGGCCCGTGTAGGTGAGGTACGCGCCCCCGTCGAACGAATACTCCACCCGGTCCACACCGGACTCCGCGTCGGTGGCCACCAGCGTCACCGTCGCGGCTCCCACGTAGGCGCCGCTGCCGTCGCGCTCACCCGACACCGACCCGGTCACCGTGGGCGGTGAGGTGTCCGGCTCGGTGTCGTCGACGACCGTGAACGACACCGACTGCGGCGCCGAGGCGTTGCCCGCGTTGTCCGTCGCCCGGTAGGAAACCGTGTGCGCGCCCGGCTGGTTGACCGCTACCGGCGTCGTGTAAGTGGCGTACGGCTGCCCGTCGAGCGAGTACTCCACGGTGTCCACACCAGACTCGGTGTCGGCCGCCGACAGGGTCACGGTGGCTGTGCCGACGTAGGCGCCGCTGCCGTCTCGCTCCCCCGACACCGACGCCGTCACGGTGGGTGGTGTGGTGTCCGGGTCGGGCGGTTCGACGACGGTGAACGTCACCGACTGCGGCGCCGAGGTGTTTCCCGCGTTGTCGGTCGCCCGGTACGAAACCGTGTGCTGGCCCAGCGCGGTGACCGTCACCGGCCCGCCGTAGGCGGTGTACGCGGCCCCGTCGAGCGCGTACTCGACACTGTCCACACCGGACTGCGCGTCGGTGGCCGCCAGCGTCACGGTCGCGGCGCCGACGTACGCGCCGACCTCGTCGCGCTCCCCAGAAACCGACGCGGTGACGGCCGGTGGTGTGGTGTCGGGGCCGCTCCCGGTGACGGTGAGCAGGCCGGCCATCTGGCCATGGCCGGGGATCGCACAGAAGTACCGGTAGGTGCCGGGCGTCAGCACCACGTCGACCGTCCACCGGCCGCCGTTGGTGTCGAACGGGTCGGCCAGGATGTTGACGTCGACGTCTCTGTTGTAGCGCGGATCTCCGGTGTCGAACGTCAGCGTGTGCTGCATGCCGGTGGTGTTGCCGGTGGCGGCGCTGTTTTCGAACACCAGCGTCGCCGCGCCGGCCACCGCCGTCGTCGGTGCGGACACGTACGAGGTGAAGCTGTCGCCGGCCGTCCAGGTCAGCACCTGGTCGGCTTGTGCAGGTGCCTGCCGCGACGCGGTCGCGCCCACTGGCGCGGCGGTCAACACCAGCACAATAACCGTAAGGAAGGTTGACAGTCGGAACGCAGAAGGGTGCTCCCGGTCGGAAGAGGGCATGTCCGGCATACCTTTCGCGAGTGCACTGGCCGAGGGTGTGTCGGCTCGCGCGAGGGCACGCCGGCTCGGTCAGAGCGCGGTCGCGCCGGGCGAGGAAGACGGATAGCGGTAACGGCGCGCGCCGTCGCGCCAAATCGGTGCTGCCGTGCAGGGCCGATCGGGAAGGTGCCAAATCCCCAGGTCAACGGTGTCGAAGCAACCGCGCCGCCGGTTACCTCGCCGAAACACTAGCCGACTTCACATCGATATGTCTACACCTTTTGCTGCCAAGGCAGGGACTTTTATCGATACAGGCGAAAGTGCCGTCAGGCCGCGACGGCGACCGGGATGGCGAGGCCGGGTGCCCACCGCATCCGGGCGGCGGGGGGCTCCCCCCGCTCGCCGCACTCGGCGGCCACGTCGGCCGCGCCGCCGTGGGCGCCGCCGCGGCGCACCAGCGCCGCGCGGACCGCGAGCGCCACCTGGGCAGGCGTCGGCTCGTCGGAAGGCTGTAGGTCACTGACGAAGAGGGCCTCCGCCATCGCGATCTCGGTCACCGTACTCACCGCCTGAAGACCGTTTCCGGGTACGACATAGAGAGTCCTCGTCGCCCGGCGGCGATACATCCGGGGCTCCCCCAGACGGAACCCTGACATCCCCCCGACCCTTCGCTCCTGATCAGTCAAGCCCTGCCGGGCCGCACGCCGCCGCGCCGCCGCAGACACCCGTCCTTGCCAGCGGCAACGCGGCGGCCCAGGCCGCCGGCGCCGCGATTGCCGCGGGGGCACAGCCCGCAGCGGCAGGGTCGCCAGGCGGCCATGCCACGGGCCGCGATCAAGGAGATTCGCATCGATCAAGGGCAAACGAACGCGGAAAAGAGATCCAACCACGTGCATTCGCCCTTGATCGACGGAAGGGGCGGCACGGCCCCGCACAGGCACGGCCGGCCACCGCCCACGGCACGGCGGGTCAGGCGGGTGGGATGTTTTGGTTGAGGCGGAAGAGGTTGGTGGGGTCGTAGCGGCGCTTGACCGCGGCCAGCCTGTCCCATGTGGCGCCGGGAAAGGCCGCGCGGACGCCCGCCTCGCCCTCGTCGCCGAGGAAGTTGACGTAGATCCCCTGGTCGGACTGGCGCAATGCGCCGGCGAACTCGTCGACCCACGCTTCGCGGACCGCCTGGTCTTCGGGGCTGGTGAAGAACGCCGCCACATTGACCATGATGCGCGAGGCACGATGCGCGAACGCCGTCTCGTCGGCCGGGACGCGGGCGACCGCACCGCCGAGCACCCGCAGCTGCGCCACCCGCATGGGTGCGTCGGATGTGCGCAGTCGCTCGATGATCGTCTCGGCCTGCTCGATGCCGACGGTGTCGACGAACAGCGAGCGGCCGGCGACCGTCGGGTGGTACTCCTCCTCCCCCTCCTCCGGCGGGTACATCTCCGGGTATCGGATCGGGCGCACCATGTCGACGATCGGGGTGGCCAGCGCGCGGAAGGGTGCGATGGCGCGCTCGGCGGCCTCGGTGTCGTCGCCCGCGTAGCAGAGCAGGCCCATGATGATCAGCTGGCCTTGCAACTCCTCCGGCACGAACGGCATTGGCGGGGCCGGCATCACGTTTGCGATGGTGCTCAGCTCGTCTGGCGCCGCGTCCGCTGCGGCGACGAACCCGGCGATCAGCTCGGGCGTCGCGGGCAGCATCAGCATGCCGCCAACGACCGCGCCGACCGGCTCCAGCCGGTACTGGAAGCGGGTCACGACGCCGAAGTTGCCCCCGCCGCCCCGGATCGCCCAGAACAGGTCGGGGTGCGACCGCTCGTCGACCCGCAGCAGCTCGCCGTCGGCCGTCACGATCTCGGCCGCGAGCAGGGCGTCGATCGTCAGGCCGTGCTTGCGGGCCAGGTATCCGACGCCGCCGCCGAGCGTGATGCCGCCGATGCCCACCGACCCGGTGTCGCCGAACCCGGTCGCCAGCCCGTGCTCGCCGACCGCGGCGGTGTACTCCCCGGCGGTCAGGCCGGCCTCGGCCCACGCGGTGCGCCCCGCGACGTCGATGTCGAGCCCGCGCAGCGCCGCCAGGTCCAGCACGATGCCGTCGTCGCACACGCAGTGGATGCCGTGGCCGCCGCCGCGGACAGCGAGCGGCACCCCGGTGTCGCGGGCGGTCAGAACGACGCGCGAGACCTCGGCGGCGTCGCGCGGCCGGGCGATGACCGCCGGGCGGCGGTCGATGGTGCCGGGGGAGACGGTGCGAGCCCGGTCGGATTCCGGGTCGCCGGGCGGGGTGGCCTCGCCCTTCAGCTCCGCGCGGAGCCGCTCGACGGCTAAAGAAGTGGATGGCATGACTAAACTCCCGGTGTGCTCGATTGACCGTCCGACGATAGCCGCCACCCCTGACATAACGTGGACCTCGTGATCAGGCGGCAAGACGAGCACCGAGACCGGCCGCTGAGGGCGTTTCGCGAGTGGCTGCGGGCGGGCCGCCCAGCGCAAGCGCTCACCGGCTGCCCGCACCTGCGGGCGGCGCCCGCACCTGCGGGCGGCGCCCGCACGCGACGTCGGGCAGCCCGCCACCTGCGACGACCACCAGCCGGACGACGGGCCTATCGTGCACCTGCGCACGTGCCTGACCTGCGGGCATGTGGGCTGCTGCGACTCGTCAGCGCCCCGGCACGCGACCGTGCACGCCGCCAGCACCGGGCACCCGGTCATCCAGTCCGCCCAGCCGGGCGAGACCTGGCGCTGGTGCTATCCCGACCAGTTGCTCGGCTGACCGCGTTTGCCCGCCTCGCCACGCGGGTAGCCGACCACCATGGACGCCCTCACGGACGTCGCCGTACCGGTCGACGGCGGGCTTCTCGCCGCGACGCTCTCAGTGCCGCGGCCGGCACGCGGGATGGTGGTGTTCGCCCACGGTTCGGGCAGCTCACGGCATAGTCCGCGCAACCAGGCGGTCGCCCGGTACCTGCATCAGGGCGGCTACGGCACGGTCCTGCTCGACCTGCTCACAGAGCCCGAAGACCAGGCCCCCGAGGAACTGCGCTTCGACATCGGGCTGCTCGCCGACCGGCTGGTCGCCACCCTCGACTGGCTGCCCACTCAGCCGGACGCGGCGGGCCTACCGGTGGGACTGTTCGGCGCGTCCACCGGGGCGGCGGCCGCGCTCGTCGCCGCCGCCCGGCGCACGGGTGTCGTGCGCGCCGTGGTCTCCCGTGGCGGCCGGCCCGACCTGGCCGCCAACGCCCTCGACAGTGTGCGGGCGCCGACCCTGCTCATCGTCGGCGGCGACGATCACCGGGTGATCGAACTCAACGAGCGGGCCGCGGCCATACTCGGCAGCCTCGCCCACACGGAGATCGTGCCGGGCGCGTCGCACCTGTTCACCGAGCCCGGCACCCTGGAGCAGGTGGCCACGCACGCCCGTGACTGGTTCGACCGGCACATGCGGGTTTAGCCAGCGCCGTGCTCGGGCGCCCGTTCCACACGCCGGTCAGAGCGTCCGCCGTCTGATCCAAAGGGGCGGCCACCGCGAGAGGACGAGCATCGCCGCGACCGCGAGGTACGGCAGCGCGAAGACCGCGAACGCTGGGCCGTGGCCGGCCGCCCCCGCGATCACCCCGTAACCGGCGTACACGGCGATCGTCGTGGAGTCGCTCAGGACACCCGCGAACGACGTCACCGTCGCACGGGACGAGCCCGTGATCCGATGCTGGAGCCGCGCGTCCGCGGTCACCGACGCGAGCTGGAACCCGCCGAACGCGACCGCGAGCAGCACGAAACCCGCCGGGTGCCCGCTGGCCGCGCCCACGGCCAGCAGCGCGGCGGCGGCCACCAGCAGACCCGCGAGGCCCGCCGAGGACAGCCGCTCCCCCACGCCGCCGAGCAGGCCGCCCGCGGTCGCGCCGGCCCAGATCAAAAGCATGAACAGGGGCACGGTCGCGTCCGCCACTCCGGCGTCGCGGGCCAGCAGCGGCGTGTACTCCTCCAGCGCACCCCAGACGACGGTGACCGCCGGCACGAGCAGGACGGCGCCACGCACGGCCCGGCTGTGTCGCACCTCGGCGAACCCCGCGCGCAGCACGCCGAGGTATCCGGTGTCGGGTGCGCCGGTAGCCAGTACCGGCGGGTCCGGCGGCGGGGGCTGGGCGGCGGGCGCCGGCGGCCGCCCCCCCGCCGGCGGCCGTCCGGGGGGGGCCGGCGGGCGCCCCCCCCGTGG
>NZ_JAIBNX010000043.1:22352-44452 GCF_026130045.1 Micromonospora sp. CPCC 205371
CCGGCGCGCAGCACCCGGAGGTACCCGGAGTGGGGTGCGCCGGTGGCCAGTACCGGGGGCCCCGGCGACGGCGGATGGGCGACGGCCGCCGCGGCCTCGCCCACGGCGGCGGTCATCGAGTGGCCACGCGCGCTCGCCGCGTGCGCGACCGCCTTCGCGCGATGCTCGGGCAGCCGTGCCGCGATGGCGGCGGCGACCAGGCAGGCGAGCACGCTCGCCGCGCCCACGGCGTGGTATCCGCCCGCGTCGAGCACCGGCGACGCCAGCGCCATCGCCAGCACGACCGAGACCAGGCCGGCGGCCTCCGCGCGCCCGATCGTGCGGGCGTACCGGTCGGCGGCGCCCAGACGGTCGAGCTCTTCGTACACGAGGGCCTCGAACGCGCCGGAAGCCAGCGCCTCCTTAGCGCCCCAGAGCACGAAGCCGAGCGCGAACGCCCAGTACGAGGGCGCGGCGACCCAGAGGCCGAAGCCGGCCGCGGACAGCAGCGGGCCGGCAACGAGCAGGGCGCGACGCGAGAACCGGTCGGCCCAGACCCCGGACGGGATCTCCAGCACGATGGAACTGGCCGACCAGATGACGAACAGCGACGAGATCTGCCATACGGACAGGCCGGTGTCGCTGAACAGCAGCGTGTACACCGGGTAGAGCAGGACGAGGTCGTCGAAGAGGCAGTACAGGTAAAGGGTGGCGTTGAGCCGCGACGTAGTCAGCATGGGCCTTCCTGAAGGGATGAATCGGACGCTGGGCGCACGACTCCCTCAGGGAGGACCTCGGGTGCTACTTAGGCATCAACATCGCCACGTCATGTGAACCATCCTACGGCGTTCCCGGCGGGCGACTAGCCCGCGGCGGCGAAGGCGGCGTGGATGCCGTCTCGGTCGGTGCCGGCTGCCAGCAGGACGTGCAACAGCACGCGCGCCTTGAAGGGGTCGAGGAAGCCGGCCGGGATCAGGCCGCGGGCGACCAGGTCGCGCTCCGAACCCGGAAACCCGTACGTGCCGGTCAGCACCGAGCCCGCGCCCGTCCGGGAGGCGAGCACCACCGGCACCGCCGCCACCAGCTCCTGGAGCGCCGGGACCATCCGCTGCGGCACGTGACCGGCACCGAACGCCGCGACGACCACACCGTCCACACGGGACCCGAGCCCGTGCAGCAGGACGCCGTCGTCGTCGAGACCGACCGTCACGAGCGCGACGGTGGGCCGCGATCCGCCCAGGCGAAGTTCGGGTGTGCGGCTCAGGCGCTCGACGAGCATTCGCGGGTGTCCCTCGACGACGTACCCGAGCGGGCCGCCGTTGGGAGACCTGAATGTGGATCCGGCGGTGGAGTGCGTCTTGCGAACCCTTCGGGCGGCGTGGATCTCGTCCGCGAACACCACCACACAACCCATGTCGCGCGCGGCCGGGCTCGCCGCCGTCTGCACCGCGGCGAGCAGGTTGGCCGGACCGTCCGCACCCGCCATGGCGGCATTGCGCATCGCACCGGTCACGACGACCGGCTCCGGACCGGAGTGGTGCAGATCCAGTAGGTAGGAGGTCTCCTCGATGGTGTCCGTGCCTTGAATGACCACGACACCGTGTACGCCGGCCGCCAGCGACCGCCGCACCAGGACGGTCAGCGCGGCCACGTCGTCGAACGTGACGCTGGCGCCCGGCAGCTGGCGGAAGTCTACGGTCTCCAGTTCGACGTCGAGGTCGGCCAGCCCGGGCACGCTCGCCAGGAGCTGGTCGACGGACAACGCGGGCGCGACGCCGCCGGACGCGATCGGCGTCATCGTGATCGTGCCACCCAAGCTCACCACGAGCACCCGGGGCCGAAGCTTCTCCATCCGCGCAGACTAACCGCGCAAGGTCCACCGTGGAGCCGTGAAAGCGCGATGAAAGAACGGCCGGCCTATGCTGGGACGTGTCTGTCGGCCGCCTGCGTGAGTGGAATGCTCGCCAGCCGGCACCGCTCGCCTATGCCCTGGCACACGCCGTCCAGATAGCGCACGGGAGCGGGCACGCGCTCGTCGGCCCCGAGCATCTGCTGGTGGCGCTGGGCTTCGTGTGGGCGCCGCTGCGTGAGCGGCTGGGCCAGTCGTGGCCCGGCCTCGTCGCGGCCGCGGAGGCGACACCGCCGGCGCCCGAACCGCCGGCGCCCGAGGAAAGCTCCGGCGGTTCGGTGTGCGCGGCCGCCGCGCTGCGCGAGGCGTTCCTGCACGCCGGGCCGGAGGTGGTGGCCGCGCACGGCGGTGTGGTGGGCCAGTATCGCGCCGACGTCCGGCGCGCGGTTCGCGCGGCGTGGTGCGCCAGCGCACTGGCGGGCGTCGAGCGGGCGAACGCGGTGCATCTGGTCCGGGCGGTGCTCGCCGCACCGCCGGATCGGGTGGTGGATCTGCTGTCGCGGGCCGGCACGACGCCCGCGCGGCTGCTGCGGGAAACGCCGGTCGAGGCCGCGTGCCGCGTCGAGGCGTACCCGGTGGACTGGGCCGCCACGTTCCTGGACCGGCGGGGCCGGCTCCATCCACAGTGGTACAGCCGCCGGCGTCGATTGTGGACACGCCTTTCCGACCTGCCCCGCGACCTACGCGGCGGGCGGTGGCCGGGAATCAGCGACGTGTCCCGAGCGCTCGCGGCGGGTGGACACTTCCAGTCGCGGCGACTCGGACACGCCTGGCTGGGGTGCGCGCACACTGTCGTCGCGCTGCTCGCCCTCGATGACTACCTGGCGGCGACCGGACGGCACATCCCGCCGGCGCCGCCGGGTGACCTGAACGAGGGTGCCCGCGTCCTCGCCGCGCACGGCGTGACGTACGCGAACGCGTTCGAGTCCGCCGCGGCCCTGCCCGTGGACCATCGCGAGTACCGGCTCGGGCCGCGGCAGCTTCCCGGTACCGCCATCCTGGCCGAAGCGGCGGAGGCCGCCGAGGCCATGCGGCAGCTGGCCGCGCGGCGCCGCCACCCGTACATCGGCACGACCGCGCTGCTGATGGCCGGCCTGCGGGTGCCGGGAAGCACCGCCGCCGCCCTGCTCCACGCCATGGACGTCGACCCGCGGGCGGTGCTCGCCGAGGCGGCGAGGCGCCTGCCCGGCTAGTCGGCGGGTCGGCGCCCCGCGCCCAGCCGTACGCCGATGTCCCTGACCTGGCCGGGGTGCCGCCGCTTGTCGGGATGGGCGATGGAGTGGATCGCCTGGATCTGCCCCTCGGTGATGTCCAGACCGATCACGGCGGCCAGGCGGTCCTGCGCGTCGAACACCATGGCGCCGGGCTGGCCGTTGACCTCGGTGACCTGGATGCGCAGGCCGAGGCGCGCGAAGGCGAACATCCCGGCCGAAAGCGTCCGCGCCACCCGCTCCCGCCCGTTGACCGGCCGGGCCACCGCCGGCACCTTGCCGCCGCCGTCGCCGTGCAGCGCAACATCCTGCGCCAGTAGCGCCTCCAGTGCCCGCAGGTCGCCCTGCTCGGCGGCGGCGAAGAACCTCTGAGCCAGCTCTTCGCGCTGCCGCCGAGAGGCGTAATACCGCGGTCGGCGCTCCTGGACGTGGTCGCGAGCCCGCGCGACCAGGTGCCGGGTACTGTCCACATCGGTGCCGATGATCTCCGCGACCTCCGCATACGGGTAGTCGAAGACCTCCCGCAGCAGGAACGCGGCCCGCTGCCGCGGCGACAAGCTCTCCAGCAACACCAGGAACGCCAGCGACAGCGAGTCGGCGGTCTCCGCGTGCTCGGCCGGAGACGGCTCGGTGACCACCGGCTCCGGCAGCCACTCTCCGACGTACCGTTCCCGCCGCACCCGCGCCGAGCGAAGCTGATCGATGGCCAACCGGGTGACCAGCGTGGCGATGTACGCCCGCGGCGAGGTGATCGGCTCGTCCCGCCGCAGGGTCAGGTGCATCCGCAGGAACGCCTCCTGCACCACGTCTTCGGCTTCGCTGACGCTGCCGAGCATCTGGTATGCGATGGCGAACGCCCGCGGTCGCAGCTCGCTGTACAGCTCCGCAGAGGACATCTCGTGCTATCGCAATCCCTCGGCGAAGCCGGTGCGCCAGCTCGGGTACCGCGGCGTCCAGCCCAGCTCGCGTTTGATCTTCTCGCTGGAGATCCCGCAAGCCTGCGTCATCATGTGCACCGGGGCCTGACCGGCCACCAGTCGGACCAGCCAGGCCGGTACCCGGCGCGGTGGCTTGGCGCCGAGTGCCTTGGCGAGGACCGGCAGGACATCGCGTACCGGCGCCGGCTCGTCATCGGCGACGTGGTAGATCCCCGGCCTGCCGCGCTCGATGGCCGCGACCGTGGCCGACGCGGCGTCGGTGATATGCACCCACGACATCATCCCGCCGCCACCGCCGATGATCGGGACCATCCGCTTGCGGATCATCTCGGCCATGACGGCACCCGACGCGGTCTCGACACCGGTCCCTGGGCCATAGAACGCACCGTAGCGAATCGCGATGCCGTCGGCCCAGCTGATGCCGGTCACCGCCTCCTCCAGGTGGCGCAGCGCGGCCACCAACGGCTCGGCGTCCTTGGGCGGGTTCGGCTCGAGCCGGCCGTTCTCGTCGATGACCGGCCCGCCGGTTCGTTCCACCCAGATGGCGTTGCTCTGCGCCACGAACGTGCGCACACCCACGGCGCGCGCGGCGGCCAACAGGTGGTCGGTGCCTTCGGTGCGCAGCCGATTGGTAGCAGCCGCCATCCGCTTGACCTCTCGAAAGGACGGCCGTCCGCCGAGCGCGGTCAGCTGATGGACGACCACCTCGGGCTCGGCCTTGGCCACAGCCTCGGCCACCGCCTCAGGGTCGAGCGCGTCGACCACCACCGGCTCGGCGCCGAGCGTGCGCAGCGCGCCGACCTTGCCCGCCGAGCGGGTCGTGCCGACCACCTCGTGGCCACGCGCCACCAGTTGGGGAACGAGTTGGCTGCCCATCGCGCCGGACGCTCCGGCAATGAAGATCTTCATCACGCCTCCGTTCGTTGTGCTCACGAACTACAGACGAGACGGCCCGATGCCCCATGAACGGCAGTTACCCAGCTCACAACACGGGACACGTCGCGGACCAGCCGTCCGGGTGGAAGAAAGCGACACGGGGTGGGGCGGTGTCCAGAGTGCGGCACCGGTAGCGTGGGGCGGCGTGCCGGCGGCACCCCCCCTTTCCCGCCGGCAAGGCGCTCGGCGACGTATGGAGGATGGCGCATGTCTCAAGGCGGGGAGCTGTACGCGGTACGCGAGAGCATGAGTTCGCAGCCGGGCTTCGAGATCAAGCTGCGCGGCTACGACCAGCGGCAGGTCGACCGGTACCTCGCGCAGAAGGACAGCGAGGTCGCCGCGCTGCTGACCGAGCGCGACCACGCGTTGGGGCAGGTGCACGACCTGGCCGCCCAGCTTCAGCACACGCACGCCGAGCTGACCGACCTGCGACAGCGGCCGGCGCAGGTCGACCGGGCGTCGTTCCGGCACCTGGGCCCGATGGTCGACCAGATCCTCGCCCTGTCCGAAAACCAGGCCGAGGCGATCACCAACAAGGCCGCCCAGCAGGCGAGCGAGGTACGCGCCGAGGCCGACAGGGTGCTGGCCGACGCACGCGAGCACGCCGCGCAGACGCGCCACGACCTGGAGGCGGAGGTCGCCGCCAGGCGCGCCGAGGAGGAGAAGATCGCCGAGGAGCGGCGGGCGGCGGTACAGGCCGAGCTGGCCGAGGTCCGTGAGCTGGCCGACCGGCTGCGCGCCGACGCACAGCAGGAGACCGAGGCTGCTCGCGCACAGACCGAGCAGGAGCTGGCCCAGTGGCGGTCCGAGGTGGAGCAGGAGATCGCCGAGCAGCGGGCCGCCTTCGAGGCCGAGCTGGCCGAGAAGCGCCGGCACGCCGACGAGCAGAGCGGGGTACACCAGCAGCAGCTCGCCCTGGTACAGCAGGAGATCCGGGCCAGGCGGCAGGCGTTGACGCACCTGCAGGCCGAGATGGACAGCGCGCAGCAGCGGCTCACGCAGTGGCGCCAGGAGGGTGCCGCGGCCGAGCGCGAGGTCGCCCAGCTCCAGCAGCGCATGGAAGAGATGCGCCACGACCTGGCCACCGAGACCGACCGCCTCGAGGAGGTGCGCCGGTCGGCGGAGTCGGCGGAGCGGCACGCCAAGGAGGTCCGGGCCCGGGTGCAGCGGGAGGCCAAGCGGGTCGCCGACCTGGCCGCCGCCGCGGTGATGGCAGCGGCGGCGGGTGGCGCGCAGACCGGCGAGTACCCGATGCTGGCGCACGCTCGCCCGTCCCCCGCTCCGTCCCCCGCTCCGCAGCCCGCGGAGCCGGCCGTCGAAGCCGCACCGCTGGCCGAAGCGGCACCGCTGGCCGAGGCGGAGCCGGAGGCCGACGCGACACAGGCGATGATGCCGGCCGACCCGCCCTCCCCCGCTGAGGAGGCGGTGACGCACGTCTTCGAGGCCGCGCCGACGCCCACGCCGGTACGCGGGATGTTCGAGCCGGCGCGGGTCGCGTTCAACGCGGCGCCGACGTTCGAGGCGCCGACCGTGGTGCCCGCGCCGGTGGATCCGGCGCCCGTCACGGAGGCACCGGCCGTGCCGGTCGCCGACCGGGCCGAGCCGCTCACCGAGCCGGCCGGCTGGGCTCCGGTCGTGGTGCACGGTGACGGCCCGCTCCAGCACGACGCTGAGCTCACGCTCCCTGTCCAGCGCGCCCCGGAGGGCCACCCGATCTCAGCCGACGCCGACCACCGCTAGCGGGTCAGATGGTGATGGCCACCTTGGCGCGGGCGTGTTCCACCTGGAGGTAGTGCACCGCCGCCGGGACCTCGGCCAGCTTGTATGTGCGGTCGACCACCGGGGTGACCTGGCCAGATTCGATCAGCTCGCGCAGGGCGGCCAGGGTCTCGGCGCGTGGGGGCACGTTGTTGAGCACGAGCACCCGCTCCTTGACGAACCGTGCCATCAGCTGGCTCGTGATCACCAGCCCCATCGGCCCGACCAGGTGCGGCCGGGCGCCGGACACGCCGCCGCCGGAGAGGATCAGCGTGCCGCCGGGCGCGAGCACCCGCCGCAGGTCGGCCAGCGACCGGTTCGCGACCAGGTCGAAGACCACGTCGTACCGGTCCGGCGCGCGGGCGAAGTCGGCCCGTGTGTAGTCGACGACGTGGTCGGCGCCCAGCGACCCCACCAGGTCCACGTTGCGGGTACTGCATACGCCGGTCACCGCGGCGCCGAGCGCCTTGCCTATCTGTACCGCGAACGTGCCCACCCCGCCGGACGCGCCGTTGACCAGTACCCGCTGTCCTGGTTGGACGCGGGCCGTGTGGTGCAGCCCGACCAGAGCCGTGGCGCCCGCGATTGGCACCGTGGCCGCCTGCTCGAAGGTCAGGTTGGCGGGCTTGGGCGCGAGCTGTCCCTCGGGCACGCACACGTACTCGGCGAAGGCCCCGTCGAGCTCGCGCGCGTCGCCGAACACCTCGTCGCCTGGCTGGAAGCGGGTCACTGACCGGCCGACCGCCTCGACCCGGCCGGCCAGGTCGCTGCCCCGGATCGTCCTCTTCGGACGGCGCAAGCCGAACGCCTCGGGCAGTGCCAGCCGAGCCAGGTACGGGTCGCCGCGCATCAGGTGCCAGTCGCGGGCGTTGACGGACGACGCGTGTACCCGCACGAGCACCTCACCATCGGCGGGTACCGGCGCCTCGATATCCTTCAGCGCCAGGCTTTCCACGTTGCCGTACCGGTACTGGACGACAGCCTTCATCGGAGCCTCCTTCTGATGATCCACTCAGCGAACGCGAGATTGGCGACCCAGGCGAGCGCGCTCAGCAGCGCCCGGGGCAGCCCCACCGGCTGCTCGCCGAACGCGACGGCCCAGGATCCGAGGGTCAGCACCTGCGTGCCGGCGCCCATGCCGATGGCGTACCCGCGCATCATCCACGCGCGGTGCCGGCGGATGTCGTGCCGGCGTACCGCCAGCACAGCGGCCACGATAGACAGTGCCATCGCGGAGCCGAACACCAGCCGGAACGCGGTCATCAGCGCCCCGTCCATCGGCGGATGCGGGTAGAACACCGTCATCCACAGGCCCGACAGCGCGGCGGCCAGTCCACAGAGGACCAGTACCCGTCCGGCGGCGCGGTGCCAGCCGAGCGACCGCCGGCGCAGTCCGGTCGGAAACTGGAAGGCGCCAACCACGCAGAACAGGGTCGCGCCGACGATGTGCAGCACGATCGGCAGCGGCGACTCGACGAACCGGGCGTTCTCCGGGGTGACCTCGGCACCGACCGACAGCTCGGTCACGCGGACGGCGCCAGCGATCACCGGCACGAGGCTGAGCGTGATCAGCGCGGCGGGAGCAGGCCAGATCCGCTTGGCGGGGATGGCGGTCACGGTCATGCATGAATGGTCGCGGCGGCGGCGTGCCGTTTCATCGGAACTTGGGCCGCGGGCACACCGGCCGAAAGCGCGGCCGAAAGACCGTACTTTAGGCCGAGGCTCAGAGCGTGGGGCGGACGCGGTCGGTCTCGTATGCCCACATGGCGACCTCGACCCGGTTGCGAGCACCGAGCTTGGTCATCAGGCTCGCGATGTGCGTCTTCACGGTGCTCAGCGTGATGTACAGCTCGCTGGCGATCTCGCTGTTGGTGCGGCCGCGGGCGACGGCCGCGAGCACCTGCTCCTCGCGGTCGGTGAGCGCCTCGATCGGCTGCTTGGTGGGCGCGGCCGGACCCGAGTCTGCGAACGCCTTGAGCAGCCGGGTGGTGACGCTCGGGGCGATGAGCGCCTCGCCGCTGGCCGCCGCGTGCACCGCTTGGGCGAGCAGGGCGGGACCGGCGTCCTTGAGCAGGAAGCCTTTCGCGCCGGCCCGCAGCGCGGCGTACACGTACTCGTCGAGGTCGAACGTGGTGATCACGACGACCGCGAGCGGATCGGCGACGGCCGGGCCGGCGAGCAGGCGGGTGGCCTCGATGCCGTCGAGGCCGGGCATCCGGATGTCGAACAGGCACACATCGGGGCGAAGCCGGCGGGCGAGCTCGACCGCGCGCCGCCCGTCGGTGGCCTCGCCAACCACCTCGATGTCGGGCTGCGCGTTGAGGATCATGGTGAGCCCGGTGCGCACGATCTCTTGGTCGTCCGCGACGACAACGCTGACCATTATGAGGTTGCCCGCGGCAGGACGGCGGTCACGGTCCAGCCGCGGCCGGGCGCGGGGCCGGCCTCGCAGGTGCCGCCGAGGAGCCCGGCACGTTCCACCATGCCGACGAGGCCGTACCCGGGCGAGCCGGCCGTGCGTGCGGCGGTGGCCTCGCCGTCGTCGCTGACCCGCAGGCGCACCGCCGCGTCGTCGACGGCGACCTGTACCTGGATGCGGGTCGCGTGCCGCGCGTGCCGGCGCGCGTTGGTGACCGACTCCTGAGCGAGCCGGAAGATCGCGGTGCCGACCGGAGGCGGCAGGGTGTCGACGTCGCCGACCAGTTCCACTTCGACGGCAGGGCCCGTGCGGGAACGCCCGGCGAGCCGGTCGAGGTCGGACACCAGCGGGGTGGGCGCCCGCTCGGCAGGCTCGCCGATGCGCAGTACCCGAACCATGGCCCGCATTTCGGCGAGCGCCTTGGTGGCCTCGGACTCGATGAGACGCAGCGCGTCGGTGGCGGCGGCCGGGTCGGACGCCGCGGTCGCGAGCCCGGCCTGGGCGCGGATGGCCATCGCCGACACGTGGTGGGCGACGGTGTCGTGCAGGTCGCGGGCCAGGCGCTCGCGTTCGAGGAGCTTGACCTGGTCTAGCTCGCGCTGCCGAGAGCCGACCCGGTAGCGCACGGCGGCGCCGAGGGTCATCGCGGCGAAGAGCACGACGAACCCGGCGCCGGCCTCGCCGAGGCTGATATCGCCGAGCGCCGCGCTGAGGCCCACCTTGGCGAACATGATCACGAGGCCGAGCACGGCCTCCCGCGCCGAACCCCAGCGGAAGAGCGCGTACGGCAGCAGCGTCACGTAGGCCAGCGTGTTGAGCTCCGGCTCAGCGCCGGTGAGCAGCGGCGCCACCGCACAGATGCCGAACGCGATCGCGACCATCAGCAGCGGGCGGGTGCGCCGCCACAGCAGCGTCGGCACCAGTCCCGCGGTCACCACCAGCGAGACGGCCGGCGCGTGCAGGTCGGACCAGCGCACCGCGACCTCGAGCACGACGAGGGGCACGAGCACCGCGACGAGCGCCCAGTCGCGCCAGACCCGGGCCGGCGCGCCGGGGGGACGCGGCTCGTCCCACACGGAACGCAACAGACCCTGCACAGGGCCAGGGTACTAGCTGGCCAGGCGCTCGCGCAGCCAGCGGAGTTGGCGGCGGACGTGCACGGCCTCGCCGCCCTCGTGGTGGTTGAAGGGGTAGACGTGGATCGTGCGGTCGGTGCCGGCGTACCGGTTGTAGGCGGCGTAGACGGTGCTCGGCGGGCACACCGTGTCGCGCAGCCCCACCGCGAAGTGCGCGGGCGCGGTGGCGCGCCGGGCGAAGTTCGCACCGTCGATATAGGACAGTGTATTTCGGGCGGCCGCCTCGGCCTCGCGGTGGATCGCCAGAAACGTCACGATCTCGCTGTAGGGGGCGGAGTCGGTGATTTCGATGGCGCGCTGGATGTGGCACAGGAACGGCACGGTGGTCAGCACCGCGGCCAGGTCCGGCACGAGTCCAGCGGCCGCGAGCGCGAGCCCGCCACCCTGGCTGTTGCCGGCCGCCACCACCCGCGCCGGGTCGACGCCGGGCAGTTCCCGCACCGCCTCGACGGCGCGCACCGCGTCGGTGATCAGACGCCGGTAGTAGTAGTCGGGCGGCGACAGGATGCCCCGGGTCATCGGTCCGGGGCCGCCGAGCGCGTTGCCGTGCGGGTCAGGGGTGTCGCCGCCGGTACCGTACTGGCCACCCTGGCCCCGGCTGTCCATGAGCAGGTGCGCGTATCCGGCCGCGGCGAACGTGAGCCGCTCGTGCGGCAGCCCGCGCCCGCGCCCGTACCCGAGATACTCCACGACGGCGGGCAGCGGCTCGTCGACGCCGGCGGGCCGGGTGTACCAGGCGCGCACCGGGTCGCCGCCGAACCCGGCGAACGTGACGTCGAACGACTCGACCAGGCGCAGGTCCGTCGGCTCCGGCTGGACGTCGATCAGCACCTTGCTGGCGCGCGCCTCGTCCAGTGTGGACCGCCAGAACTGGTCGAAGTCGTCCGGCTCGGCGATGGTGGGTGCGTACTGCTCCAGCTGAGCGAGCGGCAGGTCGAAAAGCGCCATTCAGTGTGCCTCCGCGGGGGGCGCGGTCGTTTCGCGTACGACGAGCTCGGTCACGAGGTCGATGCGGCTGGTCGACAGCTCGACGCCGCGCGCGAGGTCGAGCAGCATCCGGGTGGCGGTGCCGGCCATGTCGCGCAGCGGCTGGTTGATGGTGGTGAGCGCGGGACCGATCCACGCGGCGACCGGCAGGTTGTCGTACCCGATGACCGAAAGCTCCCGCGGGACGTCGAGGCCGAGCTTGCGCGCGGCGCGCAACACCCCCATCGCCTGCATGTCCGATCCGGCGAAGATGGCGGTGGGGCGGTCCGCGCGGCCGAGCAGTTCCAGGCCGTACTCGTAACCGGCGTTGACGTAGAAGTTGCCGTACCGCACGAGGTCGGGGTCGACCGGTATGCCCGCCTCGTCGTGCGCGGACCGGAAGCCGGCGACGCGCGCCCGGCTGCACAGCACGTCTTCGGGCCCCGAGATGATCGCGATCCGGCGGTGGCCGAGGTCGAGCAGGTGGCGGGCGGCGAGCAGGCCGCCGTTCCAGTTGTTGGAGCCGACGGTGGGCACGGAGGCGGTGGTCGCGCTGTCGGTGTCGACGACGACGAACGGGATGCGCTGGCGCTCCATCTGCTGGCGGTGCGACTGCGTGGGATGGCAGAGCACGAAGACCGCACCTAACGGGCGGCGGCTGAGCACCCCGTCGAGCCACTGCTGAGGCGGCTGGTGCGCGCCGCCCAGCTGGGACAGCACGAGATCGACCTTGGCGGCGGCGGTGACCGACTCGACGCCCCGGATGATCTCCATGGCCCATGCCGCGGCGAGCTCGTGGAAGACGAGGTCGACCTGCTCGCTGCCGGTCGAGCGCCGCTTGGCGCGGCGCTGGTACCGGTGCCGTTCCAGACTGGCCTCGACCCTTGCCCGGGTCGCGGCCGCCACGTCGGAGTGCCCGTTGAGGACCTTGGACACGGTCGTGACGGACACGCCGACCTCGTCGGCGATGGTCGCTATCGTTGCGGAACTCGTCATCGAAATCTCACCCAGCATCGCCGGAAGTTTCGGCGGTCACTGTAGCACTGGATCACGCACAAACCGATCAACGTCTCTGGCTGACCCTTGACACACCTCTGACCAGGCGCCTAACTTGCCGTCAGATGTGACCGGCATGTTGCGGAAACTTTCGGCAAAGCCCGGTAAGGGGAGGCATGGGTAGCCAGGTGAACGACGACGCACGTTGGCGCGATCAGGAGCGGTCCACGGCGGAGCGGGTCGATGCGTTGATCCCGCTCATGACGCTCGAGGAGAAGGTCGCGCAGCTCGTCGGCGTGTGGGTCGGCGCGGACGCGTCCGGCGGCGGCGTCGCGCCATACCAGTCCGAGATGGTCGGCGGCGCGTCCTTTCGCACGCTGATCCGCCAGGGGCTCGGCCAGCTCACCCGGCCGTTCGGCACCGCGCCGATCGACCCGGTGCGCGGCGCGCGGTCGCTCGCGGCCGCGCAGGAGGAGATCGTCGCTGCCAGCCGGTTCGGTATACCGGCGCAGGTGCACGAGGAGTGCCTGACCGGGTTCGCGGCCTGGCGGGCCACGGCGTTCCCGGCGCCGCTGTGCTGGGGCGCCGCATTCGACCCGGACCTGGTCGGGCAGATGGCCGGGCACATCGGCCGCGCCATGCGGGCGGCGGGTGTGCACCAGGGCCTCGCGCCGGTGCTCGACGTGACCCGCGACTACCGGTGGGGCCGCACGGAAGAGACGATCGGCGAGGACCCGTACCTGGTCGGGACCGTGGGCGCGGCGTACGTGCGCGGCCTGGAAGACGCGGGCGTGGTCGCGACCCTGAAGCACTTCGCCGGGTACTCGGCCTCGCGCGGCGGGCGCAACCACGCGCCCGTGTCCATGGGGCGGCGCGAGCTGGCCGACGTGATCCTGCCGCCGTTCGAGATGGCGCTGCGCCTCGGCGGGGCGCGTTCGGTGATGAACTCCTACGCCGAGATCGACGGCGTCCCCGTCGCCGGCGACCCGGAGCTGCTGACCGCGCTGCTGCGCGACGAGTGGGGCTTCACCGGCACCGTGGTGTCCGACTACTTCGCGATCCGGTTCCTGGAGAGCCTGCACGGCGTCGCGGCCGACGGCGCGGAGGCCGCGGCGCCCGCGCTCCCCGCCTGCATCGACGTCGAACTGCCCAATGCGGATGCCTTCGGCACCCCATTGATCGAGGCCGTCAAGTCCGGCGCCGTCGATGAGTCGCTCATCGACCGGGCGCTCCGTCGGGTACTGGCACAGAAGGTCGAACTCGGCCTGCTGGACGACGGCTGGCAGGCCCTGCCCGATCGAGTCGACGAGCTCGACCTCGACAGCCCCGACAGCCAGGACGTGGCGCTGCGCCTGGCGCGACAGTCCATTGTGCTGCTGCACAACACCGGCGGCGTCCTGCCGCTCGCTTCCGGGATGCGGGTCGCGCTGGTGGGCCCGGTCGCCGACGACCCGATCGCGATGCTCGGCTGCTACTCGTTCCCCGCGCACGTGGGCGTCCGCCATCCCGAACAGGGGCTCGGGCTCGACATCCCGTCGCTACGCGAGGCGCTCAGCCGGTCGTACCCGGACCTGGCGTACGCGCCCGGCTGCGACATCACCGGCGACGACACGTCCGGCATCGCCGAGGCCGCCGCGCTGGCCGCCGGAAGCGACGTGTGCGTGCTCGCGGTCGGCGACCGCGCCGGGCTCTTCGGACGCGGCACCTCCGGCGAAGGCTGCGACGCCACCGACCTGCACCTGCCGGGCGTGCAGGGCGACCTGGTGCGGGCGGTTCTCGCCACCGGTACCCCGGTGGTGCTGGTGCTGCTTGCCGGCCGGCCGTACGCACTCGGAGCCGAGATTACCGGCGCTGCCGGCGCGTCCGCCATTCTCTGTGGCTTCTTCCCCGGACAGCGCGGCGGTCAGGCGCTCACCGAGGTGTTGACCGGCGAGGTGAACCCGTCGGGGCGGCTGCCGGTGAGCGTGCCGCGCGACGCCGGTGGCGTACCGGCCACCTACCTGGCGCCGCCGCTCGGCCGCCGCACCGACGTGCCCTCTGTGGACCCGACGCCGGCGTTCCCGTTCGGCCACGGCCTGAGCTTCACGACGCTCGCGTGGCGGGACGCCAGTGGGCCAGCGGAGTGGCCGGTCGATGGTGACGTTCACGTGAACGTGACGGTCGCCAACACCGGGTCGCGGGCCGGCACCGAGGTCGTGCAGCTCTACCTGCACGACCCGGTCGCGCAGGTGACCCGCCCCGTCGTGCGGCTCGTCGGATATGCCCGCGTGGCGCTTTCGCCCGGCGAGAGCGCGCGCGTGACGTTCGCGGTACCGGCCGACGCGGCGTCGTTCACCGGTGTCCGCGGGCGCCGCGTCGTCGAACCCGGCGATGTCGAGCTGCGCTTCGGCCGCTCGTTCTCGGACATCGAGGGCACCGTGCCGCTGCGACTGGTCGGACCGGAACGCGAGGTCGGCCACGGCCGGCGGCTGCTCACTTATTCCACAGTGGAGACGCTATGAGCACACCCACGGTGAACGCGCCGCCACCCGGCGCGGTACGCCCCGAGCCGGCGGTCACCGCAGCCACCCGCCGCGTCAAACCGCCCAAGCTCACCTGGCGGCGGGCGCTGCGGCGGGACTGGCAGCTGTACTCGCTGGCCATCCTGCCACTGCTGTTCTTCCTCGTCTTCCGGTACCTGCCGATGCTCGGAAACATCATCGCGTTCCGGCGGTTCCAACCCGGCGGCAGCGTCTTCGGCGAGTACTGGGTCGGCCTGCGGTACGTGAAGATGTTCCTGAACGACCCGACGTTCTGGGAAGTCTTCACCAACACCCTGATCCTCGGCGGGCTGACCCTGCTGATCTGCTTCCCCTTGCCGATCGCGCTGGCGCTGATGCTCAACGAGGTGCGCACGCGCTATCTGAAGCGGTTCGTACAGTCGGTGTCATACCTGCCGCACTTCCTGTCCATCGTCATCGTCGCCGGCATGGTCATGCAGATCCTGTCGGTCGACGGTGTGGTGAACCAGGCCGTCCGGGCGGCCGGCGGCGACCCGGTCGCGTTCCTGCAGGAGGCCGGCTGGTTCCGCACCATCTACGTGTCGTCCGAGGCCTGGCAGACCGTCGGCTGGGGCACGATCCTCTACCTCGCGGCGCTCACCACCATCGACGACGACCTGTACGAGGCGGCGCGGATCGACGGCGCCAGCCGCTGGCGGCAGACGTGGCACGTCACCCTACCCGGCATCCGGCCGACCATGGTGACCCTGCTGATCCTCAACATCGGCACCTTCATGGCGGTCGGCTTCGAGAAGGTCCTGCTGCTGTACAACCCGCTGACCTATCCGACCGCTGACGTGATCTCCACGTACCTGTACCGGGTCGGCATCGTCTCCGGCAACTTCAGCTACGCCGCGGCGATCGGCCTCTTCGAGGCGCTGATCGGGCTGACGCTGGTGCTGTCGGCGAACTTCATCTCCCGTCGCACAGTGGGGGCGAGCCTGTGGTGAAGCGTCAGAAGGTCACGCGTGGCTACCGCATCTTCCAGGTGGTCAACGCCGTCGTGCTGACCGGCGTCGTGGTGGTCACGCTGTACCCCTTCCTCAACATCGTGGCCCGCTCGTTCAGCGACCACGCGAACGTCGTCGCTGGAAAGGTGAACCTGCTGCCCAAGGGGTTCAATCTCAAGGCGTACGAGGAGGTGGTGAGCGACTCGCTGTTCTGGACCAACTACCGCAACACCCTCTTCTACACCTTCACGGCCACGGTCATCGCGATCGTGCTCACCACCTGTTACGCGTACGTGCTGTCCAAGCCCCAACTCAAGGGCCGTGGCCTCCTCGTGGGGATCGCGGTGTTCACCATGTTCTTCAGCGGTGGCCTGATCCCCAATTACATCCTGGTCACCAGCCTCGGGTTGAAGAACAGCGTCTGGGCGATCGCCCTGCCCAACGCGATCAGCGTCTTCAACCTGCTGGTGATGAAGGCCTTCTTCGAAAGCCTTCCCAGCGAGCTGGAGGAGGCCGCGGCCGTCGACGGCCTGTCCACGTACGGGATTCTGTGGCGTATCGTGCTGCCGCTGTCGAAGGCGATCGTCGCCACGATGGTGCTTTTCTACGCGGTGTCGTTCTGGAACTCCTGGTTCTCCGCGTTCCTCTACATGGACAAGCAGGAGTTGTGGCCGGTCACCGTCTACCTGCGCAACCTGATCGCGGGAGCCACCTCGACCGCGTTCGGCGGCAACGCAGTGACCGAGGGCGCGGAGGCGCTGCAGGTCGGCGCCACCGTCAAGGCGGTCGCGATCGTGCTCACCACCCTGCCCATCCTCCTGGTCTACCCCTTCATCCAGCGCTACTTCGTATCCGGCGTCATGCTCGGCGCCGTCAAGGGATGACCCCACCCCCGGAAAGGAATCCCCATGGCCTACCAACCGTCCCGGCGCCAGGTTCTCGCCGCCGCCGCGGGCCTCGTCGCGCTCGGCCTCGCCGGCTGCGGCGGTGACGACTCCAACGAATCCAGCGACCTCGAGGGCAAGCGGGTCGGCGCGATGGAGAAGTACGGCGTCGGCGACCAGTTCAAGGCGACCGAGGCGCTGACGTTCTCCGTCCTGTACAACAACCACCCGAACTATCCACTGAAGACGGACTGGCTGTTCTGGTCCGAGCTGACCAAGCGCACCAACATCAAGCTGGACCCGGTCGCGGTGCCGCTGAGCGACTACGAGCAGAAGCGCAGCGTGCTGATCGGCGCCGGCGACGCGCCGCTCATCATCCCGAAGACGTACCACCCGGCCGAGAACTCGTACGTCTCCTCGGGCGCCATCCTGCCGGTCAGCGACTACCTCGACCTGATGCCCAACTTCAAAGAAAAGATCGAGAAGTGGAAGCTACAGCCGGAGATCGACACCCTCCGGCAGGCCGACGGCAAGTTCTACCTGCTCCCGGGCGTGCACGAGAAGCCGTGGGCCGACTACTCGCTGGCCGTGCGCACCGACATCCTCCAGCAGCTCAACCTCCAGATCCCGAAGACCTGGGACGAGGTCTACACGATGCTGAAGGCGATGAAGCAGGCGTACCCGGCCCTCTACCCCTTCTCCGACCGGTGGAGCAAGCCCACGCCCGGCGGCCCGCTCTTCGGCCAGCTCGGCGCGGCGTGGGGCGCGCCCGGCGGCTGGACGTACCAGCACGCCACCTGGGACGCCGACGCGAAGAAGTACTTCTACACCGGCGCGAGCGACAAGTACAAGGGCTGGGTCGAGTACCTGGCCAAGCTGGTCGCCGAGAAGCTGATGGACCCGGAGAGCTTCACGCAGGACGACGATATCGCGCGCCAGAAACTGGCCAACGGCAAGTCGTTCGTCATCAGCAGCAACGCGCAGACCCTCGTGAACGACTACCGCAAGGACCTCGCGGCGACCAACCCGGCCGCGAAGCTCGTCAAGATCCCGCAACCGATCGGCCCGATGGGTGAGATCAACCCGGCCAGCCGCCTGGAGAACGGCATCATGATCTCTACGAAGGCCAAGGACAGCAAGAACTTCGTGGCCATGATGCAGTTCATCGACTGGCTCTGGTACTCCGACGAAGGCCAAGTGTTCGCCCGGCTGGGTGTCGAAGGCACCACGATGGTCAAGGGCGCATCCGGCCAGCCGGAGCTGTCGCCCAATGTGGACATGGTCGGCCTGCACCCCCAGGCGCCCAAGCACCTGCAGAAAGACTTCGGCTTCGGCAACGGCGTCTTCGCCTACGGTGGCAAGCCCGAGCTGGTACAGGCGTTCTTCTCCAGCGAGGAGAAGGAGTTCCAGGCGGTGATGAACGCCCGCAAGCAGCCCGTGTTCGTCACCCCGCCGCCGGCGCCGTTCACCGACGAGGAGCGCGAGCAGGCCACGCTCTGGGAGACCGGCCTCAAGGACTACGTCTTCCAGCAGACCCTGAAGTTCATCCTCGGCCAGCGTCCACTGTCCGAATGGGACGCCTACGTGACCGAGCTCAAGAGCAAGAACATGGACCAGTACATGGAGCTGGTCCAGAAGGCGTACGACCGCTACCAGAAGGAGCACGGCTGACCGTGCGCGTCATCGTTCCGGAACACTCGACTGGCCGGTTGCCCGACGCCTGGCGCGCCTGCGTCGGCACCGGCCGGTTCGAGCTCGCGCTGCGCAAGGATTACCAGGACTCCCTGGCGCTGATCCAACGCGAGATCGGGTTCCGGCACATCCGGGGCCACGGGCTGCTCAGCGACGGCGTCGGCGTCTACCGGCCGTACGAGTACGGCGGGGCCCGCCACGTGCGGCACGCCTTCACGTACGTCGACCAGGTCGTCGACGCCTACCTGGAGCTGGGCATCGCGCCGTTCGTGGAGCTGGGCTTCATGCCCGAAGATCTGGCCTCCGGCGACCAGACCGTCTTCTGGTGGCGGGGCAACGTCACCCCGCCCCGATCGTGGACAGAATGGGCCGCGCTGGTGCGGGCGACCGTGGCGCACCTGGTCGACCGGTACGGGTTGGAACAGGTGCGCCAGTGGCCCATCGAAGTGTGGAACGAGCCGAACCTCAAGGAGTTCTGGCAGGGCGCCGACGAGGACGCCTACCACCACCTGTACGAGGTGACCGCACACGCCGTCAAGGAGGTCGACGCGTCCCTCCAGGTTGGAGGGCCAGCCATCTCCCCCGGTTCCGACGAGTGGATGGTGCGCTTCGCCGAGTTCGTCACCGCCCGCTCGGTGCCGATCGACTTCGTCAGCCGGCACGCCTACACGTCCGGCCCCGCGCAGCACGTGCCGTTCGGCGTGTACCAGACCCTCGCGCCCGCCTCCGAACTGCTCACTCAGTTCGCCCGCCCGCGCGAGCAGCTGCGCGGCACGCCACTGGCCGGCCTGCCGGTGCACATCACCGAGTTCAACTCCTCCTACCGGCCCGACAACCCGGTGCACGACACGGCTTTCCACGCCGCGTACCTGGCACCCGTGGTAGCGGCCGGCGGCGACCTCGTGGACTCGTTCTCGTACTGGACGTTCAGCGACATGTTCGAAGAGGTGGGCGTCCCGACCGCGCTGTTTCACGGCGGGTTCGGGCTGCTGACCCACCGGCAGGTCAAGAAGCCCACCTTCCACCTGTACGCCTTCATGGCCCGCATGGGTGACCAGGTGCTCGCGCGCGGCGACGACCACCTCGTCACCCGCGACGCCACCGGACGCGTCACCGTGCTTGCGTGGGCCCCCGTCCGCGAGGACGGGCACACCCTCAAGCTGTCCCTGCCGCTGCCCGGCGCGGTCTCCGCCTTCGCACTGCGTTCGTCGGTCAGCGAAGAGGCCGGCAACCCGTGGCGGGCCTGGTGCGATATGGGCCAGCCGCGCTCGCCGCGCGAGCGCGAGCTCGACGCGCTTCGCGCGGCCGCTGAGCCGGCCGTCAGCCACCGCGCCCTGCCTATCGCGGCCGGCCGAGCCGACCTCGACCTCACCCTCGACCGCCATGAGGTCACACTGGTGGAGATCACCCCGGTGGTCACCGACGAGACGCCGCTGTGGTGGGACGAGTCGCGCCTGAACCAGGAGCATTCATGAGCGCAGTCGCCGCACGCCGCCACTTCGGTGACGGGCCGCTGTCCCGGATCGCCGCCTTCGTGTACACGGTGCTGGTGGTCGAGGTGATGCTGGTGGCCGCCTCGCTGCCCGGCCTCGTGCCCCTACTGCTGCTCGACCGCCACCCGTCCAACGTGCCGCTCGCCGCGCTCTGCGCACTGCCCCTCGCGCCCGCCGTCTCCGCCGCCGTCTACGCGATCCACCACCGCAGCGGCGACCTGACCGACCTGCACCCGGGAGCGCGGTTCTGGCGCGGGTACCGGCTCAACCTGGGCGCGGTGCTGAAGATCTGGGTGCCGTGGCTGGCCTGGGTGGCGATCGTCGGCGTCAACCTCGCCTACTTCGGCGCGGCCGGCGTGCCCGGCTGGTGGGCGGCGCTGCTGGTCGTCATCGCGGTCGCGGCGACGCTCTGGCTCGCCAACGCGCTCGTCATCGCGTCGCTGTTCAGCTTCCGTACGGTCGACGTCGCGCGGCTCGCCGCATACTTCCTCGCCCGCACGCCAGGTGTCACCCTCGCCAACGCCTGCCTACTGTTGGTGGCGGCCGGCGTCACGGTCCTCGCGTCCGAAGCGGTGCTCGCACTGCTCGGCGCGGTGTTCGTGATGGCGTTCGTGCGCAACAGCCGGCCGATGATCACGCAGGTCCAGGAGGATTTCGCCGCATGAAGGTGCGCTTTGGGGGCGACTACAACCCCGAGCAGTGGCCCGAGGAGGTGTGGACCGACGACTACCGGCTCTTCGACACCGCCCGCATCGACACGCTCACTGTCGGCGTCTTCGACTGGGCGCTCACTCAGCCCGCCGAAGACGTGTACGACTTCACGACGCTGGACCGCGTCGTCGAGCGCGCCGCCGACGAAGGCCGGCAGATCTGCCTCGCCACCGGCACCGCCGCACACCCGGCGTGGCTCGCACGCGCGCACCCCGAAATCACCCGCGTCGACTTCGAAGGCCGCAAGCACCGCTTCGGCGGGCGGCACAACTCGTGCCCGAGTTCCCCGGTCTTCCGCCGGCTGTCGGCCGAGATGGCCCGCCGCCGCGCCGCCCGGTACGCCGGCAACCCGGCCGTCGTCGCCTGGCACGTCGGCAACGAGTACAGCGGAGCCTGCTACTGCGACCTGTGCGCGGCCGGCTTCCGCGACTGGCTGCGCAAGAAGTACGAGGGCCTCGACGGGCTCAACGCCGCCTGGAACACCAGGTTCTGGTCGCACACGTTCTACGACTGGGACGAGATCGAGCCGCCCTCGGCGCTGACCGAGCACTGGCGCGGGCCCGACCACACCGCCTTCCAGGGCATCACGCTCGACTACATGCGCTTCATGTCCGACGCCATGCTCGCCAACTACTTGGACGAGAAGAACGCCATCCGCGAGTCCAGCGTCGACGTGCCCGTCACCACCAACTTCATGGGCATGTTCCGTGGGCTCGACTACCATCGCTGGGCGCCGCACCTCGACTTCGCGTCCTGGGACAACTACCCGCCCGACGACACGTCCCAGGCGCGCATGGCATTCACGCACGACCTGATGCGCGGGCTCAAAGACGGCCAGCCGTTCTGGCTCATGGAGCAGACGCCCAGCTTCACCGCCTGCCGCGACGTCAACCCCCTCAAGCGCCCCGGGGTCATGCGACTGTGGAGCTGGCAGGCGGTCGCGCACGGCGCCGACGCCGTCCTGTTCTTCCAGATGCGCGCATCCCGCGGCGCCAGCGAGAAGTACCACGGCGCCGTCATCGGTCACAGTGGACGCGACGACACCCGGGTCTTCCGCGAGGTTGCCGAGCTGGGCGCCGAACTCGACAGGCTCGGCGACGCGGTCCTCGGCGCCCGCACGCCGGCCCGGGTGGCGATCCTGTTCGACTGGGACAGCTGGTGGGCGCTGGAGATCTCTGACGGCCCATCCCGGTACGTGAAGTACCAGCCGGTCGTCCTGGCGTACCACCAAGCGTTGTGGGACGCCGGCGTCGACGTCGACGCGGTGCCCGTGACCGCCGACCTGTCCCAGTACGACGTCGTGGTCGCGCCCGCGCTGCACATGCTCAAGGGCGACATCGCACAGCGGCTCGAAGAGGTGGCCACCCGCGGCGGCACCGTCGTGACGACGTTCCTCAGTGGACGTGTCGACGAGCACGACAACGCCTTCCTCATGGACGTGCCGGGCCCGCTCGGCGCGCTGATGGGGATACGCGTCGACGAGTGGGACGCGCGCGGACCGGAGGTCGTCAACCCGGTACGGCTCTGCGGCTTGGTCCTCCCGGGGCGGCCCCTCGTTCGACTCCGCGTTCCCCCCCGGGCG
>NZ_JAIBNX010000043.1:44462-46967 GCF_026130045.1 Micromonospora sp. CPCC 205371
GGAGGCCCCCCCCCGGCGCCCCCCGGCCGCCGCGCGCGCGGTGCGGCGCCTGCTGTTCGAACTCGTGATCCCACAGGGCGCCGAGGTGGTCGGCGAGTACCAGGCCGACTTCTACGCTGGCACGCCCGCCGTCACCCGAAACGCGTACGGCGACGGCGAAGGCTGGTACGTCGCTGCCGGTCTCGACCAGGCGGGCGTCTCCTGGGTGATGCGCCAGGTGCTCGACCGGCACGGCCTGTCCGGCCCGTACCCGGACGTGCCTGACCTGGAGACCGCCACGCGGGTCGCCCCCGACGGGACGCGCCTGCTGTTTCTGCTCAACCACAACGCCGTACCGGTCGAGGTGCCCGCCCGGGTGGGCGGCGTCGACCTGCTGACCGGCGCCCGCGTCGAGGTCGGTCAGAACCTGATTCTGGAGCCCCGCGGCGTCATGATCCTCCGCCAGTAGCGCGGCGCCGGGCGGCCAACACCAGGAGCATCCCAAGCACGACAAGGCCGACGCCCACCGTGCCTGCGCCGGCGCCGGTGATGGGCAGGCCGCCCGCCGACCCGCCGCCGCTGGTGCCGCCCAGCACCCGCACCTTCAACGGCGCGGTGTCATTGCCCGGATTCGGGTCCCACGAGCCCGGACTCGGAAGGTCGGGGAACCCTCTGATCGCGAGCCGCCCCTCGGCGCCCGGCACCTTGCGGTTGATCCGGAACGTCATCTCGAACCAAATCGTCTCCCCGGCGGGATGGACCGACCCGTCACCGCACACGTACTCAGCGGCACCGGGCACGAAGGACGGCTCTGGCGGCTCCGGCTTGGTCGCCCGACAGTTGATCGCGGCCGCCGTCACCGTCACTCCGGGTGGCACGGTGACCTGCAGGAACACCGCCGGCTCGTCCTGTGGATCGCTCCAGTCGACGGACGTGGGCCCGTAGTTGTGGTTGCCGAGCCGCAGCGTGACGTGCTCCCCGACCCGGCCGGTGATCGTCGCGGGCACCGCCGCCTGGTCCGCCTTCGTCACCGCGTCGACCGTCACGCGCATACTGCCCCAGTTGTTGTCGCGGTCGGGCTCGGTCTGGCTGCCAGCGCGCAGACCCGCCGCCTCGACCAGCCGGAGCGGAGGGCCGGTGCCGGGCGTGAAGCCGTTGGTGTGGTCGTTCTCCCACCGCTCGCGGTCTTTCGCCCAGTCGAACGACGTGTACCACACGACCACGGGCACCGCATCGCCGCCAGCGGCGTCCGCGGCGATGCGCATCGGCGGCACCGGGCTGACCTCGAACGTGGCCCCGGGCGGGACGTTCGCGCTGTCGAACCGGCAGGCGGCGTACTCCGCCCGGCCATAGAACCCCACCGCATACTCGCAGTTGCCGTGCCGCTCGTGGAATCGCACCCGGTAAGGACGGATGAAGAACGCCACGACCCCGTCGATGGTCACCTGGCCGGCGTTGCGCACCCGGACTGGCCACGTGATGTCGTCGCCGGGAACGCCTGAGAGCGACAGCTGAGGGGACGCGTCGGCCAGGTCGACAATCGATGCCGTCGCGATGGTCATCGAGCCTGTCGCGGGCTTCAGGCCGGGAACGGCGAATGTGAGCCGCATCTGCCCACTGTCGCCCTGCTTCGCGCCTGGCGCCGGAGCGAAGTCGATATCGATGGCGCTCGGGAGCCAGCCGCTCGCGAGGCAGACGAGCGTGGTGCCGCTGTTGTCGCAGCTCCATCCGGCGCCCTCCGGCGTCACTGTCGCCACGCCCGCAAGGTCGGCCAGATCCAGCGTGAGGCGTGCGTCGACCGGCGACGGCAGCGGTGTGTCGTCCGGAACCCTCGTCGCGATCGTCACCCGTTTGGCATCGGCGGTAAGCGGCAAGGTGATCTCGGCGGGGAAGCTGAGCCGGGCCGCTCCCCCGGGCGCGGCACCGGCCGGGCCGGGCGCGGTGGCCACGGCGGCGAGCAACGCGACGACACTCAGGAGGAACCGTCTGGTCAGCATCTCGGCGCTTCCCATCGTGGATACAGCGACATGTCCGGGAGGCCCACTATCCACCGTGTCCAGTCGCACCTCAAGTAACCGAGCGTGCCGTCTGATGTGCCGTTACCTTGAGCGCCAGGCGCCTGGCGCGCCGGCCTGGCGGCAGAGCCGTTGTGGGGCAACGGATGTCGGCGGGTTTCGATAGAATCGAACATGTGATCGAGAGGCTGGTGATCCCCGAAGACCTGGCGGACAGAGCTCAGCCGCTATCCAGACGACGAGGTACGCGCCGCGTTGTGCTGGACCCGCCGCGCCGCCGGCGAACAACTCACCCTCGCCCTGGACGTGGTCGAACGCCTCCCCGACGTCTACGCCGCCCTCCGCACCGGCCACATCGACATCCCCCGCGCCCGCGTGTTCTGCGACGTGCTCTCCGTGCTGCCCGAAGACGTCGCACGCCAGGCGGTGGGCCCGCCGGTGCCGGCCGCCGCCGGCCTCTCCACCGGCCAACCGCGGGCCCGCCCGCTCCGGCGGGGCATCACCACCGACC
>NZ_JAIBNX010000430.1 GCF_026130045.1 Micromonospora sp. CPCC 205371
GTCGGCCGCCGCCGCGCTCACCGATGCCGCCGCGCTCGCCGGCGCTGCCGCGCTCGCCTGTGCCGCCACCAATCGCGACGCCGCGCGGGTGCGGGCGGCGGCCCGCCACCTGTACAGCAGCACGGCGGCACCCGGCAGGCTGGCCGCGAACGCCAGCACCCCGTACACGACCGCGATGGTCAGCCCCAGCGACGGGCTCAGCCCCGCCGCACCGAACGCCCACGCGGTGACCCCCTCGCGCGGCCCCCAGCCGCCCACGCTCAGCGGCAGCACCATCGCGAGCAGCGCGAGCACCATCAGCGGCGCGAGCGTCGTCAGCGGTGCCGTCGAGCCGGCGGCCCGGGCCGCGACCAGGAACGTCGCCAGGTGCCCCGCCAGCACGATCGCGGACGCGAGCACCACGCCCGGCCCGGTGGTGGGGGAGAACAGGCCGCGCCGCACGTCGACCAGGCTGGTACGCAGGCCGCGAGCCCACCGCGACGCGCCCCGCCACGGCCGGGACCAGGCGAGCAGCCCCGCGACGGCGCCCACGATCACGAGCGCGACCACGCCGGTGTGCATCGGGGCGGGCAGCAGGCGGGTCAACGGTGGCAACGATGACGGCAGCGCGAGCAGCAGCCCCAACCCGGCGACGACGAACACCACCATCCCGGCGGTACGCTCCAGCACCACCGCCCGGACGCCCCGGCCCACGTCACCGGCATCCTGACCGTGCCGGACCGCCCGGTGCACGTCACCGAGGATTCCGCCAGGCAGGGCGGCGTTGAGGAACAGCGCCCGGTAGTAGTCAGCGACCGCCGTGCGCAGCGGCAGGTGGATGCCGAGGCCGCGCGCCACCAGCCGCCAGCGCCACGCGCTGAACACCGTGGTCAGCAGCCCGATCCCGCAGGCGGCGAGCAGCGTGCCGCCGTCGATCACATGCAGCCCGGAGACGAACGCGCTGGTGCCCAGCCGCCACCCCAACAGCCCGAGGATGGCCAGCCCGCCCAGCATCCGAACCCACGCCCACACCGTTCGCCCCATGACGCCTCATACGTGGAGCCGGTCGTCCGGGTTCATTCCGGATCGGCCAGCAGGTCGCTGTGGTGGACCAGGACACCCAACTCGCCGGCCGCGATGGCGGCCAGCCGGCGCTCCAGATACCCCTTGGACGGCCCGACAAGGGCGGGCTCCTGCTCGCAGGCCGCGCCAACCCACCCGCGCAGCCACTCGGCGGCGAGCGCGCCCTGCTTCGAGCCGTGCTGGCTGGCACTCGCTTCGCTCGCGCGGGCCCCGCGGCCTGAAAGGCGCCGCCTTCCCTCGCGCCACGCGGCGACTTCGTCGGCGGGTCGCTCAGTCCAGGCGGCGCCGGCCGCGGAGGCCGGCCGCCACGGGCTCGGGCTGGCCCGCACCGGCACGCCCCCCTTGGCGCACGCCCCGGCCGGCGCCCCCCCGGCGGCCG
>NZ_JAIBNX010000431.1 GCF_026130045.1 Micromonospora sp. CPCC 205371
CGCTGCCGCGACACCGCGCTCCAGGCGCGGGCGCTGGCCGCGCTGGGGTCGGCGCTCGTGCACGCGGTGCGGGGCCGCGACAACGAAGGCGCCGTCGTGCTGCGGGAGGCGGTCGAGGTCGCCGCCCGCTCCGGCGAGCGCGCCACGGCGGTCACCGCCCGACGCGAGCTCGGCTTCGTCGAGGTCCAGGCTGGCCGCAGGCGTACCGCCGACGCGTGGCTCGCCCAGGCGCAAGAGCTGGCCGAGACCGACGCTGAACTGGCCGCCGTGCTCGCCATCCGCGGCATGAGCGCCTCCGACGCGGCCGACTACCCGGCGGCGCTGACCCAGCTCGGCGAGTCGGTCGAGCTGGCCCGGAGCTGCGGTGACCAGCGGCAGGAGGCGTGGTCGGCCGGTGTGCTGGCCAGGTCGCACCTGCTGCGCGACGAGCGCAGCCAGGCGGCGGCCGCGCTGGCGCGTTCGTTGGACCTGGTGCACCAGCAGCGGTGGATGGCATTCCTGCCCTGGCCACAGACGCTGCGCGCCGAGCTGGACCTGCGCGACGGCGACCTCGACGGCGCCGCCGACGGGCTGGAGCGGGCGTGGTCGCTCGCGTGCCAGCTCGGCGACCCATGCTGGGAGGGGATGGCCGGGCGCGGCCTCGCGCTGCTGCACGCCGGACGGGGCGATCCGGCGAGCGCGGGCGCCTGGCTCGATGAGGCGGCACAGCGCTGCAACCGGGTGCCCGACCGGTACCAGTGGGTACACGGGTACGTGCTGGACGCCGCGACGGCAGCCGCCCTCGCCCGTGGCGACCACGACCGCGCCCGCCGGTTCGCCGACGCGCTGTGGTCGCTCGCGGCCCGCTGCGACCTGCGCGAACTCGTTGTGCGGGCGCACGTGCACCGGTACCGGCTGGGCGACAGCGCCGCCCTGAACGCGGCCCGCCTGCTGGCCGCCAACATCGACAACCCCGCCCTGACTCCCGTCCTCACCCCCTAACGCCCCGCACCCCGCCCCGCCCCGCCCCGCCCCGCCCCGCGCCGCGCGGGCGCCGCGCCGCGGGCGCCGCCTCTCTCCGCCGATCAAGGGCGAATGCACGTGGGTGGATCTCTTTTCCGCGGGCTTTTGTCCTTGATCGACACGAATGCCCTTGATCGCCGCGGGGCGCGGCGAGGGCGTTGCCCGCCCCGCCAGCGCGCGGTCCGTCCGTGGGTCGCGCGCACCGCTGGTGCTCGGGCGCTGCCCGTGCTCGGGCGCTGCCCGTGCTCGGGCGCTGCCCGTGCTCGGGCGCCGTCCGTGCTCGCGCGCCGTCCGTCAGTCGCCGCGCCGGCCCGACGCGACAGCGCCTCAGCTGCCGCCGATCAAGGAGATCTTCATCGATCAAGGGCGAACGCACGCGGAAAAGAGATCCAAGCACGTGCATTCGCCCTTGATCGGCG
>NZ_JAIBNX010000432.1 GCF_026130045.1 Micromonospora sp. CPCC 205371
GGGAGAGCCCCCCGCGCCGAGAGCCGCCCGCGCGGAGCAGCCGCCCGCGCGGAGAGCCCGCCCGCGCGGAGAAGCCCGCCGCGCGCCCGCGGCGGCCGGTTAGCGGCGGGCGCGGAGGTATGCCAGGACGGCCTCGCGGGTCGTGCGGACGCCCAGCAGTTGGCGGGCCTGGGCGATGCGGCGATTAGCGGTGCGCAGCGACAAGAACTCGGCCGCCGCGGCCGCCGCTATCGTCTCGCCGTTCGCGAGCCGCTCCAGCAGCGCCCGCTGCTCCGGCAGCAGCTGCCCCACCAGGTCGTCGTCGCCCGGCTCGGGCTCGGCGTCGACGGCCCGGTACACCGGGCCGAGCCGGCCCAGATCGGCCACCAGGGCCCGCCCCACCTCGCCGGCCGCGTCGGTGATCGCCACGACGCCGGCGCCGCGGGCGGCCGCCATCACCACCAGGTGGACGGTCTCCAGGTCGGGCACCCGCCCGTACAGCACCAGCCGCGACTCGGTCAGGTCCCAGCCGCCGTCGGTCAGCGCGAACCCTTCCCGGGTCGACCAGCCGGCGCGGGCCAGCCGCCGCAGCACCGCCGTGGCGTCGCCGGCGCTGGCCACCACATAGCGGGGAACATCGTTCGGGCCCGTCATCCTGAACTCCCGAGTCGCGCGGCCGCCTCGGTGCGCGTGCGAGCCCCCAGTTTGCGCATGCCCGACCGGATGTGTGTCTCCACCGTCTCGGCTGAGATGCCGAGCTGTCCGGCGATGCGGCGGGTCGGCTCACCGGCCGCCACCAGCCGCAGCACGTCGCGTTCCCGGTCGGTCAGCTCGCCGCCGGAACGGGGTCCGCGCTGGTCGCGGCGGACCGCATGGCGGCGCAGCGCCCGCCGCGCCCGGCCCAGCAGCACCACCAGGCCGGCCTGCTCGGCGAGGGCCTCGGCGGCCAGCAGCGGCGGCACCGCCCGGGCCGGGTCGCTCTCGTGCAGGCCGCGGGCCAGCAGGCAGCGCACCTCCTCGCGGACGGCCAGGTCGTGCCAGGCGGCGGCGGCCTGGTCGAAGTCTCCGGCACCCGCCCACGCGGCCAGGGTCGCCCGCACGGGCGGCAGGGCGTCGCCTTCCAGCGGCAGCGCCGGCACATCGGCGCCGTCGAGGGCGGCCCACCGGGCGGTGATCCGGCGCAACCCGTCGACCAGCGGCGGCGCCCCGGGCGCGAACCCCGCCGCCGCCCGGTCGGGCTGCCCGTCCAGCCAGGCCGCCTCGCGACCCACCCAGTCCAGCAGCGCCGCCACCGACGGCGGCGCGGTCGGCGCGCCCGCCAGGCGGGGCCGGGCCGGGGCCAGCAGCCCACCGCCGGCCTCGTCGAGGCCGGCCGCCGCGGTCGCGTACCCCCCCGCCTGCACCGGCCGCGTCCGGTCGGGCAGGTGGTC
>NZ_JAIBNX010000433.1 GCF_026130045.1 Micromonospora sp. CPCC 205371
CCCCCCTCCCGCCGATCAAGGGCAAACGCACGTGATTCGATCGCTTTTCCACGTGCGTTTGCCCTCGATCGACGCGGTTCTCCTTGATCGGCGGGCCTGCGCCGCAGTGTCGATTGCGAAGTCGAGCAAGGAGGAGCGCCGGACGGCGCGGTCGCTTCGGTGCGCCCGGGCCGAGCGAGCACAAACGACGTGTGAACCGAAACGGTCGATTGATCCGTACCTGGGGTCATGACCAGCGTGCTGGGGTTGGACGAGCCCGATCCGCGGTACCCGCAATATCAGGCCTACGCGGCCAAGGAGTACCCCGACGACCAGGAGTACACCGACCAGCGGTACGCCGCGCGCGGCTACTCCGACCGGGCCTACCCGGAAACGGGCTACCCCACCCAGGACCGCCAGGACCAGGGCTTCGGCGGGGGAACGCGCGGGTACCCGCGGCACCGTGCCGACCTGCCTCCCGGCTCGCTCTGGGACGACCCTGGGCCGGTCCAGAATCGGAGCCGGAGTCGGGGTCCCCGGCTGGTCCTCGCCGGGCTGATGATCGCTGTGGTCGCGGCCGGGTTCGGGGGCGCTGCCGGCTGGTACGCCGCCAACGCGTCGGGGTTCCCGGGCGGGCAGCCTCGCACCGTGGGAGCCGACGGTGCCCTTCCCGACATAATGGTCGCCGCCGCCGAGCAGGTGCTACCCGGCGTGGTCTCCATCGAGGTGACCGCGGACGACGAGGGCTCATCGGGATCTGGGTTCGTCCTCAACGACCAGGGTCACATCATCACGAACAGCCATGTGGTCACCCGGGGAGGCACGATCCGGATCGTCGGCCAGGACGGTAAGTCGCACCCCGCCCGCTTGGTTGGCCGGGACGCTCGCGCGGACATCGCCGTCATCAAGGTCACCGACGTCGCCGGGCTGCGCCCGCTGACCCTCGGCCGCACCACCGACCTGCGGGTCGGCGAGCAGGTGCTGGCGGTCGGCTCGCCGCTCGGGCTGTCCGGCAGCGTCACGGCCGGGATTGTCAGCGCCGTCAACCGCGAGGTCCGGCTCGGCGGGACGACGCGGCAGACGGCTGTGCAGACCGACGCCTCCATCAACCCGGGCAACTCTGGTGGCCCGCTGGTCAACTCCCGCGGCCAGGTGGTCGGCGTGAACACCGCCATCGCCACGCTGGAGGGTAACGGCTCCATCGGCATCGGCTTCGCCATACCCGTAGAGCGAGCCGCCCAGACCGCTCAGGAGCTGATCGCCGCCGCCTGACGCGTCGCCGATCAAGGAGATTCGCATCGATCAAGGGCAAACGCACGCGGAAAAGAGATCCAACCACGTGCATTCGCCCTTG
>NZ_JAIBNX010000434.1 GCF_026130045.1 Micromonospora sp. CPCC 205371
CCCCTTGGCCCACAGACCGCCATGGCTACGACCCGACTTCGGAAAAGAGACCACACCACGTGCGTTCGCCCTTGACCGACGGAAAGTGGCGGCTGGCGCGCGGCGGCTGGCGCGCGGCGGAGCGGGTGGCGGGGGCGGCGCGGGTGGCGGGGGCGGCGCGGGTGGCGCGGCGGGGGTCAGGTCGTGGGTGTGGGGATGCCGGCGTCGCGGGCCAGTAGGGCGGCTTGGAAGCGGTCGCGGGCGCCGATCTTCACGAACAGTGCGGACATCTGGTTGCGGATGGTCTTCTCGCTGACGCCCAGGCGCCTCGCTATCCGGACGTTGCTGTCGCCGCCGGCCAAGCCGGCCAGGATGTCGTGCTCCCTCGGGGTGAGCGTGTCGAATGGTGCCGGGAGCGACCGGGTCCGCGCGCGCAGGCCGTCGAGGAGCGCGTGGCCGATCCCCGGACCGAGGACCACGCCGTCGCCGGCGACCGTGCGCAAGGCGTCCACGACGACCGTGGGGTCGGTTTCCTTGATCAGGTAGCCGCGTGCGCCGGCCCGCAGCGACCGGGCCACCAAGGGGTCGTCGCCGTTCATGCTCAGCATCAGGACGCGGGCGCTGGGCCGGGCACGCAGAATCCGGCTGGTCACCTCGACGCCGTCGCCATCGGGCAGCGACACGTCCATGACGACGACGTCCACTTGGGACTCTACGGCCGCTCGCAGCGCCTCCGCGGCGGTCGCCGCCTCGTGTACCGCCGACACCCACGTCTCGGTCTCCAGCAGCGTGCGCAGGCCTCGCCGGACGATCGGGTGATCGTCGACGACGAGCACCGACACGGAACTCACGCCGCCACCTCGGCCGGCGGGGCGACGACCGGTGTGGCGAGGTGCAGTGGCAGCCGCGCGACCACGGTCGTGCCGTGCGGGCGTGCCGCCGTGACCTCGCAGGAGCCGCCGAGTTCGGCGGCCCGTTCCCGCATCGAGCTCAGGCCGACGCCACCGCCGGAGCCGGCGCGGCGCGGAGCTGCGGCGGTGAGACCGGCGCCGTCGTCGGTCACCTCGATCACCAGTGGGCCGGGCCGGGCGACGGTGACCACGCAGCCGGCGGCGTGCGCGTGGCGGGCCGCGTTCGTCACCGCCTCGGCGACGATGCGGTAGGCGGCCACCTCGACGGCGGCTGGCAGGTCGGCCAGCGGCTGGTCGACGTGCAGCCGGACGCTGAAACCGGGACTGCTGAGCCGGCGGCATTCGCCGCGCAGGGCCGCTTCGAGGCCGTCGTCGAGGGCGGGGGGGCGCAACTCGCCGACGAGGCGGCGCACCTCGGCCGCACACGGGCGCAGGTCCTC
>NZ_JAIBNX010000435.1 GCF_026130045.1 Micromonospora sp. CPCC 205371
CGCCGCGCGCCGCGGCCCGGCGGCCCGCCCGCGCGAGGGCCTCGAAGACCAGCAGGTCCAGGTCGCCTTCGGCCACCTCGATCCGGTACCCGTTGGGTCCGGCCGTCAGGCCGGTGATCCCCAGCGAACCGCGCAGTGCCCAGATGTGGGTGCGCAGCGCGGTGGCCGCGGTCCGGGGTGGCTTCAGCGGCCAGAGCGCGTCGGTCAGCACGGTGGCACTGACCGGTTCGTTGGCGTGCAGCAGGAGCAGGGCGAGCAACGTGCGGGGCTTCGTAGCGGTGAGCCGAAGGGGCCGGCCGTCGATCGTGTCGATCTCCAGCGGGCCCAGGACACGAAACCGGACCATCCTCCCACCGCACATCGAACGTGCCGTTTCGACAAGACCTTGACGCATCCTTTACACGGGTGCGGGAAGCTGGCGCGCCCCGTCCCGGCGGCCTGGGGGCCCGGGGGGGGAAACCGGGGGCTCCGCGCGGCCAGGGATATGCAGTATGCGGGGGATGATCGAGCCTTCGCCCCGTGCTTCTGTTGTCGCCGCCATGACCGGCGCGCGACAGCAGCGCGGCACGCGGCCGGCTGCGATCCCACCCTTCCGGTCGTGATCGGGGGGTTCGTCGATGGCGTGATCGCTGGGTACGGCGTGGCCGTGCCCGTGGGCGCCATCGCGATTCTGATCATGGGGCTGGCTGCCCGGACGTCGTTCCGGATCGGTGCCGCGGCCGCGCTGGGCGTGGCGACGGCGGATGGGGTGTACGCCGCGGTGGCGGTGATCGGTGGCGCCGCCCTCGCCGGTCTCATCGAGCCGATCGCGAGCCCGATGCGCTGGGCGGCGGCAGTGGTGCTGCTAGGGCTCGCCGCGTACACGGCGGTCACCGCGCTGCGCCACCATCGTGACCCGGCTCGGGCCGCCCGGTCCGATGCGGGCCTAGCGACACCGTTACGGGCGTTCATGGGGCTACTCGGCCTCACCGTGCTCAACCCGATGACGATCGTCTACTTCGGAGCTTTGGTACTGGGTCGCCAGGCGTCGGACGGGCAGAGCGTGGCCGGTGAGGCGATGTTCGTCCTCGGCGCGTTCTTGGCGTCGGCGAGTTGGCAACTGGTGATCGCGGGCGGTGGGACGCTGGTGGGGCGGCTGCTGACGGGCGCACGCGGTCGCTTGGTGACGGCGCTCCTGTCAGCGACCCTGATCGCCGCCCTGGCCGCCTGGACCGTGCTCCGCTAGCGTCCCGCGACCGCCGCGCCCGGCCGCGGCGCCGCGCGGGGG
>NZ_JAIBNX010000436.1 GCF_026130045.1 Micromonospora sp. CPCC 205371
CCCACGAAGAGCGTGCCGGTCAGGGCCTGCCCCGCCTTTTCGACAGGATCTAGGCCGGGCGTGTCCGGGCCGCCGAGGCTGAGGTTCGCCACCGTCGCGCCCTGGGCGGCCGCCCACTCCATCCCGGCGATGATCCACGACTCGGCGCACCCGCCGACCACGCACACCTTGCCGTCGAGCAGCCGGGCGCCCGGCGCCACACCGTCGGCACCGGCCACCGTCGCCGCCACGTGCGTGCCGTGACCGGTGCGGTCCTTGTCGTCCTCGGCGCCCGCGGTGAAGTTCTGCCGCGCGGTCACCCGGCCCGCCAGATCCGGGTGACCCGCGTCCACACCGCTATCAAGCACCGCGACCGTGCTGCCCGTGCCGTCGAAGCCCGCCGCCCACGCCGCCGGCGCCCCGACCTGCGGCACGCTCTCGGCCAGCGCCGGCTGCCTTACCCCGTCGAGCCAGATCGCGTCGACGCCAATCGTCATGCGCCGCTCGGCCGGCCCACCAACGGTGAACGTCGACCAAAAGTCGGTGAGATTGCCGGTGTGCGCCGCGACGGCGTGCCCCTCGACCGGCGCCAGATCCCGCACGACCCGCGCACCGCCCTCGGCCACCCGCTCACGCCCCCGGGCCCGCGCGTCGGTCCCGTCGTAGGTGACAATGAGCGGCAACTCGGCCTGCCCGTCATAGCCAAACTCAAACAGCGTCGTGACGTCGAACAGCCGCGAATCCAGGTCGCCCGCCCGCAGCAGCGGCAGCGCATCGGCCGGAATCACATGCAGGTGGCGGCCGTCTCGCCGAGTCACGAACGGCATATCGTCACGCCCTTCGCCGGGCGTCACGGTGGCCTTGTCGCCGGCGGTGACGGTGACACGATCGCCACTGACGAGCGTGACGGAGCGGGCGTCCGCCGTGGGCGCGGCCGCGGCGGACACGGCAGGCGCCGCCTCCCCTTCAGCGACAGCGGGTACCGCCGCAGCCGCACACAGCACCACAAGCGCGACCACACCCCGCGTACCCACCCTCACCTAGATCCACCTCCACAAAGTAACCAAAGCCAGACATAGACCAAAGCAGATGCCCCCCCGATCCGCAACCCCTCGCGCCCGCGCTGCCCCCGCCGCTGCGCGGCGGCGCGCCCGCGCGCCCCTCTCCCCGCGCCCCTCTCCCCGCCGCGCGCCCTCTCCCCGCGCCCCTCTCCCGCCGATCAGTCGAAAATGGTGCTGTGGTGGCTGGTCAGGCAGTGGTGGGTTCGATGGTGACGCGG
>NZ_JAIBNX010000437.1 GCF_026130045.1 Micromonospora sp. CPCC 205371
CGGGGGGGGGGACCCGCGCCCCGACGGCCGCCAGGCGGCGATCCGTCCGCCTCGCGCCTCCAAACGCCGAGATCCGTACGCCGGCGGCGTCCGCCGCCGCCACGCCGCCACCACGCCGTGACCGCGACGCCGGGCAAGCTGTGGCCCGCACGTACCGCGGACGCCGCACTCTTCGCGGGACCGCGGGGTCACTCCGCGGCGGAGGCGTGCCTCGCGCTAGTCGAAGAAGTCGCCGACGGTCGCGTCGACCGGACGTCCGCGCGCGGCCAGGTCGTCGGATTGGGCGCGCAGCACTGACCCCAACTCGGTCATGTCCGCGCCCGCCAGACCCGTGCGTTTGACCGCGTCGGCACTGTTGCGGAAGTACGTGCGGGATAGCAGCCCCACCACCATCGACGCGCTCAACCGCGCCTCGCCGATCATCAGCATCGCGGTGTCGGTGTCGTACCACTGGGTTAGCCTGATCGCGCGGGCGTGCGCCGAGGCGGCCCGGCACCACGCCTCGCGCGCTAGCGTGCTGAACTCCGCCGGCCGTGCGTCCGCCAGCCGGCTCAGATGGGTGTCGCGTAGCTGCTCCAGCCAGGCGTCCGGATCGTGGATCGGCTTCGTCGTCATGTACCGGTCGGCGGCCAGCGGCCACGACGTCGACAGGGTGCGCGCGTGCTGCAGGTACTGGTCGGCGCCGATCACGCTCAGGTCGACGAGTACCCCATCGACCCTCCGGGTCACCGGCCGCGGCCCGCTGCCCGGCCGGTAGGTGACCACGATCATGTCAACGTCGCTGGTGTCGGTGTCGTCGCCGTGGGCCAGAGACCCGTGTACCCCAACCGCGAGCACGTCCGCCGGATATCGATGGCGGGCCGCGTCGGCCACCTGTTCGGCCACCACCCAGCGCGGATTCCCGCCGCCCAGCCCATCGCCCCACACAGCGGCCATTGTCGACCAGTGCGGGCGCCGCGTCAGCTATGTGGGCCCCGCCCACTTCCACGTTGTCATGCATCTATGGTCGCGTCCCCGCGCCCGCCACGGCGGAATGCACGCTTTTGTGGCACGTAACCGGGACCTGTCCTGCGGGGCCCGCGGCCGCACTGCGGCCTCCACGGTCGAGAAGCCGGCGGCCCGCAGCGCGGCTGCTGTGCCCGCCGCGAACGCGACGTGGCACGTCGCCGATCAAGGGCGTTTGCATCGATCAAGGGCAAACGCACGCGGAAAAGAGATCGAACCACGTGCACTCGCCCTTGATCGACGCG
>NZ_JAIBNX010000438.1 GCF_026130045.1 Micromonospora sp. CPCC 205371
GCCCCCTCCTCGCCGATCAAGGGCAAATGCACGTGGTTTGATCGCTTTTCCGCGTGTGTTTGCCCTTGATCGATGCGGTTCTCCTTGATCGACGTCGCGATGCGCAGGGCCTGGCAACGCCGCGGCGCGGCGCGGCGCCGGATGTTGCCGGGCTGCGCTGTGCGCAGCCGCAGGGCGCCTTGCCCTGCCGTGCCTTGGTTCAGCCTGGGCCGGTGGGGGTGAGCCGGCGCAGGATCTGCCGAAGCTGATGCTTGGCCTAGCTCGCCGCCGCGCGCAGCGCGGCAAACTCGGCCGCCAGCGCGTCGAGCTGGAAGTGCGCGTTGAGCCCGCTCGGATTGGGCAGTACCCATAGCCCCGCCGGCCCGAGCCCCATAGCCTGCCGTCCGAGGGTAGCCTTCGGCCGCGCGAAGGCCGTCCGGTACGCGGTCACACCCACCACCGCCACCCACTGGGGCCGGTGCCGGGCCACCTTGGCGGCCAGGATCTGGCCGCCTTCGACAAGTTCAGCCGTCGACAACTCGTCGGCGCGCGCGGTGGCCCGAGCCACCAGGTTCGTGATCCCCAGCCCGTACGCCAGCAGTTCTGCCTGCTCAGCCGGGTTGAGCTGGCGCGGGGTGAAGCCGGCCAGGTGCAGCGCTGGCCAGAATCGGTTGCCCGGTCGGGCGAAATGGTGGCCGGTCGCGCCTGAGTAAAGGCCCGGGTTGATCCCGCAGAAGAGCACGGCAAGATCGTCGCGGATCACGTCCGGGATGGTGCGGCCGGCCGCGGCGGCGACCTGGGATTTCGAGGGCCTCATCCGTTTATCGTTGTCGCCTGATCGACATGAGGCCGACCCCTACGAGGACGGCTGCTGTGACGAGGAAAACGCACGCTGCTACCGCCAGGTGCCACGGTTGGAGCGTTGCCATAGAGCGCACCCTATGGGGTGAGCGCCACTATTTCCTTGCCCAGCGATAGTCGATCAAGGAATTTCGTCGCGATCGAGGGCAAACGCACGTGAAAAAGAGATCAAAGCGCGTGCGCTTGCCCTTGATCGGCGGGGGAAGGGGTGGGGCTGCGGGTCCGCTCGCTTGTGGGAGGGCGGCCGCCACACCCGTGCGGCGCTCGGGGTCGGGCTCCCGCCGCGCGCCCGCTATGTCCGCCGATCAGTCGTAAACGCGCTCCGCGCGTTCACGCGGCCCGTGGGCGGCCGCGCCGCGCGGCCC
>NZ_JAIBNX010000439.1 GCF_026130045.1 Micromonospora sp. CPCC 205371
GCGGATGTGGTGGCGGTGGTGTGTGGTGGTGAGTCGTTGACGTACGGGGGCTTGCTTTCCCGGGCGGGTGGGCTGGCTCATCGGCTGCGGTCGCGGGGTGTGGGTGCTGAGTCGGTGGTGGGTTTGTGTCTGCCTCGTGGTGTGGACATGGTGGTGGGGATGTTGGGGGTGTGGTTGGCGGGTGGAGCGTTCGTGCCGTTGGACCCGGACTATCCGGCCGATCGCCTTGAGTTCATGGTGGCCGATGCGGGTGCCGATGTGGTGTTGACGGACGTCTCGGCCGGCGGGTGGTCGCCGTCGGTGCCTGAGGTGGTCGTTGATCCTGGGCAGTTGGCGTATGTGATCTATACGTCGGGTTCGACGGGTCGTCCGAAGGGTGTGCAGTTGGCTCATGGCGGGTTGGTGAACCTGGTTGCTGGCCTGGGTGGGTTGTTGAGGGGTCGGGTGTTGCAGTTCGCGTCGTTCAGTTTTGACGCGTCGGTGTTGGATGTGGCGGTGACGTTGGCTGGTGGTGGGACGCTGGTCATTGCTGGGGCTGATGAGCGGTCGGAGATGGGCCGTCTGACCCGGTTGATCCGGTCGGCGGCGGTGGAGGCGACCAGTGTGGTGCCTTCTTTGCTGCGGGTGTTGGATCCGGCGGCGGTGTCGGGCATGTCGACGGTGTTGTCGGGTGCGGAGGTGTTGGACGCGGGGTTGGCGGGTCGGTGGTTGCCGGGTCGGCGGTTGGTGAATACCTATGGGCCGACTGAGGCGACGGTGATGACGACGACGGTCGACTTGGTCTCGGCCGATCGGTTGCCGCCGATCGGGGTGTCGTTGCCGAATACGCGGGTGTATGTGTTGGATCGGTGTTTGCGGCCGGCTCCGGTGGGTGTGGTGGGGGAGTTGTGGGTGGCTGGTGCTGGTTTGGCTCGTGGGTATGGGGGTCGGGCGGCGTTGACGGGTGAGCGGTTTATCGCCGATCCGGTGGCGGGTGATGGGTCGCGGATGTATCGGACGGGGGACCGTGGCCGGTGGACCGCGGGTGGGGTGTTGGAGTTCGTTGGTCGTGCTGATGATCAGGTGAAGGTGCGGGGGTTCCGGATCGAGCCGGGTGAGGTGGAGGCGGTGCTGAGCGCTCATCCTGGGGTGGCGGCGGCGGTGGTCACGGCTCACGGTCAGGATGCTGATCGGCGGCTGGT
>NZ_JAIBNX010000044.1:0-44786 GCF_026130045.1 Micromonospora sp. CPCC 205371
CCTGCGCGACGGCGACGTGCTCGTGCACCACCCGTACCACTCGTTCTCCACGAGCGTGCAGCGGCCCGCTGGTGACGGTGTGGCTGGCGGCGAAGAGGGTGTGGATGGCGAAGTACAGGCCGAGGTTGGCGATGACGCCGACGACGGCGGCGGTGATGCCGGTCAGCGCGGCGGACAGGGTGTGGTTGCCGCGCAGCCGTTCGACGTACGGGGCGCCGAGCAGGATGAACAGGAAGCAGGGTACGAACGTGACCCAGGTGGTCAGCAACGAGCCGACCACTCCGGCCAGCCATGGGTTGAGCGGCCCGGGATGGTGGTAGGCGCCGAGGAACGCCACGAACTGCACCACCATGATCAGTGGCCCGGGGGTGGTTTCGGCCAAGGCCAGCCCACGCGCCATGTCACCGGCCGACAGCCAGCCGTAGTCCTCGACCGCGCGCTGCGCGACGTAGGCCAGCACGGCGTACGCGCCGCCGAAGGTCACCACGGCCGCTCCGGAGAAGAACACGCCCTGCTGCGTGTAGACACTCCCGATCCCGGTGGTCGCCGCGACGATCGCGAGGGGGGCGAACCACGCCACTAGCCCGACCGAGAGGATGATGGCGGCGCGCCGGGCGGTGGGCCGGTCGTGGTGCAGCGCGTCGTCCGGCACCAGCGGCGGCGGGCCGTCCGTGGCGCCGTCGTTGTGCCCGCCGGTCGCGGTCAGGGCGGGCCGCCAGCGGTGCAGCGCCCAGCCGGCGAGAGCGGCGACGGCGATGACGATGGGGAACGGCACGCCGAAGACCGCCAGGGCGGCGAACGCGGCCACCGCGAAACCCACCAGTACGGGGTTGGAGAGGGCTCGGGTGCCGACCCGCCACACCGCCTGTCCGACGATGGCGACCACGGCCGGGGCCAGCCCGGCGAACAGCGCCGTGACCACTGTGGTGTCGCCCCAGCCAACGTAGATGGCTGACAGGGCCAGCAGTGCGACCATGCCGGGTAGCACGAACAGGGTGCCGGCGATCAGACCACCGCGGACGCCGTTGAGCAGCCAGCCGACGTAGATGGCCAGCTGCTGGGCCTCCGGGCCAGGCAGCAGCATGCAGTAGTTGAGGGCGTGCAGGAAGCGGCGCTGGCCAATCCAGCGGCGGTCGTCAACCAGATGGCGTTGCATGACCGCGATCTGTCCGGCCGGTCCGCCGAAGGTCTGCAACGAGATCAGGAACCAGGCCCGGACCGCGTGGCGCAGGGGGACCACGTCGGCGGCGGTTCGCGGTGCGGGTGAAGTCATGCTGGCTCCCGGCCCAGCAGGAGCGCCCGCCGGTGGTACTCATACAGTCCGTCGAACAACGGCCCGGTCAACCGCAACACCTCGTGGTCGTCGCGGACCATGGACAGCCCGCGCAGCGCCACGTCCAAGCCGGCGGCCTCGGGGGCGTCGAAGCGCCCGTCGTCCAGGTCGGCCTCGTGCACGATCTCGGCCAGCCGCCACAACACCGGGTCGGCCAGCTCGTACCGGCGCAGGATCGTCTCGAACGTGCAGTCCGCGCCGTGGTGCGTCAGATCGACCCCGCGCATGTCGAACGGCGTCGCGTCCTGCGGCACCTCTGCCGGGTCGCCGACGAACACGAACCGCGCGTCCAGGTCGATGTGCCGGCGGATCAGCCAGGCACACGCGGCGCGGTCGATGTGTATCCCGGCACGAGTCGCCCACCTCACGACCCACCACCCGCGAGCCCAGGCCGCACCGGTACGCCGGCGGCCAGGTCGCGGACGGCCCGCTGCGCGGCCTCCCGCTGCCGGGGGGGGGAGAAGGCCCCCCGCCCGGTGGCCTGCAGGTCCGCCCGCCGCCGCCCCACCGTGGGGGTCCGCCCTTTGCCCGCCAGCGAAATCGCCGCCTGGGCCTGAGCCGTGACCGTCTCGTACTCGGCCGCGCGGGCGGCGGCCATCTGGGCCGCGAGCTCCCGCTCATGCACCACTGAGGCCGGCCGGGCCAGCCACACGGTCGCCGTCCCACCCGCGGCTTGCACGTCGTCGGCGATCCACTCCAAAGACTCGCGGGTACGCGCGTCGGCGGGCAGCCCGACCAAGCCGTCGCCGAGCTGAGCGACGCCTAGCCGCTTGAGGTTTCGCCAGATCGCGATCCGTGGTGTGGACGGCTCGCGCGGCACCCGGTAGGCCAGCAGCACCCACTCGCCCGCGCTCATGACGGCCCCGCACCCGCCCCGGCCGTCGGCAGCTCGGCGATCAGCGCGGTGACCATCGCCCGCAGTTCGGCGCCGGCTGCCGGATCCGGCCACCCGGCGGCCGTCGTCCAGCTTCGCCCGCCGGGCACCGTGCAGTCGATCCCGACCAGCAGGTCACCGGACACTTGCGCCAGCGGCTTCGGCGCGGAGGTGTCCAAGTATCCGGCGGCGTTGCCGAGCATCCCGGCGGCGTGTGCGCTGACCTGGTCCTGCGGCTGCAGCCCGGCGGAGGTAGCTTCCCAGCCGGCCGGCGCGGCAGCGTTGAACCAGGCCGCCGCGACCCGGCTCTTGCCCGCGCCGTGCAGGCATACGAACACCACTGCCCGTTCCACAACCACCATGTAACCATGGTTGCATCGCAGGTGGAAGTCGGGTCAGCTTTGGGGGCTGGCGAAGCCGACGGCGAACGCCTGCTTGAGGTACGCCCACACGTCACTGGTGAGTGCGCCTCGGGTGGCAGCCTCGGCACCCTTGCCGTCGATCTTCGCGTAGACAGCGGACAGCGCGGTCGGGTCGCCCTCGCTGACCTCGACGAGCATGAGATCGCTGAACCGCCGAGCGAGTTCCTGGACGGCGGGGTCGGCCGGGTCGGTGCCCGCCTCGACGTGAGTGGTAAGTTCCGCGTCGAGTTCACGGCAGCGTCGCAGCCAGTCCGCGAGCCGGTCTGCGAACCCGGGCTCCTCGTGTCGCCGCCTGGCCTGCGCCAGCTGGTCTTGTGTGAAGAAGCTCGCCGCCATCATCGCCTCCATCGTTGCGATCAGTTCGTCGATCGACGGTTCCCGCGCCTCGCCGATGGCGCGCAGCAGTGATCGCAGCCGCTGGCGGACCAGCTGATGCGCCCGCAGCTGCTCGTCGACCTGGGCGAGCTGGACGCGCACCGCCGATGCGAGGTCCGCCACGCCGGTGTCGATGGTGCGGGCGATCTCGCCCAGCGGCATGCCGAGCTGCCGCAGCGCCAGGATCCGGTAGAGGCGCCGCACGTCGTCCGCGGTGTACAGGCGGTGCCCGGCTGCGGACCGCTCGGCCGGCCGCAGCAGCCCGATCTCGTCGAAATGGTGCAGGGTACGGACGGTCAGCCCGGTCCGCCGGGCCAAATCGCCGACCTTCCAGCGTGGTTCGTTCACTGCGATCACCGGCCTCGACGGTAGGCCCTCACGCCGCGTGAGGCGCAAGCCCGGTCCGCGTGTTGCGGCGGACCTCCCAGAGCCCGTTGTTACGCCCGGCCGCGCGGGCGGCGACGGTGGACGCCGAGCAGGTTCAGGCCACCACGCCGCCGGGCTGCGGTGGCCTCGTCGACGGCCATGCGACCGGCCGTCACCCTCGGCTGGCGGCCACTGTCGGCCCGCGTGGGACTACTGCCGCTGGCCGCCGGCGTACCGGTGGGCGTCACCGCCGCACGCGACCCGACATCGAACTGCTGGCTGGCTACCGCAGGCGCTTCCCGGTGTTATCTGCCGCGGATTGTCCCGTCGATGCTGAGGGCTAGTCCTTCGGCGGGTGGAGCCGGGTCTGGGATGCGTTCACTGCTGGGGTTAGCCGGTCGGCGGCGGCTGCCTGGGGTGGGATGCTGCCGTTGTGCAGTGTCTGGCGTAGCCGGTCGTGTTCGGTGGCGGTGCCGATGGCGGCGCGGTGTTCGGGGTGGGCGACGTAGTAGCGGATGGCGTCGGCGAGGAACCACGGGTGGATGTCGAGCCAGAACGTCGGGACCGCGCGGCTTGCTCCGATCAGACCGCGTCGGTGGATGAGGTGTGGCTGGTCGATGGTCAGTGCCAGCGTGTCCGCGCGCAGCGACGGCCGCCAGGGATAGCCGGGTCGGAGCGCTTGCCACGGCACGGCGATGTATCCGAATGGGGCCTTTACGCGGACTGCTTCCGGGGTCAGTTCGACCTGCGGCCAGCCGGCCCAGATGGCCGTCAGCTGTAGTCCGGTCGCTACGACGGCTGCCGATCCGAGGATAGCCATGATTGCGGCATCCAGAGCGGCCAGCAGCCCTTCCGGTTCGGGATCACCGGCGGGCTCGCGGGTGAAGGACAGGGCGGTGCCGAAGTTGACGCTCACCATCACCAGCAGGGCCGCCGGCCACCACACGGCACGCCGGGCCGGTGGGGCCCGAAAGGGCGGGCCGGCGGCGGCCGGGGCGGACGCCCGCCGCCCCGGGCGGCGCCGCCGGGACGGGACTAAGTCGGGGGGCGCGGCGACCAGTACCAGCACCGGCGGCAGCAGGCCGACGATCAGGCTGGGCAGCCATTGGTCGGGTTCCGGGTTTGCCGCCCGGAGCCACACGAACGACAACGCCCCGACGCCCAACCCGACGGCGGCGCCTCGGCGAAGCCACACGCGCCGCGTCATCGGCCGGACACCAGCCGGCGGCGCTGCCGTTCCAACTCGGCCATGAGCAGGCGACCACGCTGGCCGCGCGTCCCAGTCGCGGACAGCCCGACCGGTTCCCGCGGCAGGACCGGCACCACCTGGTAACTGACCCCGGAAGGGCCAGCCATAGAGGGTTGTTGGTCGGTGAACCGCTGCTGCGGGCTATGGTCGTCGCTCACCGTCGACATGCTCGGGGACACGCGACTGATCGTCGATGATCACCTCCCCGTTGCAACATCGTTCTCCCGGCCGACCCGGCGCAGCGTCCGGTCACCGGCGTCCGGACCGTGCGATCGAGGTTGGCGCGGCGACAAAGTTGCGGCGTTCGGTAGGACAACGCGCTGTCACAGCCGCCGAGACCGCGAGAGGTCGTGGGCCTGCTCCGGCGGAGGTCTTGTGGGTAGCGTGTGCGCCGTGCGTGTCCGCCTGCTAGCCGAGGTCCAGTTGCCGCCGCGGACAGCGATGGAGTGGACGGGCGCGGGTTGGCTCAACACCGACGCGGATGCGGGGCTGCTGCGAAGATAGCCGGCAAAGCCTCGTTCACCGGCAGGACGACCGCGCAGAGCCAGGCAAGAGCCAACGGCTGCAGGCGTCGTTCACGCAGTGGCCGCCTTCGGCCAAATGCGTACCGGGTCAGCCGTGTGGCGTCCTATGCTGTTGCGGCTTGTCTTGCATGGTCAGGGGGAGGCTCATGCTGATCCGTACCGATGAATTCCCGCCGATGGAGCGTCTGGACCGGTACCGGGATGCAGTCAAGGGTTTGCCGGTCCCTGTTGGCATCGACGTCACCGCGGGAGCGGAGGATTTCTGGGCCGTCTGGGGAGCTACCGAGCTCGGCGATGTGTCGCTGGCCTACGTCGCCTGTCGAGCCCCGTACCGATTCCAACGAACGCCGAAGCTGATCCGTCAGTCAGACCCGGAGGCGTATCGGCTAGTGCTGAATCTCCGCGGTCATGCCGGTGTCGCACATCAAGGCAGGCACGCCAGGCTGGCCCCAGGAGACCTGGCGTTGTTTGACACATCGAGTCCCTTCGACGGCTGGCGGGGCTCTGGAGCAACGGTCAGTGAGTGGATTATGGTGACTTTTCCGCGGTACCTGTTGCCGATGCCGGCGCGCGTCGTCGAACCTCTCCTCGGCTGCCAGCTGTCCGGCAAGGGCGGCCCCGGCGCATTGGTAGGAACGATAATGCACCGCCTGGCCGAGGATATTGATGGCTATCGGCCGGACGGCCGCCGGCGGCTGTCGAACACAATGCTGGACCTGCTGACTGTTCTACTGGATCATCACCTGCAATCCGGTCCCTCCACGACGGCCGCTGCCCACCACCGCGCGTTGATGATCCAGATCCGATCGTTCGTCCGGAACCGGCTCGGCGACCCAACGCTGTCCCCGGAGATGATCGCCACTGCGCACCACATCTCCACCCGCCAGCTTCATCGCCTCTTCCGGACGCATGGGGTGACGGCTGCGGCATGGATACGTGCTTGCCGGCTGGAACGCTGCCGCCACGACCTGCTCGATCCTGCACAACGATTGCGTTCTATCCGGGAGGTCGCGGCCCGCTGGGGCTTCACAGACGCCGCGCAGTTCAGCCGCGCCTTCACAGCGGCATACGGCATCGGGCCCCGCGACTACCGCCGCTACCATCACGATCTACGGTCCGGCCAAGATCACACTTCGCCGTGAAGCTCCCGACGGAGCTCGGGTCAATCCGACGAAGCTGGCGCGCAATGGCAACAAGCTTGCACTCAAAGACAAGCCACCACCAGCCGGCACATCCTCGCGGGGAGGGTTTCGATGTTCCGCTGGGCACCGTCGAAGGCAACACCCTCAAGGTGGCTCAGGCGGCGACGAATTCGGCCTGGTGGGTTGGCACGCGATGCCAACAAGCTGGCGCTCAAAGCCAAGTCACCACGGAACGGCCCATGGTCTGATCGGGCATCGGATCACGTCGTACGAGAGATGGGACGTTCATGACGCTGTCTAGACCTTCGAGCCGGCTTGCGGTGCTCCTCGCCGCGCTGAGCGCGGCATTGGTGTTGCTGGCGAGCTTCGCCTCTCCTGCTGTCGCCACGACGTCCGGTCAGGCATCCGGGAGCCAGGCAGCAGGGTTGACGCTGTGGCCGGGTGCGCATTGGTGCGGTAGCACCGGCTGGAGCCCGGCGCGTTTTCAGGGTGTCATGTGCCTGAATCTGGAGTATGAGCAAACGGTAAATGGCAGACGGTTCGTGTTCAGTCTCGAAATGAAGTGTGGCACCGAGTTCCGCCTTGTGACATGCGTCAGCGCCCAAGGCAATTACGCCGCTATTCACTTGTGGCAAACATTGCCCGAGCAACTAAGGTGCGTTCCTAGTGGGCCCGCTTGCAAGCAGGATGATGTGAATCGCGATGCTCATGCAGAGTATTTCTACCTGCAGCCGGGTGAGGTTGCGCAGTTCTTGGTACGTGGTGACGCCCGCCATGGCGTCGGCGGATTTACCCTGCCCGACGGTTGGCAGGGATATGTCCATCTACAGCCCCCGACGATCACGATCACTGGCTAATTCATACAGAGACCTCACCCTCCGCGATTCACGATCAAACCCGGGACGGGGTGGGCCGTGGGAACGCGGAGGGTGAGGCCGCGGGAGGCCAGGCGGGCGGCGTGCGCGACGGCGGTGGGGTAGCGGGCGAACCGGGTAGCCTCTCGGCTCCGGAGCGCAGATGGGCGGTGCCGCCGGCGGCGGGCATGTGGACGGACGTACATGCGCTTGATCTCACCGGTGATGGCGTCGACGGGCTTGAGTGCGCCTGTTCCGACGATCTGGCCGTCCAAACACGCGATCAGCAGTTGGCCCCGCGGGCCCAACAGATGCGGTAGTTCGTGGCAGAAGTCCTCGTGGTGGGCCTGGATGACCGCGGCAGGGTCGTCGAGGACGACGCCGCAATCTGCGGTCAACCGCTCGACGCACCAGGTGAGGTACTCGCGCAGGATCTCCTCGACTGCCGCCTGCGCCCGTACGGGAGAACAGTCCAGCTGCTCAATACGTACCATGGCCTGCCCTTCTCATCTGTTTCCTGTCGTGACTGTCGTGACGGCCTAGGTAGGTTGAGAGCGCGGAGGCGGCCTGGCTCGTCGGCGGCGCGCATCACATCGGTTGCTGCCGATTGCTCCGCCACACCAGTCTGTGTTGGGGTCGGAGTCCTCCGCGGGGTCGGCGTCGGCCCGGAGCCGTCCTCACCGCCGGCCGCCACGGCGGATCTCGGCTATCTCGGGCAGCGGCCCGTGTTCTCCGGTGATGTCCTGCAGGATCTTCCAGAGCAGGTCGAAGCGTTCGGAGCCAAGCTGACCGCGCCATAGGTCCAGGACTTCGGCGATGGCCGTGTGTACTTGGCGTTCCAGTGTGCGGCCGGCCGCGGTCAGCCGCAGTGGGCGGATCCGGGCGTTGCCAGGATCGGTGGGCGGCCCAGTCCCAACTGATGAGTCTGCTGACGGCCAAATGGCTACCGCCCATCGTTGGTGTGCTGGCCGAGCTGCGCGTGGCCGACCACCTCGCCGACGGGCCGAAGACGCCCCAGGCCCTCGCCGGGGCAGTGGGCGCGCACCCGACCGCACTGCGCCGGGTCCTACGCGCGGCGGCCAGTCTGGGCGTGTTCGCCGAAGACGACCAAGGCCAGTTCGCCCTGACACCGATGGCCCAATGGCTGCGTTCGGACGTGCCGGGCAGCCTCCAGCCAGCGGCGGTGCTGTTCACACTGGAGCCGTTCTGGACCCCGTACGCACACATCAAGCACAGCGTCCTGACCGGCGAACCAGCCTTCGACACCGTCTACGGCACCACCATCTACAAGTACTTCGCCGAACACCCGCAGCAGGCGGCGTTGTTCGGTGCCACCGCGGCGAGCTTCCACGCCCAAGGCATCGCCGACATCGCCGCGACGCACGAGTTCGCCCGCTACGAAACTGTCGTCGACGTTGGCGGCGGCAACGGCGCACTGCTCGCCACCATCCTGAAGGCCAACCCCGGCGTGCGAGGTCGGCTGTTCGACCAGCCGGACGTCATCGAGCAGGCCCGCACAGCCGCGACCTTCGACGGCCTCACCGACCGGGTCGAGTTCGTCGCCGGTGACTTCTTCCAGTCCGTGCCCGGCGGCGACGCGCTGATAGTCAAGAGCTGCCTGCACAACTTCGCCGACGAGCAGGTCATCCAGATCCTGCGGACCATCCGCCGCGCCATGCCATCCCACGCCACGCTCCTCGTGGCCGAGACCATCGTTCCCACCGGCAACGGCCAACACTACGCAAAGCTCGACGACATCGAGATGCTCGTCATCGCCGGCGGAGCCGACCGCGACGAACGCGAATACAGCCTGCTACTCGCAGCAGGCGGATTCGACGTGCAGCAGATCACCAGCTGCGGAGAACGCTTCTCCCTCATCCAAGCCCAGCCATCGACGTAGTCACGACCAGCACCGCGGCGGCGAGCAAGTGCTGGGCGGCGACAGGGTCGGTAAAGTGCAGATATGCGGCGCGCACGTCGTCGGCCCGATCGAACAGCACCTGTGGCCACGTCGCTGGCGTGCGTTGCCGGTTGTCAGGCCCGAACGGTCCGCACCCCGGGACCCTTGCCCCGTGGACTCAAGCCAGGGCGGAGATGCGGCGGGTCGGCGCCAGCCCGGGTGCAGGTCAGGGCCGCGACGTGCCCGGCGTGCTGGAGCACGGCGCTGACCTCGGTGCGGGACAGGTTGCGGACCGCCTCTGGCCCGGTCAGCTCCAGATCCGCGAGTGCGGCCAGCAGGCCCGCCGTGAACGCGTCGCCGGCGCCGATGGTGTCGACCACCTCCACGGTCTCGGCCGGGCAGTGGATGGCGCCGGTGGTGGTCAGGGCGTACGCGCCCTCGCCGCCGCGGGTAACGACCACGAGGGCGGGGCCAGAGGCGTGCCAGCGAGCGGCGGCCGCTTCGTAGTCAAGCTCTGGGTACAGCCATTTCAGGTCCTCCTGGCTGGCCTTGACGATGTGGGCGGTGCGGACGTATCGCTCGACCTGGTCGCGTACGGCCTCGTCGAATAGGCCGGGGCGGATGTTGGGGTCGTAGCTGATGAGGGTGTCACCGGCCTGGCGGAGTCGCTCGAGCCGGCCGAGGAGTTCGGTGCGGCCCGGTGGCATAAGGCAGGCGAGCGAGCCGGTGTGCACCACTTGGGCACCATCGCCCACCGCGGCGAGCTCGGCGCCGGTCCAGCGCCAGTCCGCGGTGCCCTCCACATAGAACTCGTACCTGGCGGCGCCGGCGGCATCGAGGGTCACGGCGGCCAGCGTGGCGGGTTCTCGTGCGTCGACGGCGTGCCGCAGGTCGACGCCGTTTGCTTGGATGTGTTCGCGCAGCCGCCGGCCGAGGCCGCCGCGGGACAGCCGTGCGTGCAGGGTGGTTTTGTGGCCGAGCCGGGCGAGGGCGACCGCGACGTTGACCGGGCTGCCGCCGGGATGAGCGGTGAACGCGCCGTCGTCGCGTTCTACCAGGTCGACGACGGCCTCCCCGACGACCGCGAACACTACGCGCCCGCCTTGACGGCGATGTGGCCGGTGGGGCTGACCTCTACCGGCATCGGGTCGCTGAGGTCGCCGACAAAGGCGCCATCGGCGTCGACGTTGCGGAACGCGAGCATGACCCACCGGCCGTTCGGGTCGCGTACGAGCCGTCCACTGTAGAATGAGTCGTCGGTCAGCGGGTACGCCTGCGCGGGGTCGAACGGTCCGAGTAGTGAGTCGCTGGTGACCGCCCAGACGCCCCCGCTGGCGGAGGTGTCGCGGCGGCTGGCCGCGAACTCCGGCCGTAGGCAGGAGAAGAGCAGCACCGCGCGGCCATCCACGAGTTCGACCTGAGCCACTTCGAGGTGGCCGAAGCCCGCGCCGGGGGCGGTCAAGGGCGGTTGCGCTCGCCACGTGAGCAGGTCGGTGGAGCGCGCGTGGCCGATGACGCCCCGGTCGTCGACCGGTCCGTGGTTCGCGCGGGCGGTGAGGAGCATGTGCCAGCCGTCGCCGTCGGGGTCGGGGAAGACCCACGGGTCGCGCCACGCCTCGTCGTGCCAGGTGCTGGTGCCGTGCTTCTCGTACCAGGTGGGGTCGGCGGCGAGGACAGGCGAGGCCGGGTGCCGGTGCCAGGTGTAGAGGTCGTCCGATGTGGCCAGTCCGATTCGCTGGATGAGCCCGCCTTCGGTGCTGCCGGCGCCGGTGTAGTACATGTGCCAGCGGCCGTCCGGCCCTCGTACGATCGAGCCGGTCCAGGTGGCGGTGTCGTCGAATGCCGGGCGGTCGGCGGGCACCAGGGCGTCGGCGACTTGTGTCCAGGTCGCCAGGTCGGTGGACACGGCGTGCCCGACGCTGGCGCGCATGTGGCGGCGGTCGGGATCGCCGAGCGCCCGCGATGCGCGCAGGAAGAAGAGGTGGTAGGTGTCGCCGTCCTGGGCGAGCCAGAAGTCCCACAGCCAGGCGTCCGGAAGTCGAAGCATGTCGTCCTTTACGTGTGCGAGGGCGCCGCGACCGACTCGCGTTCGATCAACGGGCAGGGCATGGTGATCCGCGGTGGGTCGCCGGCGAGCCGACCCTCCAGCAAGTCGATCATGGTGGTGACGGCCCAGGCGCCCATCTCGTAGTGCGGCAGGGCCACCGTGGTCAGGCCGGGGTAGAGGCCGGCGGCGATCAGTTCCTGGTCGTCATAGCCCACGATGGACAGATCGAGGGGAATCGTCAGGCCGAGCTCGGCGGCGGCGCGGTAGGCGCCCATCGCCAGCCGGTCGTTGAAGCAGAAGAGGGCGGTCGGCCGGTCCGCCCGGTCGAGCAGCCGGATCGCGGCCCGGTAGCCGCTGCGCGCGTCCGTCGTCGCGGCCGTTACCAGCTCCGGCCGGTACGGCACGCCGGCGGCCGCCAGCGCGGCGCGGTAGCCGTCGAGTCGCAGGTGGGTGGCCGGGATGTCGTCCTCGTTGTTGACGAATCCGATCGACCGGTGACCGTGCTCGAGCAGGTGCCGTACCGCGGCCTGCGCCCCGCCGAACTCGTCCGGTACCACCGAGGAGATCGCCGGGTCCGCGGAGCTGGCGTCCAGCAGCACGACAGGCATGGTCCGCAGCTCTGCCGGCACCTCCACCTTGCGGTGGTACATGGTTGCGTAAAGGACACCGTCGGCGCGGTGTTGGGCGAGCGCCCGGATCTCGCGCTGCTCGACGTGCGGGTCGTTGCCCGTGGTGAGTAGGATCAGCAACCAGCCGCGTGCCGAGGCGGTTTCCTGCGCACCGAGGATGATGCGCCCGGCGTACGGTGTGGTCGCGATCTCGTCGCTGAGCAGGCCGAGGGTCTGCGAGCGTTGCAGCCGCAGCCCGCGGGCCAGCCCGTTGGCGGCGTACCCGAGTCGCCGGGCGGCAGCCTGCACTCTTTCCCTGGTGTCGTCGCTGACGCGCGCGCCGGAGAAGTGGTTGAGCACATGAGACACGGTCGTCACCGAGACACCGGCCTCGGCTGCCACGTCCCTGATGGTGACCTTGGTTGCCATAGCTCCGCTGAACCTCTCACTCGTCCCAGAGTCCGTGCTCGGGCCATCGGCGCGGCAGCCGTTCTTCGACCGGTGTCAGGTCCGGCAGCGGGCGGTGCGGGTGGGTTTGATACCAGTACGCGACGCTCGAGTAGTCGTTGCCCTGGTCATTTGCGTGACCATGCTCGATGGTCACTTTGATGGAACGCTGGAAGCGTACTGGGTCTTCGATGTGGAAGCGGTACATGCTCCATAGGCCGAAGTGTTCCTGGGCGCTGCTGGCCAGCGTGATCCCGTGGTAGGGGCCGGCGTACGCGCCACTGGGGAAGCCCCACGCGGCGTTGAAGTAGTCCTCGGTGCCGGTGCCGTGCAGCGACGGCGGCCACTGCTCACCGTCGATGAAGATCATGTCGTCTCCCTCGCCCGGCCAGGTGTAGACCTGGTTCGAGGCGTCGAAGTTGTCGATGTTGAGCAGGCAGCCGACGTAGTGACCGGTGCCCTCTGCCTCCAGGATCACGTAGTTGTCGGCGCCGGTGAGGTTGGTGCCGGGCAGATCCCAGGGCGCCGGCTTAGCGTCCCCCGCAGACGTGTGCACCACCTTCTGGCAGGGTCGTTCGGAGCGCCATTGCGCGTGGAAGCGGCCGATGTCGTCGGGGGTGGGCTCGTCGGTCAGCTCGTAGTCGACGTAGTAGAAAAGGTTCTCGATCGGCTGGTCGCTCTCGTTGCGGATCTGCACCCGCGCGCCGGTCGCGAACGGCATCGGGAAGTAGGAGTTCATCGCGGCGGCGAACGGGCCCTTGGGCCCGCGCCGTGGTCCGGTGACCATGCTGATGGGCAAGGCGACGAAGTGCGCCGACACGGCGTGACCGACGCCGAAGAAGTCGCCGAGCGGTGTACGGACGCTGGGGTTTTCCTCGCCGTCCCAGAACATCTCCAGGACGAGTTTGCGCAGGTACATCGGCGAGTAGCACCGGGTGGTGAGCCATATGTGCGCGATCACGCCGGCGCCGGTGATGTCGGCCAACACGTGCGTGTCGCCGGGGGGCACGGTCCGGAAGTCGCGGTTGCCGCCGGTGCGGTCCCAGCTGGACTCCCTGCGGGTGCGGCCGGGTTTGATCCGGGGAAGACCGGCGAGCGGGCTGGTCGGCTGCCAGAATGTCATCTGATTCCTTTCACACGGAGCGCGCGGTCAGCCTTTGACCGCACCGAGGCTCAGGCCGGCGACGATGCGCCGCTGCAGCAGCAGCGTGAGCACCACGGCCGGAAGCGAATAGAGCGTGGCGAGTGCGGTCATCGGCCCCCAGTCCAGACCGAATTGCGTCTGCAGGTTGGCGATGGCCAGCGGTGTGGTCTGCGCGCGAAGCGATGTGAGCAGCAGCGCGAACAGGAACTCGTTCCAGGAGGCGAGGAAGGCGAAGATTCCGGTGACCGCCAGCCCACCAGAGGTGACGGGCAGGATGACCCTCCACAGTGCCGCGGGGCGGGAGCAGCCATCTACCAGCGCCGCTTCCTCGATCTCCCTGGGCACCGACTCGAAGAAGCTGGCCAGCAGCCAGATCGCCAGCGGCAACGCGATGGTCGTCTGGGCCAGCGCGAGTCCGGTGGGGGTGTCGCTCAGCCGCAGTCCGCCCATGATGCCCATCAGCGGTACGCCGATCGCTACGGCAGGCGTCATCCGCACCAGCAGCGAACCGGCGAGCAGTACCCGGCCGGCGCGGGTGCGGTATCGGGTGATGCCCCACGCCGCCGGCACCGCTAGGGCCAGGGAGAGCACCGTGGTGATGGCGGCGGTGCTCACGCTGTTGAGGAACGAGTCGGCGACGCCCTCGCGGGCGAGCGCGGTGCGGTAGTTGTCGAGCGAGAACCGCTGCGGCAGCACGGTCGGCGGTACCGCGATCGCGTCGACCGGCGGCTTCAACGAGGTTAGTACCAAATAGACGAACGGAAACGCGTAGACCAGCACCACGAGCCCGGCGACCGTCCACAATAGAGCGCGCTTCATCGGTCGCTCCACAGGGTGCGTGCCGCCACCAGGGCAACGGCCATCATTACGGCCATGAACATGGTGCTGACCGCCGCCGCGGTGCCGGGATCGTTGAACGTGACCATCGTCTTGTACACGGTCAGGCTCAACGTCTCCGACGCCGACTGCGGCCCGCCGTCGGTCTGCACCAGGATCACGTCGAAGGCGCGGGCCGCGTCCACGCCCCGGATGACGAGCGCCACCGCGATCACCGGGCGCAGCAGCGGCAAGGTGATGCTGCGCAGCATCCGCAGGCCGCCGGCGCCGTCGAGCCGGGCCGCCTCGTACAGGTCCGGCGCGATCGACTGCAGACCGGCGTAGAGCACCAGCGTCATGAATGACGTTGTCAGCCACACGTCCGGGATCGCGACCGAGAAGAGCACGATGTCCGGGTCGCTGAGCCAGGACACAGCGGCCGGCGAATCCACCAGGCCCACCCGGTACAGCAACTCGTTGAGGATGCCGAAGTTGTCGATCATCAGGAAGCGCCACAGCAGCCCGGCCACCACCGGGGCGATCATCAATGGGTACAGGAACAGCGTCTGCAGCATCCGCGAGCGGGGCCCGAGCGCGTGGAAGAGCAGGGCCATCCCGAGACCGATGACCAGTTCCGCGAAGACGACCGTCACGGTGTAGACGACGGTCCGGCCGGCGGCGGCCCGGATGGCGGGGTCGGTCAGCGCGTCGACGTAGTTGTCGAGGCCGACGAATCGCCGTGCGCCCGTCAGGCCGGACCCGGTGTACAGGCTGTCCAGGAGGAGCCTGACGACCGGCCAGCCGACCAGGCCGAGGAGCACCACTGCCGCCGGTGCGACCAGTAACAGCGCGTACCGGCGCTCGGACATCCGGGCCTGGGCCCGCCGTGGCGGCGGCGTCCCAGTGGGTACGGCGGGACGGGCGGCGGCCGGTGCCCGCAGCGCGGAGTTCACGTGATGATGCCCTCGATCTTGGCGCGGGCGTCCTTGAGCAGCGCCGCGTAGTTGGCGCCCGGGAGCAGTGACTTCTGCAGCGTGGGGATCAGCGCGTCGTCGACGATGCGCTGCCAGTGCGGGGTGGCGGGGCGGGTTCGGGTGGCCGGCGCGTCGAGCGTGGTCAGCAGCGGGCCGAACGCCTCGTAGCCGGCCTGCGACGTGTACTGCTGGTAGGCCGACTTGCGCGCGGCCAGGCCGAGGGTCGAGGTCAGGCTCAGCGCGTTGTCGTCGTAGCAAGCTTGGATGAACTTGACCGCCTCGGTCTGCTTGGCGCCGCCCTGCGGGAGGCTCAGGTACCACGGGCCCGGGATCCCGGCGACACCGGCCGTGCCGCCGATCATCGGAGCGACTCCGACCTTGCCGGCGACCGCGGCGTCCTTGGGGATCTGCCGGTACGCGTGGGCCCAGAACCGGGTCATCGCGGTGCTGCCCTGGTTGAAGAGGTTCTGTGCGGCGTTCCAGTCGGTCTGCTGCGGTCCGGCCGGGTTGACCTTGTGCTTGTTGGCGAGGTCGGCGTAGAAGGTGAGCGCCGCGAGGTGTCCGGGGTTGTCGACAATGACCTTGCCGGCGTCGTCGAGCACCACGCCCGGCGAGCCCGCCTGCAGGACGTGGGCCAGCCACTCGGTCTCCACAGCGCCCTTCACGTCAGTGCCGTACAGCTTCCGGTCCGGCCGCGTGAAGAACTTCGCGACGTCGGTGAACTGCTGCCAGTCCTTCGGCGGGGCGAGAGGATAGCCGTACTTGTCCTGGAACGCGGACCGCTCGGCCGGGTCCTCGAAGAGGTCCTTGCGGTAGAGCAGCACCTCGGCATTGGTCCACACCGGCATGCCGATGAACTTGCCGTCGACGTTGGCCTCCCTCACCAACGCCGGGAACAGGTCGGCTTTGACCGCGTCGGTGAACAGCTGGTCGATGCCCGCCAGCTTGGTGGCGAACAGCGGCAGCCACACCGCGTCGACGGCGCAGATGTCGAAGCTGGGCCGGCCGCTGGACAGCTCGCTGGTGAGCCTGTTGAAAAGTCCGTCGTAGGGCAACTCGACGAGGTTGACCGAAATCCCAGTTGCCTTCTTGTACGCGTCGACGACCGGCTGGAGCTCGACCTTGCCGCCGCCCTCGCACAGCAGGTTGAGCGTGGTGGCGTCGCCGGACGAGCCGGTGTCGCCACCCCCGGCCCCGCAGGCCGACCCGGCCAGCAGCGTCACACCAGCACCGGCGGTCAAGCCCAAGAAGCTCCGTCTGTCCATATGATCGCTCCGTCCCAGGAGTAGCAGGCACGTTACCGCAGGCCAGGCTCGACAAAAGCTTTTGCCAAAACCTTTTGGCTCAAGGTGTAGGCGAGAGCTTAAAAGGCCCATCGCGTGAACGTCAAGCGTCAAACCTGTTTCAAGCGGCGTCTTGACCGCTGCTGCGGTGGCTTCGTACGCTGCTTCCACGTGCTGGCCAAAAGGTTTTGTCAAATCGTTTTGGCAAACGCTGCACCGCCATACCGTCGATCGTTATCGACAGCCACAGCGAAGGGAGCGCCATGCCCCTTACCCGCCGTACCGCGATCGCCTCACTCCTCGCCGTACCCGTGGCCGCACTCTCGGCACCCCCGCCGGCCGCGGACGCCGCGGCGCGGCCACAACCACCGCGGACACCCGCACCCGCACCGGTGCCCGCCCGCTGCTCGATCATCGGTCTGCTCTGAGCGACGCCTCGCCCGCACCCACGAAGGAGAGCGCCCGTGCCCACCGTCTACGACGTCACCACCTGGACCGTCCCGGGCAACCCCTCGGTCACCGCCTACACGGACATCGGCGTCGTGATCAACAGCATCATCGCCGACGTGAAGACCCAGCAGCCCACGCAGGCGTCCAAGCCAGGCGCCGTCATCTACATCCCACCCGGCGACTACTCGCTCAAGACCCGCGTCGTCGTCGACATCAGCTACCTCACGATCCGTGGCTCCGGCCACGGGTTCACCTCGTCGAGCATCAGGTACAACGCCGGCAACACCTCCGCCTGGCACGAGATCTGGCCGGGCGGCAGTCGGGTGCGGGTGGAGAACACGGACGGACAGAGCGAGGCGTTCCTCGTCACCCGCACCGGAGATCCGCGGCTCAGTTCGGTCGTATTCAGCAACTTCTGCCTGGACGGGATCGGTTTCACACCCCATCAGAACTCGTACCTCAACGGCAAGATCGGCGTCCGCGTCGGCACCGCCAACGACGCCTTCCGGATCGAGGGCATGGGCTTCGTCTACCTCGAACGCGCGCTCGTCGTGCGCGACGCCGACGCGCTGAGCGTCAGCGGCAACTTCATCGCCGAATGCGGCAGTTGCGTCGAGCTGATCGGCTCCGGGCAGGCGTCCAAGGTCACCGACAACCTCATCGGCGCCGGCTATGTGGGCTTCTCCATCCTCGCCGAGCAGCACGAGGGACTGCTCATCAGCGGCAACAACATCTTCCCCCGGGGCAGGAGCCTCGTGCACTTCAGGAACACCAACCGTTCGTCCATCACCGCCAACAGGTTCCACGGCTTCTACCCCGGGCTGGTCGACTTCGAAGGGGTCAACCGGGAGAACCTGATCAGCGGCAACATCTTCCGGCGCGAGATGGAGCCGTGGGGGCCGATGCAGCCCTACAACAACGGCAAGGACGACCTGTACGGGCTGCTGCACCTGCGCGGCGACGCCAACATGGTCACCTCGAACCTGTTCGCCTACAACGTCGCCGCGGGCAGCGTCACCCCCGCCGGTGCGACGCCCACGATCGTCCTTGTCGCCTCGGGCGCCAACAACCACGTCTCCAACAACAGCGTGTCCGCGAACGTGGCGGTCAAGGCGGTCGTGCTCGACGGCTCGACAACCGGCACGAAGGTGCTCGACAGCGCCACCGCCGCGCAGTTCCAGTCGTACTCCGGCAGCTACACACTGCGGGCGACGCCGTGACCGCGCTGCGGCGGGCGGCTGCCGCCCTCGCGTTGGTGGCCGCCGTCCTCGCCGTGCCGACACCTGCCGCTGCGGGCACCCCCGGCGAGTACCCCGAGTTCCCGTACTCGGCCACCGACTACGCCGAGCCGCACCGCGGCCAGTTCCACTTCAGCGCCCGGGCTGGGTGGATGAACGACATCAACGCCCCGCTGTACTACCGCGGCGAATACCACCTGTTCTTCCAGCACAACCCCCATGGGTTGGCCTGGGACACCATGCACTGGGCCACGCCACCAGCTCCGACCTGGTGCACTGGACGCAGCAGCCGATCGCTCTGAAGCCGGGTGTGCATCCGGGCGAACGACCGGGTCGCACAGACCCTCGACGGCAAACCACTGACGCCGGTCGGTGGCCGGCTGCGCCTGCGCATCCTCGTCGATCGTGGCCAGTTGGAGATATTCGGCAACGACGGTCTGTTCTCATGGACCGACAACGTGAACTTCGACTCCTCCGCCCTGGGCCTGAGCGCGTTCGCGGCCAACGGAACCGCGCGGCTCACGTCGCTGCGACTGCACCGAATCGGTTCCACCTGGGGCATCGGCGAATCCACACTCGACAGCAACCTATCCGGCCCATGGCATGCGGCAGGCGGCACCTGGACCGACACGGCCGACGGCAAGCGCGGCACCGCCACGGGTGACGGGTTCTACCTCAACGCCCAGACCGGCACGGACTTCACCTACGAAGGCGACCTGCGCTTGGACACGGCCACCGCCGCCGGCCTGACCTTCCGCGGTCAGTACACCGCCAACGTGGACGCGAACGGACTGGTCAAACTCTGGCGACCCGGCCGCGACATCGCCACCTACGCCACCCCGATCGCGCGGCAACGCACCTACCACCTCAAGGTCGTGGCGGCCGGCACCAGGCTACGGGTGTACCTGGACCACGGGCCGGACCCCGTCATCGACACCGTCGACACCGCGCACACCAGCGGCTCATTCGGCGCGAACGTCTTCGGCGGCACCGGCACCGTGCAGAACCTCAACGTCAACGCGACCGGCTTCACCACCAACGTGGGGACCCGATGGCGGCCGCTCTCCGGCGTCTGGACCGGGCCGGGCAACGGCGTACACGGCCGATCGACCGGCGACGCTTTCCTGCTCAGCGACCGCACCGGCGCGGACTTCACCTACGAGGGTGACGTCACCGTCGTGGTCGGCGCCGCGGCGGCGCTCACCTTCCGGGCCAACGCCGACGCCAGCACGCACTAAACGGCCAACGTGGACACCGGCGGATTCGTCAAGCTGTGGCGTCCCGGTCGGGACATCGCCGTGTACCCGACCACCGTCTTGCCCGGCCGTGCCTACCATCTGCGCGTGCGGGCGGACGGCCCACGGCTGCGCGTCTACCTCGACCGCGGCGCCATCCCGATCATCGACGCGGTCGACGCGGCCTACGCCAGCGGCCTCTTCGGCGCCAACGTATTCAACGGCACCGGTGCCATCCAGAACGTCTCGATAACCTAGCCGAAGCTGGGGGAGGGTGTGATCCAGTCCAGTATCCAGTCGGGGGTACCAACAAGTGACATCAGTTGGAAGCCGGCAGTGAGGGCTTAGGCGGGAACGCCGACAACAAGCTCGCCCTCGTCGTCGACCCGCACCGGATACACCGTCAGTGGCGGCTGCCCGGTCTTGGAGCAGCCGGTCGTCAGGTCGAAGATGTGCTGGTGCAGCGGGCAGATGACCACCTCGGCGTCGGCGAGGCCGTCGGCGATCGGGCCGCCGGCGTGCGGGCAGATGGCCGAGACCGCGTGCAGGGAGCCGTCGCGCAGCCGGAAGACCGCCACCATGTCGCCGCCGGCTACGTACGCGCGCCCCTCCCCGAGTGGCAGCTCGGTCAGCGGCCCCACGCGGTATTCCACCAGGTGTGCGGTCATGCCGGATCGCCCTCCCGCACCGGCACCCGCGGCAGTGACAGCAGCGGGAGGGCGGTGCGGAACTGGCCGGGCGAGGCCGGCTCGGCGCCCTCCTTCCACGGGTCCTTGTAGGCGGCCACCGCCGCGGCCATCCGCTCGTCGAGGCCGGCGGCGAGGCCCTCGCTGTCCTCGACGATCAGCGCGCGGAGCCGGTCGACACCCACCCGGGGGACGAACGCGTACGTGCGTTCGAGCCAGTTGGCGTTCTCCCGGTAGTACTGCAGGAAACGGCCGGTGAGCGTGACCACCTCGTCCTGGCTGTCCACGGTGGCCAGCAGGTCGCCCTTGCGGACGTGGGCGCCGGCCGCACCGCCGACGTAGATCTCCCACCGCCCGCCGTCGACGGCCACCACGCCGAGGTCCTTGACGTACGCCTCGGCGCAGTTGCGCGGGCAGCCGGTCACCGCGAGCTTCATCTTGGCCGGGCTCTCTAGGCCCTGGAAGCGGGACTCGATGGCGACGCCGAGCGCGGTGGAGTCGCCCACGCCGAAGCGACAGAACTCGCTACCGACGCAGGTCTTCACCGTCCGCATGCTCTTGCCGTAGGCGTATCCGGACGGCATGTCGAGGTCGGCCCACACCTTCGGCAGGTCCTCCTTGCGGATGCCGAGCAGGTCGATGCGCTGCCCGCCGGTGAGTTTGACCATCGGCACCTGGTACTTGTCGGCCACGTCGGCGATGCGGCGCAGCTGGTCGGGCGTGGTGACGCCGCCCTTCATCTGCGGCACGACCGAGAAGGTGCCGTCGCGCTGGATGTTCGCGTGCACCCGGTCGTTGATGAAGCGGGCGCCGCGCTCGTCCTGGTACTCCTCGCCCCACATCATCCGCAGCAGCGAGACCAGGCCCATCTTGCTCCTGGCGTCTTCCCGGCCGCCGGCGAGCGCGTCGAAGACCGCGGACACGCTCTTGAGACCCAGCTCGCGGATGGCCGCCATCAGCGCCGGCTTGTCCATCGGTACGCCCGGCACGTACCAGTGGGCGGAGAGGTCCTCCTCGACGGCGCCGCCGGCGGCCCACTCCACGATCTGCGCGACGAGCGTCCTGCACGACCCGCATCCCTTGCCGGCCCGCGTGGCGTCCATCGCGCCGCTCAGCGTCTTCACACCACTGTGGACGGTCGAGACCAGGGTGCCCTTGCTGACGCCGTTGCAGTTGCACACCTGCGCGCCGTCGTCCAGCTCGGCTGCCGACTCCTCGGCCGGCGGCCCGCCGAGGTCGAAGAGCAGCCGCACCCGTTCCTCCGGCAGCGGCAGGCCCCGGTCGAACGCCTGCATGAGGAAGCCCACCTTGCCCACGTCGCCGAGCAGCGTCGCGCCGATGAGGCGGTCGCCGCGGATGATGACGCTCTTGTAGATGCCACGCCGAGGCTCGGCGAAGACCACGAACTCGTCGTCGTCGCGCTCCGGCGTCGTGACGCCCATCGCGGCCACGTCGACGCCGGCTACCTTGAGCTTCGTGGCGGTCCGGGAGCCGTGGTAGGCCGCGGTGCGGTCGCGGCCGGTGATCTGGTCGGCGAGCACCTTGGCCTGCTCCCACAGCGGCGCGACGAGGCCGTAGGTCTGGCCGCGGTGCTGCACGCACTCGCCGACCGCGTAGATGTGTGGCTCGTCGAGCACCCGCATGTGGTCGTCGACCAGGATCGCTCGCTCGACCGGCAGGCCGCTCGCCGCGGCCACCTCCACGTTGGGGCGGATGCCGGCGGCCACCACGACCATGTCGCAGGGGATGGTGCGCCCGCCGCCGAGCCGCACGCCCTCGACCCGGTCTTTGCCCAGGACCGCGGTGGTGCGCGCGCCGACCTCGACGGTGATGCCGAGGGCCGCCACGCTGCGCCGCAGGATCGTGCCGGCCTGCTCGTCGAGCTGGGCGTTCATCAGCGTGGCCGCCGAGTGCACGAGCGTGACTCGTACACCGTGCTGCTGCAGGCCGCGCGCCGCCTCCAAGCCGAGCAGGCCGCCGCCGATCACCACGGCCCGCTCGTGGTCTCGGGCGTAGCGGATCATCGCGCGGGTATCGTCGAGCGTGCGGAACGTGAACACGCCTTGGTGGTAGCCGCGCCGCGGGTGTCGCATGCCGTCGATGGGTGGCACGTAGGGCCGGCTGCCGGTGGCGATGACGAGCTTGTCGTACGGCGTCACCGAGCCGTCGGCGACCCGCACGGTCCGCGCGAACCGGTCGATCCGCTCGACCCGGACGCCGGCGCGCAGCGCGATGCCGTTCTCCTCGTACCAGGGCAGGCTGTTGAGGAAGATGCCGGCCTCCTCCTCCACGCCGGACAGCACATTGGACAGCAGGATGCGGTTGTAGTTGCCGTACGGCTCCTCGCCGAACATCGTGATGGCGAACCGCTCTCGGCCGCCACGCTCCAGGATCTCTTCGACGGTGCGCGCGCCCGCCATGCCGTTGCCAATGACCACTAGCCGCTCCACTCAGACCTCCACGAGCCCGAGGTCGACCACGACCGCGCCGCTGACGCCGTCCGGCGCGGCCAGGTGGAGCTCGACGACCGTGCCGCTGTCGAGGTCCTCCACGACCCGCAGCGCCACGTGCACGTCGCCCTTCGCACCGATCGGGAAGTACCGCATCGGCGTGCCGTCGCGCATCAGCACCACGTAGACGAGATCGCCGGTGGTGTTGCCGCCGCGGAAGTACACCGGCTGGGTTACCACGCCGTCCGGCACCGTGTACGAGAGGGCGGCGTCGATCAGGAAGGGAGACTCTATCCCCTTGCCCTGGAACGGGAAGACCCCCTGGAGAAACCTGGATGTGGACTGCACGTCAACCGTCCTCTCTGGATGGGAGTGTGGGTGGTGGCGCGGCCGGCGCCTTCTCGTCCGGCCCGCCGATGCGCCGCACCGCGACGGCGCAGACCTTGAAGGCGGGCATCTTGGAGTGGCGGTCGAGGGTGGGGTCGGTCAGCGCGTTCGCGCTCGCCGGCCCGCCCCAGTGAAACGGCGCGAAGACGGTGTCCGGCCGGATCGTGTCGGTCAGGTAGGCGCGGAAGACAGCCGTGCCGCGCCGGGTGCGCAGCTGGACCAGGTCCGCGGCGCCGATGCCGAGCCGGCGCGCCAGGTCGGGGTGGAGCTCCACTTTCGGGTCGTCCGCGGTCAGCCGCAGCGAGCGCGAGCGCCGGGTCTGATTGCCGCTCTGGTACTGCTGCATGATGCGTCCGGTGGTGAGCACGTAGGGAAACTCGGCGTCCGGCGGCTCGGCCGGCTCGCGGTGGTCGACGGGGATGAAGCGAGCCCGCCCGTCGACGGTGGCGAATTGGTCGGCGAAGAGCCGCGGGTTGCCCGGGTGGTCGGGTGCCGGGCACGGCCAGAAGACACCCTGCTCCGCCTCGATCCGCTCGTACGAGATGCCCGCGTAGTCGGCGATCCCGCCCGCGCTGGCCCGGCGCAGCTCCTCGAAGACGGTGCGCGCGTCGGCGGAGAAGTGGCCCGGCGATCCCAGTCGCTCGGCGAGCGCGGCCAGCATCGCCAGGTCGTCGAGCACGCCCGCCGGCGGGTCCAGCACGCGGTTGCGCCGGATGACCCGCCCCTCCAGGTTGGTCATCGTGCCCTCCTCCTCGGCCCACTGCGCGCTGGGCAGCACGACGTCGGCCAGCGCCGCCGTGTCAGAGAGGAAGAAGTCGGAGACGGCCAGGAAGTCCAATGCGGACAGCCGCGCGCGGACCCGGTCGCGGTCCGGCGCGGGGACGGCGATGGTCGGGGGGAGGACCAGCAACGCCCGCACCCCCCCCGGGGGGCCGGGCAGGTCGGGCGTCTCCACCGCGGACACGCCCGGGCCGGGCAGGTCCGCCGGGTCCACACCCCAGACCGCGGCCACGTGGGCGCGGGCGGCCGGGTCGTCGATCCGCCGGTAGCCGGGCAGCTGGTCGGCCTTCTGGCCGTGCTCGCGCCCGCCCTGCCCGTTGCCCTGGCCGGTGACCGTCCCGTACCCGGAGTGCGGCCGCCCCGGCAGGCCCAGCGCGAGGGCCAGGTTGATGTACGCCTGGGCGGTGTCGGTGCCGTTGCTGTGCTGCTCGGCGCCGCGCGCGGTGAGGATCATCGCGGACGGCGCGGTGCCCAGCAGCTGCGCGGTGCGGCGCAGCAGCGCCTCACCGACCCCGGTGACCCGCTCGACCCGATCCGGCCACCAGGCGGCCACCGCCGCGCCCACCGCGTCGAAGCCAGTCGTACGGCTGTCCACATAGGCCTTGTCGACGTAGCCTTCGCGGATCGCGATGTGCAGCAGCCCGTTGGCCAACGCCAGGTCGGTGCCGGGCGCCAGCTGCAGGTGCAGCGCACCGCCTCCCGCGGTGGCCGAGCGCCGGGGGTCGACCACGATGTGCGCCGCGCCGGCGGCCCGCCCGGCGTCGAAGTACTGCATGGCCGGTGGCATCGTATCCGCCGGATTGCTGCCCACCAGCAGCACGACCCGCGCCCCGGCGATGTCGGCCAGCGGAAACGGCAGCCCTCGGTCGATGCCGAACGCGCGGTTGGCCGCAGTCGCCGCCGACGACATGCAGAACCGACCGTTGTAGTCGATGTGTGGCGTCCGCAGCGCCACCCGCGCGAACTTGCCCAGCTGGTACGCCTTCTCGTTGGTCAGCCCGCCGCCGCCGAAGCAGCCGACCGCAGCCGGCCCGTGGTCGCTCCGCGCACGCCGGATCGCCGCGACGACGCGGCCGAGCGCCTCCTCCCACGTCGCCGGCCGCAGCGGGCCGGACCGGTCGTCGCGGACCAGCGGCGTGGTCAGGCGGTCGGGGTGGTCGAGCAACTCGGCGGCACTCCAGCCCTTGGCACACAGGCCGCCCCGGTTGGTCGGAAACTCCGCCGGCTCGATGACCGGAGGCCGTGGCGGCTCGACCCGCATCCGCACGCCGCACTGCAACGAGCAGTACGGACAGTGCGTCTCGACCGGCGCGGCCACTCCCTGACGATCGCGACTGCACGTTACCCACGCATACCGCCGCCGTTACACCGCAGTCGCTAAGTGCTATCAAGGCCCGCCAGGAGGCCCGCTACGCCCGGTCGGTTCTGGACCGGCGCGGGCGCGGTAGAAGGCGAGGTGGCGTGCGGCCTCGAAAGTTGCCGAGCGGGCCTGAATTAGCGCCAGTAACGGCGCAGGAAGATCTTGGTATGGTCGGGCTCGGTATCGCGCGGCACGAGGTTGGTCGCCGTCGACGAGAACGCGATGCCGAGTCCGTCGCGGGAGATCGCCGGGTCGTCGCAATCAGCGTTCGCCACGGCCCCCGCGGTGGAGAGGCTTACCATGATCGTCGTACCGGTCCAGCGGTCGCGGCGCAGGACCTGCTGCACCGCAGCTGGCTCGGATCGAGCGGTGAACGCGACATACCGCCCGTTGGCGCTCACCACCGGATTCCTGCCCGCGTCCGCAAACTGTCCGCCGGTCGGGGAGACGCTCACCAATTCGGTCCGGCCGGTCGCGCGGTCGTGCAGAAACGCGTCCCTGTCGCCGTTGGTGTCGCCCGCTACCAGGTTCGACGCGTACGACCCGAAGACGACGTACCGGCCGTCACCGCTGATGTCAGCGTTCGTGGTCTCGGCGTTGCCCTCCGCGCCGGTCGTGGACACGCTGGCTCGGCTGGTGGCGCCGGTTAGGCGGTCGCGGATGAACACGTCCCACGTGTTGTTGGTGTCGTTCGAGACCAGGTTCGAGGCGAACGAACTGAACGCCACGTACCGCCCGTCCTGGCTGATGTCCGGGCGGTGGTTGGAGCCGTTGGAGTCACTGAAGTCGGCCGAAACACTCACCCGCTCCAGCGCGCCGGTTTCTCGCGCCCACACGTAGATGTCGAGTTCGTTGTTGGTGTCTTCCGGCACCAGGGCACGCGGCGTCGCGAAGGCCACGTACCGGCCGTCCGCGCTGATACTCGGGAATGCGTTGAACATGTCGTTGTCGCCGCTCAGATTGGGCGGGGTCACCCGTGCCGTGGTGCCCGCAACGCGGTCGCGGACGTACACGTTGCCGAGGGGGTTGGGATCGCCCGCCACGATGTTGGTGCCGTACGAGACGAACGTGACGTACCGGCCGTCGGCGCTGATGTCCGGATCCACGCTGCCCAGGTTGATCTGGCTGCCGGTGCTGGTCAGGTTGCCCTTGCTGGTCGCGCCGGTACGCGTGTCCGTGACGAAGATGTCGGTCCCAGGGTTGACGTCTTCGGGCACGAGGTTGGACGCCGCTGAGGCGTACGCGACATTTCGGCCGTCGGCGCTGATGGCCGGGCGGTAGCTGACGTCGTTCGGGTCGTCGCCCGACACGGAATTGCTGATCCGAGACGTCCACCCGGCCACAGGGGACGCATTGGCATTGGCGCCGGTGGCGACGGTCACGGCCACGGCGACAACCAGGACGACTACACGCGGTGCTCTCACACGCTAGACACGCTTACGCAGTGCGCCCGGTTGCAGCCCGCCCCGGAGTGGGGCGGTCATCGGCTCGCCAGCGCACGACGGGTTCTGGTTGACGGTTCCTGACCCGGCGGGTGATCGTACGGTGCGCTGGACGCTGGACCTGAGCTACCTGGCCAGCCGCCAGATGATTCCCACGCGTGGGGGAGACGGTGGTGGTGATGCGGCCACTGTCCGAGGTGGACGACCTACCCGGCCGTCCACCTCCTGTTGGGCTTGGTCTGGTGCCGGTCAGCTCACTGCGGGCGAACCGGTCAGCGCCTTCGACTTGTCACCGAGGCCGTCCAGGTTGAAGTTGAACACAATGACGGCGTCGCCGGTCCATCCGCCGCTGGTAGACGATGTGACCGTCGAGGTGGTGCAGTAGAGCGTGATGACCAGGTAGCGGTTCATCTCGTCGGTAAAGTCGCACCACTTGGTGGCCTTGTTGGCGTCGTTGCGCTCCAGGCGTGCGTGGACCTTGAACCGATCCCAGTCCTTGCCGCTGTAGGTTCGCCACTGTTCGACCAGGACGTATGCGTAGCGGGAGTTGCCGTTCTTCACCACGCAGGTCTTCATCGATACTTGTGTGACGACCGGTCCGTTCTGGATCTGCCAATCCGAGCAGCGCGTCGTCGCGGCGGCTGCCGGAGATGCGGTGACCAGCAGGGCGGCCGACGTCACCACGAAGGTCATGATGACCGCGATGATGCTCTTGGTAGATCGGTGGGGTTTGGAGGTCTTCCGCATGAGGGGCAAACTCCGCCGTTTGGGAGCCTCACGACCGCGGAGCCGGGCCGTGTCGCCGCCGCGACCGCGGCTAGCGCAGCCCCACTGAACCGCCCTTCCTCCGCAGCCTCGCCGCTACGATCGCAACCTTGAGCGAATCTTGAGCAAGCGGCTCCTCGAACGGGACCGGTGCTCGTCGTCGGGCCCGCGATCGCGCGCCGGAGCCGGCCGAGCCGGCAGCGTTGCCGGAGTCGGCGCCGCGGCGGTGACGGGAGCACCACCCGCTCCTCGGTCATGAGCCGATGCGCCCGCCCAGAGCCGTGGCCGGGTGGGACGTTTCTTGGTGCCGTGGGGCTGGGCCAGAATGGGTCGGTATTCAGCGTGGTGGGCGGGTGGTGTTGGCGCGGCCTCGGTGGCGGGTGTAATACCCGCTGAGCCGCCGTGGCCAACCGGCGGGAAACGAGGCAGTGGGGGCAGCCACGCCGTCAGACAGGACGGCGCGCTGCAGTTCCTGTAGCGCTGCGCCGGGTTCCAGGCCGAGCTCGGCAGCGAGGACCGCGCGCGCCTGCCGGTACGCGTCCAGCGCCTCGCCCCGCCGGCCGCATCGGTGCAGGGCGAGGACGAGCAGTTCCCACAGCCGTTCCCGCAGTGGATGGTCGACTACCAGACGCTGCAGCTGGCTGGCCACGTCGGAGTGGCGGCCCAGCTCCAGCAAGGCGCTGAGCCACTCTTCGGTGGCGGCGAGCCGGTCGGATTCCAGCCGGGCGGCGTACGTGGCTACGGTGCGTGTGGCGGGGACGTCGGCCAGCGCGGCCCCCCGCCACAGGGCCAGCGCCTTGGCCAGCCGGTTGGCCGCGGTCTGCGGGTCGCCGTCGGCCACCGCCCGGCGCCCGGCCGCGACCAGCTGGCTGAACACCCGGGCATCCACGTCGTCATCGTCGACGGTCAGCTCGTACCCGGCCTGTCGGGTCCTCAGTGGACCGTCTGTGCCGCTGCCGAGCGCGTGCCGCAGTCGCATCACGTAGCCGCGGACCACGCTGACCGCTGCCCGCGGCGGGCGTTCGTCCCAAATTTCGTCGATCAGGCGCTCGACGGTGACCGGCCGCCCCGCCTCCACCAGCAGGACTGACAGAACGACCCGTTGCTGAGCTGCACTGACCGCCCCGTCGCCGATGCCCTGGACGCGCAACGGCCCCAGCATCCGAAACCGCACCACCGACCTCCACCAGGTCACACACACGTGGCGCAGGTCGTACCGATCTCGCCGCTGCCGATCGGCGGCGCAGACAGTGGGACTGTCACCCGTGGGTCATCGGTGTCGATGTGGGTGAAGCCGAGGACCCCGGTGGCGTCCCGATGGACGCCATAGCAGGAGAGCCGGCCGGACGGGCTGTAGGCGAGGCAGACCGCCTGTAACGAGCCGAGCATCCCGGGGTTGAGTCGCCCTTGGATGTCGGTCGGCGAATTGGGGTCGTCGGCGTAACGGTGGAGCACGCCGTGCACGGCGTTTGTCTGGTGGTAGTAGACGACCGCGAACTGGGCGTAGGGGATTCGCGCGTCGGGGCAGGGTTGGATCCACCCGAAGACGTAGACGGGGCCGGCCGGCGTCGACGGCGGGGACAGGATCAGCTCGCCCTTGGCGCAGGAGATGGCCGGCCAGCCCACCGGAAGGAGTGGGACCGCCGACGCGGCGGGTGAACCGACCGCCAGCACGCACACCAGTGCGACGGCGCCCAACAAGCCCTTCATCGATCTTCCTCCATGGTGGACGGTGGGGTGAGCAGGTGCCGGGCGCCGAGAGCCAGGCCAAGCTGGAATCGGTTGTTCACGCCGAGCCGGTCCATCAGGTTACGCAGGATGCCGGAGACCGAGCGCTGGCTGATCTGCAGCGCTTGGGCGGCGGACGCATCGGTGTGCCCCTGCGCCAGCAACTGCACTAGGACTTGTTCCCGAGGCGTGAGCGAGGTCTCGCGCATGATGGTCTCCTGCGGTTGGCCGGCCGACTCCCAGTGCCGTTCGAACAGGGCGGCGAGCGCCGACACCACCGGCGCCTGGCTCACCTCCAGGTAGCCGGCGTCCAGGTTTTCCGCGCTGACCGGGAACAGCGCGACCCGGCGGTCCATGACGATCAGCTTCAGCGGCAGGTTCACGGTCTGGCGGTAGTCTGGCCGCGGCTCGCCGGGGTTCCGGCCGTGGACGGTCAGCGGGTCGCCACCGTCGAGTGAGTGCACGCCGAGCACCCGGGTCCGCACCCCGCGGGACAGCAGGGTGCGGTCCATGGGGACGGCCGACCGCGCCGACTCCTCCTCGTACGCCGGTTCGGGGTTCATCGTCAGGTGCTCGTGCCGGACCACGGCGACCAGGTCCCGCAGGCGGGCCCGGGTCAGCGCGCGGCTCGGCAGATGCCGTAGCCCGTCGTCGAGCGGTATCGGCTCGGGCAGCACCTCCCGCAGGGCGGGTTGCCAGCCGGGCCGGCAGCCGGCCCGCGGTCGCCGGTGCGCCGATCCGCGCCGGTGCAGCGACCGCACCACCTCGGCCGCCGGCAGGGCCACCCACCGTGTTCCGCGTCGACCGACCGCCTGCATTGCGGCCAACTCCTCCAGCGCGTGTGCCACCCGGAGGGGTTGCATCCCAAGGTCGCGCTCCAGCGTGGCGGCCGGCCGCGCGCCGAACACCAGCAGGCAGCGATAGACTAGATCAGCGTCGACTGATGCCCCCCACCTGGTCAGGGAAGGGACCGGCGCGGTGGCCACGACACGGCTGTGCGGACGCATGCATACCCTCCTCGCTGTGTCCCCATAGGACCATCCGTGGGCCGGCGGCGCGGTCTCGTTATCCCTTCGTGATCTCAGGGTGCGCGATCACGCAAATCCGCCGCAGACCGCACACGGCGAGCACACCGGGAGCGCACGTCCGCCGCTTAGCGTCCCAGCCGTGAACGCAGCGGCGGACGACGGCGCGGCCCGTGGCCGGGCCCACAGAGATCCACCGGCATCTCCGTCGGACCGGTCGTTGGAGCTACGCGTCCTCGGTCCGATCGAGGCGGTGGTCGATGGCCGGTTCCTGCCGCTGGGGCACGTCAAGCAACGCTGCGTGCTGGCCGTGCTCGCGGTGGAGGCGAACCGAGTCGTGTCCCGGGACCAGCTTGTCGACCGGGTGTGGGACGACCGGCCGCCGAAGTCGGCCACCAACGTCCTCTACGGCTACCTGGGCAAGCTGCGCACCGTGCTGGCCGGCGCCCGTGTGGCAGCGGCAGTGCACCGCCGGCCGGGCGGATACGTCCTTGCCGTGGACTGCGACCGGGTGGACCTGCACCGTTTCCGGCGATTGGTCGCCGACGGCCGCATCGCTGGCAACGCCGGCGGCGCGTTGGACGAGGCGCTGAGCCTGTGGCGGGGCGAGGCGTTTTCCGGCGGCGCCGGCCGCTGGTTGGAGTACATGCGGCAGCGGGTGGAGAGCGAACGGTTCGAGGCGGTCCTGGATCGCAACGACGTCGCGTTGCGCGGGGGCCGACACGGCCGGCTGCTCGGCGAGCTGCGGGTGCTGGCCGCCGAACACGCGCTCAACGAGCGTGTCGTCGGTCAGCTCATGCTTGCCCTGCACCATGCCGGGCGTTCCGGTGAGGCGCTGGCCGTATTCGCTGCGACCGAGCGTCGCCTGCGCGAGGAGCTGGGCCTCGATCCTGGCGACGAGCTCCGCACGCTGGAACGGAGCATCCTCGGCAACGATCCGTTCCCACTCGGTCCACCCCGACCCGCGCCGGCCCGCGGCGGCGCAGCAGCCCGCGCCGCACACCCGCAGCGCGCCGGGTCCACACCGGGCAGTGGACCGGCCGCCGGGCCGGCGGGCCGGCACGTGCCCCGACAGCTTCCCGCCAGCCCGGACCGCTTCACGGCGCGGTTACCGGAACTGGCCGAGCTAGACGCGTTGCTGGCCGCCCCGGACCGCCGAGGGCCGGCGCTCGTCGCGGTCACCGGCATGCCAGGGGTCGGCAAGACCGCGCTCGCCGTGCACTGGGCGCACCGGGTGCGCGAGCGATTCCCGGACGGAGACCTGTACGCCGATGTGCGTGGCACGGCTGCGGGGCCGGGCACGCCGCGGGCGCTGCTGGCCCGGTTCCTGCGAGCGCTGGGCTGCCGGCCCGGGGCGATCCCAATCGATCTTGATGAGGCTGCGGCGCTGTACCGGACCGAGCTGGCCGGCCGGCGGATGCTGCTGGTCCTCGACGACGTGGCCGACGCCGAACAGGTGCGTTCGCTGTTGCCCGGCGTCCAGGGCTGCGCCGTCCTGGTCACCAGCCGGCGCCGGCTCGCCGGGCTGGCGGCCTACGACGGCGCCCGGTGCCTGACCCTGGACGTGCTGCGCGACGACGAGGCGCTAACCCTGGTGGCGCGCAGCCTCGGCGGCGACATGGTGCGGGCCGAGCCACAGGCCGTGGCCGCGCTCGTGCGGGCCTGTGCCGGGCTGCCGCTTGCCTTGCGGATCGCGCTGGCCAACCTGGGCGACCATGGCGGGGCACTGCGCGATCATCTGCCGGCGCTGGACGGCGGCGATCGGCTCGGCATGTTCGCGTCGCCGGACGACGCCTACGCCGGGCTGCGGGCCAGTTTCGCCCGCTCGTACGCTAGCGTGCCGCCACCGGCAAGGCGTGTTCTTCAACTGCTCGGCCGCCACCCCGGCCTGGACCCGTCGGCCCAGGCCGTTGCGGCGGTGGCTGGCATCGCCGTGGATCAGGCGGATCGGCTGCTGTGTGCCCTGGCCGACGAGCACCTGGCCGAGCCCCGCGGCGACGGGGTGTACGCGATTCACGAACTGCTGCGGCTGTTCGCCGCAGAGTGGGCCGCCGCGGATCTCGACCGCCGCCGGCCGGGCAACCTCGGCCGGTTCCCACCCCTCACGACACCGCGACCGCCTCGCGCAGGCCAGGCCGCCGCGAGCGATGCTGAACCGTCACGATCACCGTGAAGACGAAGCCGGCCAGCCAGCCGACGTTGACCATCCAGATCACGCCGTCGGCGCCGTACGGCTCCCGGAGCAGGAACGACATTGGGATCCGTACCACCAGAAAGGACAGCACAGTGCAGATCAGCGGCAGCACCGTGCGGCCGGCGCCGTTGAGATAGCCGTGCATCACCGCCATCACCGTGTAGAGGAAGAAGAACGGATACGTGATCACGATGTACCGAACGATCGTCTCGCGTGCGTACGGGTCGTCGGTGAACGCCGCCGCGATGTCGTTTCCCAGCAGCATCACCACCGCAGAGACCAGCGCGGTCAACCCCGCGGCGAGCGCGAGGACCTGACGCAGCCCGCGCCAGACGCGCTCGGTCATGCCAGCGGCGAGATTCTGGGCGGCGAACACCGTCATCGCGCCGGAGAAGTCCAGGAAGATCATGGCGGTGAACAGTTCCAGCCGGCCCACCACGGTCATCGCGGCGATGAATGACGCACCCAGCGGCGTGATCACCCAGACCAGCACCATGATGCCCACCGACAGAAGCACGTGCTGGACGGCCACCGGCAGCCCCAGGCTGACCGCCCGGCGCAGCTCGGCCCGGATCTCCGCGGCTCGCGGGCCGGCTATCGCATCCGGACCGGCCGCCCTCCCGGGACCGCGGATCCACTCGCCCCGACGCAGGTACGCCAGTCCGAGCACCAACGACACCACGCTGGCCACCACCGTCGCCGACGCGGCCCCGCGCAGGCCAAGTCCCAGCGGGGCGATGAACAGCCAGGCAAGGACCGCATTGACCGCGCTGCTCACCGTCAGGATGTACATCGACGCCTTCGAGTTGCCCAGTCCGCGCAGGTAGGCGCAGACCGCCCCGGTGCCGAACATGGGCAGGAAGCCCAACGAGAACACCAGCAGGAAGGAGTGGCCGTCCTCGGCCAGCCGGTCCGGCACGCCCATCAGGCCCAGGATCGGGCGGGCGAACAGGCCCACCAGGGCCACGCACGTCAGCGACCACACGACGGTGAACACAGCCAGGCCGGCCGCTGAGGTGGCGAGCTCCCCGACCCGGCCGGTCCCCTTGATCTGGGCCAGCCGGATCGAGAACCCGGTGGAGATGCCGATGAACACCGCGGACGCCAGGTACACGAGCGGCTGGCTCACACCGACCGCGGCCAGCCCAGCGACGTCCATGTACTGCCCGACGAGGATGCCATCGACCAGTAGGTACGACTGCTGCACCAGGTTGGCGACGGTCAACGGCACGGCGAACCCGATGACCGAGCGCAGGATGGGCCCGTTCATGAGGTCAGGCATCGAAGGCCCCCACCAGCTGCGGGTCGTCGTCGAACTCGGTCATCTCGATGCCGTCGATCTCCGGCTGGGTCGCGGCCAGGTGCGCGGCCAGGCCGGCCACCGTCCGCTCCACCAGCAGGTCGGCCGCGTCGAGCTGCACACCGAGGTACGTGCCGATGTTGGTGACCAGGGAGATGGCCATGATGGAGTCGCCGCCGAGGTCGAAGAAGTCGGCGTTGACATCGACCGTCGGGAAGCCGAACGCCTCGGCCCAGCACCGGGCGATGCCGACCTCGAACTCGCTGTAGTCGCCGTCCGGGCGGCCAGTGAGCTCCACCTCCAGCGCCTCGATGGCCTCCCTGATCCGCTCCGCGGCCCGCGCCTGCTGCTCGGCGCGGGCTGCCACCGCGTCACTGATCTTCTCGGCGATCGGATCCGACAGGGCGATGTCGTACGTGCTGAGCAGGTTGACGATGTCGCCCTCGTAGTGCACCTCGCCCGCGAACACCCGGGACCGGTCCGACCGCAGGCCGGCGTCCAGGATGGACAGCCCCTGCGCGGTCGGGATCGCCTTGAAGGTCGTGTCGGTGTTAGTGCCGTACTCGACCGCCATGCCGATCTCTTTCCACGCCACCCAGTCCAGCGACAGGACGTGGCAGCGTGGGTCGGCGTTGGCCCGCGCCAGGTTGTCCAGATAGTAGTTCGCCGCCGCGTAATCTCCCTGGCCCGAGGCCGGGAAGACCGCGGCCACCGAGGAGAAGTACGCGATGAAGTCCGGCCGGTCGTCGCGGGTGGCCTGGTCCAGCGCGAACGCCGCGTGCAGCTTCGGCCGTACCACTGCTTCGAAGTCGGCCAACGTCCGGAACGCGATCAGATTCAGGCCGGGGACGCCGGCGGCGTGCACGATGCCGTCCAGCCGGCCGAACCGGTCCCGCAGCTCGTCGACCACCCGGGTCAGTGCGTCGGGGTCGCCGGCATCGGCCTGCCGCACGTGCACGGCGGCGCCCAGCAGCTCCAGCTCGCGCAGCGCTTGCGCCAACTTGGCTGTTCGATCCTCGACGCCGCGGGCCGCCGCGAGCGCCGCCCACGTGGCTTTGTGCGGTGCCCCGGAGCGGCTGAGCAGAACCAGGTTGATGCCTGGTTGGGCGGCGGCGAAGGCCCGGCACACCGCCAGTCCGATGGCACCGGTCCCACCGGTGATCAGGTATGTGCCGCCCGGTCGGAGGTAGTCACCGCCGGTGGGCGCGATCTCGGGCAGCTCGGTGAAAAGCTCGCGATACCGCACAGGCCCGCGCAGCAGGTGCAGCCCGGGTCGGTCGGCGAGGATCTCGGCGCGCAGCTGCGCCGGCGCGGTCGCGGCGTCGATGTCGACCGACCGGGTCCGCAGGTACGGGTACTCCCGCGCGATCACCTTGGCCAGGCCGACCAGTGCCGCGTTTTCTGCCACCACCGGATCCCCCTGCGCCGCCGCCAGCGCGGATCGGGTGAGCACCACGAGGGTGACCTGGGCGGCGGCGTTGATCAATGCTCGGGTCAGCAGAAACAGACCGGACAGGTTCTTGCGTACGCGGCGGTCGAGCTCGACCGCGTCGGCGGCCGCGGCGGCCTCGGACCCCAGCGCGAAGACGACGTGGCTGTAGCCGCCGTCCACGATCAGCTCGGCGACCCGGCCGTAGTCCGCCTCACTGTGGTGAAACACCCCGCCACCCGGCCCGACCGGATCCTCGTTCGCGCCGGCCAGGCGCAGCACGTCCAGTCCGCCCAGCCCGGCGGCGGTCAGCAGCGGCCCGGCGCCGGCGGCCGGATCCACCAGCGCCAGCGCTCGGACGTCCGCCGCCGCCAGGGTCGCGGCGGGGACGGGCTCCGGGTCGAAGACGATGTCGTGGGTGATCGGCTGCGGCGCCTCATCGCGGACGCCCACGAACCGGGTCCGCCAGTCCGCCGGCAAATCGACCCAGCAGCGCCGCTCGTCGAACTCGTACGGCGGCAGGCCGACCGTGCGCGGGGCGCGTCCGGCCTGGATCGGTCGCCAGTCCAGCGGCCCACCGGCGGCGTACTCGGCGGCGACCCGCTCCAGCCCCGTGCCTGGGGTCGCCTGACTCGCCCATTGCGGGACGGTGGAGAACACCGGCGAAGCGTCGGCGGGCCGGTCCTCCGCCAGTGCGGCCAGCCGTTCGCGCAGGGCGCCAAGGCTGCTGACCACAAGACCGAGCCGGTGCCGGTGCCCGCTGCGGGAGACGTTCGTCGTGTAGCAGACGTCGGCGATGTTCTCGCCGTCGAGCGCGCCGAGGTCGATGTGGTCGACGTACTCGCGCACCAGCCGCCGCAACGACCGCTCGGTGTGCGCGCTGAGGGTGAACAGGTACGGCTCGCCGGCCGACGGCGTGGCAGGTCGTGGCTGCGCGTACTCCTCCAGCACCACGTGGCAGTTGGTGCCGCCGAGGCCGAACGCGCTGACCCCGGACCGGTGCGGGGTCGCGCCCGCGGGCCACGGCCGAGGCGTGGTGGGGATGTATACCGGTCCGTTGGCGAAGTCGATCCGCGAGTTCGGCTGGTTGAAGTTGGCCAGGGGTGGGATGGTTCGCCGGTCCAGGGTCAGCGCGGCCTTGATGAGCCCCAGGATGCCGGAGCCCTCGAACAGGTGACCGGCGTTGGCCTTCACCGTGCCGACGGCGCAGAACTGCCGGTCGTCGGTGTGCTGGCCGAACGCCTGCCGGAGGCCCTCGAACTCGATCGGGTCGCCGATGCGGGTCGCGGTGCCGTGCACCTCCAGATAGCCGAGTGTGCGCGGATCGATTCCCGCGTCGTCCCACGCGGCGAGCAGCAGCGCGGCCTGCGCCGCGGCGTCCGGGGTGGTGACGCCGTTGGTGGCGCCGTCGTGGTTCACCGCGCTTCCCTTGATCACCGCGTACACCTGGTCGCCGTCGGCGATGGCCCGGTCCAGCCGCTTGAGCACGACGGCGGCGGAACCCTCACCCAACCCGGTCCCGTCGGCCAGTTCGTCGAAGGTGCGGGTCATTCCGTCGGAGGACTCGATCCCGATGTCGTTCAACGGGTGGTGCAACGGCGCGCCCACGTACCGGGCACCGGCCACAATGGCCATCTCGCAGTCGCCGACGAGCAGGGCGGTCTTGGCCAGGTGCACCGCGACCAGGGACGCGGAGCAGGCCGTGTCCACCACCAGACTGGGCCCGCGCACGTCCAGGAAGTGCGACATCCGGTTCGCCAGCATCGTCGGGATGCTCCCGGTCAGGCCGACCTGCGACAGCGTCGGGTCGATCCGGCAGTAGTACTCCATGTAGGACTGTCCGGGGTTGGCCGCGAAGCCGACGAACACGCCCGTCCGGCTGCCTCGGATCCGATCCCCTACGTATCCGGCGTCCTCGGCCGCGACGTACATGTTCCGCATGATCATGCGAAGGTGCGGGTCCATCGTGCTGGCGTGCTTCGGCGTCATGCCAAAGAAGTCCGGGTCGAAGTTGTCGATCCGGTCGAGGAACGACCCGTTGTGGAACTGCAGGCTCCGGTCGGTCACCTCGCTGATGGCGGACGACCGCAGCAGCTCGATGAACTCCACCATCTCGGCGCGGCGCTCCGCCGGGAAGGGCCGGGTCAGGTTGCGGCCGCTGCTGATCAGGTCCCACAGCTCGTGCGTGCCGCGCACGCCTGGCAGTTCGACCGAGATGCCGATGATCGCAATGTCGTTGTCCATCGCTACCTCCTGGTGGCGTGCTGGGTTCACCCGATCCCCTTGATCAGGCTCGTTAGCGTGGTGCCGTTGACCTCGTCGAATGTCTGGACGCCCGCCGCCCGGAGGGTCAGCACGGCGCGCACCCACTCGACCGGGCTGGCGATCTGGCGGCTGAGCAGGTCCGCGGCCTGTGTGGGCTCGAACCGTTGGCCGGTCACGCTGGAGACGACCGGCGCGTGGCCGGCGTCGAAGTGGACCCCGCGCAGCGCCTGGCTGAACGCCCGGCCGGCGGCGGCCATCAGCGGGGTGTGGAACGGGCCGCTGACATTGAGCATGGACACCTGCCGGGCGCCGGACCGCTTCAGCACCGACGACGCCATGCCGAGCTGGGACCGTTCGCCCGCGATGACCGTCTGCCGATCGGAGTTGCGGTTGGCCACGTAGACCTGCGGCAGGCCGGCGGCCATCAGCGTGCGCTCCACCTGCACGGCCGCCAGGCCGGCGACCGCGGCCATGCCGCCGCCGGGTACCCGAGCCATTAGGTCCGCGCGGTCGCGGACCAGAGCCAGGGCGGTACGCAGGTCCAGGCACCCGGCCGCGACCAGCGCGTTGTATTCACCCAGGCTGTGCCCGGCAAAGTACCGGTACCGGTCGGGATGCCGCGTCATCGCGCGCACCGCCAGCAGCGCGTTGACAAAGAAGATGGCCGGCTGCGCAAACCGGGTGTCGCGCAGCCGTCGCGCGCCGTCGCCGTCGAGGCACAGCTCGGTGATCGAGTAGCCGAGGATGGTGTCTGCCTCGGCGACCTGGTCCGGGAATTCGGCGAACAGGTTCGGGTCCACGTCGCGCAGGTGGGTGCCCTGTCCTGGGAACAGCAGACAGTACATTTTGGACGCTCCTTTCGTTGCGTGCGTATACGCGCGGTCGGTCGCAGGCTCAGCGCCGGTGCGACGCGACCGTCTGCGCCAGCGGGTAGCCGGCCTCACGTAGGAAGGTTTTGGCGAAGACCTGGGCGGATAGGCCGGGTCCGAAGTAGACGGCGGAGTCCGGCGCGTGGCTACTGACCGTGCGGGCCAGCATCGTCCGCCAGTCCAGCGGCCGGCACAGCGACTGCCTGGCCAGATCGAGATAGAGATCTGCCGAGTGCTGAAGGTTTGCGACAGGCTCGGTGCAGTACACCGGCATCCGAAGGTCGCCACCGTCCACGCGGCCGGCGGCGGCGAAGTCGGCGGCCAGCTGTTGTATCGCCGACTCGAGCAAGCTGCTATGGAACGGCGCGGTGGTGCTCAGGAAGAACCACCGCACCCCCGGCCGGCCGAGCACGTCCTCGTTGGCCAACCAGAACTCCACCAGCGCGGTCGGCCGCCCGGTCAGCACGTGCGACCTGGATCCGTTGACCAATCCCACCTCGACCGCAGCCGGGCCGGCCCGCCCGTTGTGCGTGTCCACCATGGTGTGCACGTCCGCCGAGCCGAGGCCGGAGATGCCGGCCATCGGGCCCGGTGGAGTCGTCGCGTGGCCGCGGGCCAGGTATTCCCGGGCGCCCTGCGGATCGATTCGGCAGTCGCCGGCCACCTGATGGGCGCGCAGCAGAGTCAGCGCCAACATGGTGATCGACACGCGGCAGGCATTGGCGAACGCTCGCCGGTCTGCGTGCCCCATCGCGGCCACCGTGGCCGCGTACATTCCGAGGCTGTGCCCCAACGCGGCGACCGGCGGGCGGCCGATCCTCGGCTGGAGCAGGCAGAGCTGGTAGATGTGCGTACACAGGCCCTCGACGATCGAGCTCGCCGGGTGTCCGCGGGCGGGTGCCGCAGTGCCCCCGAGCCAGTCGTGCAGCGGTAGGCCGGCAGGCAGGTACCGCTCGTACGCGTCCCGGCCGACGAGTTCCAGTCCCTCGTCGAGCGCGGCGAAGACCGCCGCGAAGAACGCGACGTTCTCCGGTCTTCGATACAACTCACGCAGCTCAACCAGCGGAGGCCCATCGCCTCCGCCGAGCCCGCCAAAAAGAAACACCGATCGCATTTGAGCAACGTATCGGCGGCGTCTGGAATCGCTGTGGAATAAACATTGAATTGACATTGAATTGTGTAAAGTCCACGTTACAACGGGTCAGACGTATTTGTATGGCCGAGTGCGCTGATAACATTTCCGCCACCAGATAGGACCGCTCTATTTTGCCGATGCGGGAGTTGACCGATGAAGCAGGCAATCCAATCTGTTGCGCTGTCGCCCAGGCCGCCGCTGCTGGTCCGGTACGCCTGCGGGCCGGCGAAGGCGGGCCCACCTACCCTCGGGCAGCTCAACGTCGCCCAATGGCTTCAGACTGAGCCCGGTGCGTACCACGCCACCGTTGGTGGCGAGCTGAATGTGCCGGCCGGGGCGCGCCTGGACGACGTGGCGGAGGCGCTCGCCATCCTGCTGGCCCGGCATGAGACGCTGCGCACCTCGTTCGCCGAGACCGAGCCTGCCACCCAGCATGTCGCGCCGGCCGGCGCGCTGATCGTCGACGTCTACGACATCGACGGGCCGGATCCGATCGACCGTGGCGCCGTCGCCGACGAGCTGGGCCGGCGGCTGCGGGCGGCGCCGCCGTGCTCGACACCGCCGCTGCTGATGTGGGTCGCGGTGGCCACACGGGATGGCGAGGTCCGGGCCGCTGTCGTCGGGTACTCGCACCTGATCGTCGACGACCGCGCGCTGGAGATCCTCAACCGCGAGTTCGCCGTCCTGGTCGGCGATCCGGCCGCGCGACGCCTCGGCCGGCGCCGGCACCAGCCGCTGGACCAGGCGCTGCTGGAAGGCTCCCCGACGGTGCGCCGCCGGACCGAGGCGGCGCTGTCGTTGTGGGAGGACCGGCTGACCAGGATGTCGGCGTGCCTCTACGCCGCGCCCCGCACGGCGGCCGAGGGCGAGTCCCTGTCGGGGGAGCTGTCCTCGCCGGCCGCCGCGGCGGCGCTGCCGCGGGTGGCGGCCCGCACCGGCATGAGCCGGTCCAGCGCGGTGCTGGCCGCGGTGTGCGCGGTGCTCGCCCGGCGCACCGGCCACCGGGAGCTGATTTTCCCGACCCTGTCGGGCAACCGGTTCGAGCGGCACCTGATCGACTACGTCGGCACGCTGGCCCAGGGCACCCTGCTGGCGGTCGACATCGGCCCGGTCCGCTTCGACGAGCTGATCCGCGGCTGCTGGACCGCGGTGGTGGAGGCCAGCCGCAACGGCCTGTATCACGCGTACCACCGGATGGCGCTGACCGAGCGTGTCGCGCACCAGCGTGGCGTCCACTTTGACCTGGCGCCGCTGTTCAACAGCGTCGTGGTCGAGGACCCGCGGGTCGCTCCCGGCGTCGGCTCGCCGTCGCCCGCTTCCGCGCCGTCGCCTGCGACGCTGCGGTGGGAGCCGAGGCCGGCAACGCCGACCATGCTCCGGTTCGATCTGTACCAGGTGGAGCCCGTGCTCCGGCTCAACCTCTGGAGTGGTGACACCGCCCGAATGCCGCGCACCGAGATGCGGGCCCTGCTGCTCGCGGTCGAGCGGCTACTGGTGGCCGCGGCCGAGGAGGACCTGGACCACGAGCGGGTGGGCCGAATCATCGACCTGCCGCCGCTGGATCGCGGCCCGGGGTGGCTGCTGATCGATTCCTGCTGGGTGGAGCTCGCCGAGGTGCAGCGCCTGCTCGACGCCGCGCTCGGCCCGGCGGTAGCCCGGGTCTTCCCGGTGGCGGGCGGCCGCACGCTGGTGGCCTACCTGGCCGCGGACGGCCCCGCTCGCAGCCCGGAAGAGGCCCACAGCCGCTGCATGGCCGCGCTGGCAGGGCGGCACACGGCGATGGCGCCGCAGCACTACGTCGTGTGCGCGACCGCCCCGGCCGACCCGGCCGATGCGGGTGCCTGGACAGACGTGATCGCCGAGGGTTCCGGCCGTCACGGGTGCGCCGCCGGACCGTCAGGTGAGCTCCGCGGCCCGTCGCACACCGGGTAACGACGATGGGGACCGTTCTGTCAGAAGTCATGACCGGGGAGGCGGCGGCGCTGTACGAGCGCCTGCTCAGGGCCGGCGAGCTGCGGTTCGCGGAGCATCCGGACCTGCGCGAGTCGACGCCCGCCAGCGAACTGGTGAAACGAGGTTTCGCCCGAGAACGTCACGCCGGTACGGCGGCTCTGGTGCCGGTGGGTCCAGCCCATGCCGTCGACAACGCCATCTTCGAGATCCAACGGCAGATCTTCGAGCAGTACCGGACGCTGCTGAGGCTGCGTGAGGAGACCGAGCGACTGCAGCGGCGCTACCTTACGCCGCACCACCACACCGTGCCCGAAAGTGCGATGCAGTTGGTGGATCCGGCGGAGGCTGACGCGCTCTGCCTCCAGCTGCGCCGCTCGGCGCGGCGGGAGGTGGCGTGCATCAAGACCGAACACGCCGGCTGGCCGTCCGATCCGGCCGCGGCCGGACCACCGCCGGACGGGATGACCGAGCGCGGAATCCCGTACCGCACCATCTTCCCGCGGACCCTGCTGGAGTCTCCTGGCATGAAACAGCGGCTCAACGACACCAACCAGGCCGGCTGGGAGTACCGCGTCTATCCGGCACTGCCGGCGGCGATGATGATTATCGACGACGCGGCGGCGCTCCTGCCGCTCGGTTCGGCGTCCGTCGGCGGCGCGGCGCTGGTCCGCGCACCGGCCATCGTGGCCTGCCTGCGCGCCTACTTCGAACTGCTGTGGAGCCGGTCCGTTCCGTTGGCCGGCGCTGCGGGCACGCTCAGCCCCGAGGAGGGGCAGGTGCTCCGGCTCGTGCTCATCGGCATGACCGACCAGGCGATCGCCCGCCATCTCGGGGTCAGTGAGCGGACCGTGCGCCGGCGCATCGGCACCCTCATGCGCGTCCTCGGTGTCGACAACCGGGTGACGATGGCGGTCACCGCGACCCGGGAGGGTTGGGGGTGACGGTGTGCCGGCGGACCCTACCTCGGCGGGAAGAGATAGGGCGTATCGCGAGGTAAGAGGCTCCGCAACTCGGCCGCGGCCTCCGTGGACGCGCTGCCGAGCCGCTGGGCCGCCAGGTCCAGCGGGTCCAGCGCACCGAAGACCAGGGCGGCCAGGCCCGCCGACGTCAAGGTCGCCGACGGTCCGGACGCCTGGCTGGAGCCGCGGCCGGGCGTCACGTCGGTCCGCGTCACCTCCAGCCGCCCGCCGGAGCCCTCGAAGAGGTAGCGCCCGGCGATGAACGGATCGTCGACCAGGTCGACGCTGACCCGTCCCGGGCCGACGGCGATGCCGCGCAGGCCCTCCACCGCGAGGACCCTGGCCATCGGTGGCGGCGCACCGGGGAACGAGACCTCGGCCTCGGTGCGGACCCGCAGGTCCGGCGCCCACAGCTCGGGCAGTTCGTCGGGCGCGGCGGTGAGCACCACATTGGACACCTGGTCGATGTGGTGGGCGAAGAAGCGCAGCAGGAGCGCCCGGCCCCGCGGTCCGCTGGTGAGCAGATCGTCGGCGCGCAGGTCGCCGCCCTGACCGGCGATCCGGTAGGTCACCGCGCCGACCACCTCCTCGTCCACGGTCGCGGTCACCACCCACCGGTCGCGGCGGTCGCGCAGCCCGGCCGCGTGGTGCTCGGGGAACAGGGCGAAGCCGTGGCGCTCACCGAGCAGCCGCCGGTTGAACTGGCGGAACGCGTCGTACCCGGTGTCCATGGGCTGCCAATCGACCTCGCCGGGGAGGTCCACGCCAAGCAGCGGCTCCAGGTCAGCGACCGGGAAGGTGACGGTCCGTGCCATCGGCAGGCTGGCGTAGCCGAGTCGCTGGTAGAAGGACGTCCGGAATGGGTACAACGCGGAGATCACGTGACCCGCTTCGCGCATTTCGCCGAGCAGTCGCACCATCAGCGCGTGGCTATGCCCCAGGCGGCGTGCCATCGGGTGGGTCGCGACCCAGGCGACTCCGGCCATGGGGAGCACGGTGCCGCGCAGGTTCTGCCACATTGGAATCGCCGACGCGGTGGCCAGCGTGGTCGCCCCGTCCTCGACGACGAGGGTGTGGTTACCGTCATGGTAAGGCAGGGCCCGGCCGAATTCCGCGGCGGAGGAATCCGACGGAGACGGCCCGAACGCATATGCCTGGAGCGGGAAGCTTGTGGTCAGCCGCTCGTCTCCGAGTATCTGCCGAATCTTCATTGGCGCCATCTCTTTGGTTGACGTCGCTGGAGTTGACGCGGCCGAGAATACGCGACTCCCAGCGTGAATTCGCCCTCTCTGTTGTCCGGATATGGCCCCTGGCCGGAGCCGGTCAGCGAAATCTGAGATTTGTCGCGCTCCGCCTTGTCCGGATCCGGCCAATGGCCGGATCAATCATTGCGCGGCACCAATGCTTGCATGTTTCAATGTGCGCCGAGGACGAAAGGAAGGCGATGTGGCGAATCAACACGTTGACATCCTGGCGATAGGCGCTGGCCCGGCAAATCTGGCGCTCGCGGTCGCGCTCGAGGAATGCGCACCCCAGTGGCTGGCTCGGGACACGCTGTTGCTGGAGCAGTACGCGGACGTCAAGTGGCAACGCAACCTGCTGTTGCCATGGGCGCGGAGCCAGGTTTCTTTCATCAAGGATCTGGTGACGCTGCGCAATCCCCAGAGTCGGTTCTCCTTTCTCAACTTCGTCCACAGCCAGGGGCGGCTGGACGAATTCGTCAACATGGCCACCTTCAATCCGTACCGCAGCGAGATCTCGGACTATCTGCAGTGGGTTGCCTCGTCACTGGAGCGTGTGCGAGTCCGGTGCGGAGCCTCGTGCGAGAGCGTGCGCGTCGAGCATGGGGCGGACGGTTCGGTGCACGGCTGGACGGTCACGCTCGCGGGCGGAGACCAGGTGTCCTGCCGTGATCTGGTCGTCGGCGTGGGGCGTGACCCGCACGTCCCAGAGGCCTTCCGGAGGCTGCCGGAGACCAAGGTAATTCACAGTAGTCGATACCGGGAAAGGGTGGCCGGGCTTCCCCAGGACCGGGCCCACCGCGTTGTGGTGGTAGGCGCGGCGCAGAGCGCCGCCGAGATGTTCGTGGCCGTCCACGAGGACTTTCCGGACAGCCGGCCAACCATTGTGATGCGCTCGGCCGGGTTTCAGAACTATCAGACGAGCAGGTTTCTCAACGAGCTCTTCTACCCGTCGTTCGTGGACGAGTTCTACAACGCCACCCCGGAGGCGCGCCAGCAGATCCTCCACGAAATGCGGGTGACGAACTACGCGGGACTCGCGCCGCCGTTCCTCGAAGAACTGTACGCGATGATCTACCGGCAGCGCCTAGCCGACCAGAAGAGGTCAAGCGTAGTCACGCTGACCGAGGTCTCCGCCGCCCGTATGGACGGTGACGAGGTGGTCCTCGACCTACGCGATCGGCGCAACGGCGTGACGAGCGAACTGCGCTGCGACGTGGTGCTGCTCGGCACCGGCTACCGTCGCGACTTCCCGGCGCTGGTTCGCCGGCTCCAGCCGCAGCTCGGGATACCCGAGATCTCGGTCGGGCGCGACTACCAGGTCCGCCTGCCCGACGGCGCGCGCGGCGCCCTTTACCTGCAGGGCGTCAACGAGGACACGCACGGCATCGCCGACTCGTTGATCAGTGTCCTCGCGCACCGGTCCCAGGAGATCGTCGCCCATATGGTCCGGCGGCGGACGGCGCCGGGCGCCGCGTTCCCCGCCTCCACCCCCGCAAGGGCGGGGGCGGGGTGGGGGAGCGGGACTTTGGCGCCG
>NZ_JAIBNX010000044.1:44796-46781 GCF_026130045.1 Micromonospora sp. CPCC 205371
CCGCCCCACGCGCGCCCCGCCGGGGCCGGGCGGCGGGCGCGGCGGGCCCCCACCTCGTTCCCGGCATCCACGCCGGCAAGGGCGGTGGCGTGATGGAGATCCGGAACTTCGACGCCGCGCGGCTGGCCAGCGGGTACGGGATCGAGTACGAGATGCTGTTGCCATGGCCGCCGGTGAACGCGCCATTTGCGGGCGCGTGGTGCACCGTGCCTCCAGGTGGCGCCTCGGCGGCACATGAACATCACGAGTACGAGATCTTCATCGGCATCTCGGGACAGGCTGAGCTCGTCGGGGGCGAGCGGCGCAGTCCGTTCGGAGCGGGCGACATCGCGCACCTGCCGCCACACCTGAACCACCAGGTCATCAACCAGGGCGACGCGCCCTTCACCTACTACGCGGTCTGGTGGGACGCGGACATGTCCGATCGCTTCCTTGCCCGCCACCGCACCGGAACGAGGTGAGCCGGGTGGCGCGACAGACGACCGTCCTGGTGCCGGCGCCGACCGCCAACGGTGACCTGCACCTCGGGCACCTCGGCGGACCGTTTCTCGCCGCCGACGTGTACGCCCGGTTCAACCGGGCCATGGGCCGGCAGATCCTCTTCGCCAGCGGCGTACAGGAGTCGCAGACCTATGTCGTGTCCACGGCGCGCCGGCTAGGGGTACACCCGGACCAGTTGGTGAGCAGTTCGACGGCGGATGTGCGGCAATCGTTGGCGGCCTTCGGCATCTCCATCGACGGCTTCGCCCTCGGTGATGAGGAGTTCGAGACCCGGCTGGTGGACTTCCTCACCCGGCTGCACGCCGCCGGCCGCTTCGAGCTGCGGCGGATGCCGTTTCCCTACCTGGAGCGGACCGGCGAGTTCCTGATGGAGGCGCACCTGCACGGCACCTGCCCCACCTGCCTCGCGGACGGCTGCGGCGGGGTCTGCGAGAGCTGCGGCCACCACAACAACCCTGGTGACCTGCTCGACCCGCGCTCGGCGGCGTACCCGGGCGACGAGATCACCACCCGTGAGGTGGAGGTGCTCGTCCTGCCATTGGAGCGTTACCGTGAGCGGCTGCGGGCGTACTATGCCGCGCCGGAACGGGTGACCAGGCCGCACATGAGGCATGCCCTGCTGGAGATGCTTGACCGGCCGCTGCCCGACTTCCCCATCACCTTCCCGACGAGTTGGGGGATTCCGGCGCCTTTCCCCGAGGTGATCGCCCAGGTCGTCAACCCGTCGGCCGAGGCGATGGCCTCGGGAATACACAACGCCACCGTGGCGGCGCGGGCCGCGGGCAGGGCCCTGGCCTCGCCCGACGAGCCGTGGCTGGCCGGCGGCGAGAACGACGTCGTGTACTTCATGGGGTTCGACAACACCCAGACGTTCGCCCTGATCGGTGTGGCGCTTCTGATGGCCTGCCAGGGGCGGTACGTGACGCCGACGATGATCACCAACGAGTTCTACGAGCTCGGGTACGAGAAGTTCTCCACCAGCCGTGGGCATGTGGTGGGGGTGCGCGACCTCGTCCGGCAGGTGCCCCGCGACGCCATCCGCTACTTCCTCGCCGCGACGAGCCCCGAGCATCAGCGGACGAGCTTCAGCCGGTCCGCGATGTCCAAAGTGGTCAGATCCCGGCTGGGCGACCCATGGCACGAGCTTTCCGCCGCGGTGAACGCGTGGCTCGACCGCGATCACCCCTCCGGGGAGCCCTACCTGCCGGTCACCGCGCGGTCGAGGGCTGCGGCCGCGACCATGGTCGACCGGTTCGCCATCGACTACGGGCTGGCGACGTTCAGCCTGAATCGGGCCGCAGAGACCATCGCGGCGCAGCTGGCCCGGTTGCGACAGCGGGCCGCCGTCCTGGACTCCGGCCGGTGTTCGCCGGCCGACGCCGGGGACCTCTGCCACGAGGTCGAGGTCTTCGTACGGTGCGCCGCACCGGTGCTGGAAGACCTGGCCGACCAGGGCCTCCGCGGGACCCCCCCACCCGCCACCC
>NZ_JAIBNX010000440.1 GCF_026130045.1 Micromonospora sp. CPCC 205371
CGAGCTGCCCGCGCCACGCCGCCGCGCGAGCTGCCCGCGCGAGCTGCCCGCGTCGAACAAGGGCAAATGCACGTGGTTGGATCTCTTTTCCGCGTGCATTTGCCCTTGATCCATGCAATCTCCCTTGATCGACGGAAGGGAGGGCGCCGCGTGGCGGTCGGGCGAAAGGCGTTACCGCGCCGCCGTGTACCGGGACAGGACCGCGTCCCAGCCAGACTCGTAGTTGTCGCGGAGGACCGCGCCGCGCTCGCCGAACTCCTCCCACCCGCTGTGCAACAGGACGACCTCCGTGCCGCCCTCGACCGCGCGGAACGTCACCTCCAGGCGAGACGCGGCCTCCGGCTCCAGGTTGGGGTGCCAGGACAGCACGAACCGCTTCGGCGGGTTCCACGCGAGCACGTCCGCCCAGCTGTACTCATGGCCATCGGTGGTCACCTCGACCATCCGCCCGCCGACCCGGCCCTCGAGCCGGACCTCCTTGACTTCCTCTTCGTGGATCGAGTGGGTCGCGGTCGGCCACCATTCGCCGACTCGGGCGGTGAACAGCTCGAACGCTGCCTCCACGGTGAGCGGCACGGTGCGGGTCTTGCGCACCGCAGGGATCGCTGAAACAGACATGACGGCTCCTTCGTTTCGTGCCGCGCGTTCGAAGGTGTCGAGCACCTGCTGCCAGCGGACGTCGACCCAGCGGTGCAGCGCCGAGACGCCTTCCGGATTGACGGAGTACACCCGCCGGGTGCCCGCGGAACTGGCCGTCACCAGGCCGGCGTCGACCAGCGCCTTGAGGTGTTGCGAGACGGCGGGCCGGCTAACCGGAAACGCCCCGGCGATCTCTCCGACCGCGAGCGGGCCGCGCCGCACGAGGTGCTGGAAAATCGCCCGCCGCGTGGCGTCGGCAAGGGCAGCCAAGCCATCCACGACCGCCTCCTTGGTAAGTACACACTTACGGTAAGCCGTGACTTACCGGGTCGTCAAGACGGCGGCCAATGCCAGACACCATCAGTCGCAAAAACGTGCTCCGCACGTTCACACGGCCCGTAGGCCGCCGCGCCACACCTGCCTGCGTGGATCAAGGGCAAATGCATCGATCAAGGGCAAATGCACGCGGAAAAGAGATCCAACCACGTGCATTCGCCCTTGATC
>NZ_JAIBNX010000441.1 GCF_026130045.1 Micromonospora sp. CPCC 205371
CCGCGCTGCGCCCGCCGCGCTGCGCCCGCCGCGCTGCGCCTGCCGCGCTGCGCCTGCCGCGCTGCGCCTGCCGCGCTGCGCCTGCCGCGCTCCGCGCCGCGCCTCTCCCCGCCGATCAAGGGCAAACGCACGTGGTTCGATCTCATTTCCGCGTGCATTCGCCCTTGATCCATGAAATCTCCCTTGATCGGCACGGGACGGCGCGGCCTGATGTGGCGCGGCGTGATGCGGCGCGGTGCGGCGCGGGCGAGGCCGCTGCGGCCCGCGCCGGTCGGGCGCGGCGCGGGGACGGCGCCATGGGCGGGATGCCGCGACGTCGGGGAAGTGCGGCCTCCGCGTGCCCGATGCCGACCTTTCCCTGCACCTGTTTATCGTCGCACGTGTGTTCTAATGGCGGTATGCACCAACCGTCCATGCTTGACCTGGCGGACGTCGCGGGACTCGGCCAGCTCGCCGGGCGAATCCAGCGGCACACGCTCACGCGCGGGGCGTGGGTCGACCACCTGCCCGGCTGGGTCAGCGGATCCGAGGTCGTACTGGACACGCTGCTCAACGACGTCGACTGGCGCGCGGAGCGCCGCGAGATGTACGAACGCGAGGTCGATGTGCCGCGGCTGCTGCGCTGGTACGGCCGTGACGAGCGGCTGCCACACCCGATCCTGACCGAGGCACGCGACCGGCTGTCCGCGCATTACGCCGCAGAGCTGGGCGAGCCATTCGTGACCGCCGGCATGTGCCTGTACCGCGACGGGCGCGACAGCGTGGCCTGGCACGGCGACACCCTCGGCCGTGGCGCGCGAGCCGACACAATGGTTGCGATCGTGTCGTTCGGGTCGCCGCGCGCGCTGATGCTGCGGCCGCGAGGCGGCGGCAGCAGCCTGCGATTCCCGCTCGGCCACGGCGACCTGATCGTGATGGGCGGATCGTGCCAGCGCACCTGGGAGCACGCGATCCCGAAGACCGCGCGGGCCGTCGGCCCTCGCGTGAGCGTCCAGTTCCGCCCCATCAACGTCGCCTGACGGCCGCTGTCCCGTCGGCCGCGCTGGCGGCCGCGCCCGCACGTCCGCGTGCGGTCGGCCGCGCCGGGCCGCCGCGTGACG
>NZ_JAIBNX010000442.1 GCF_026130045.1 Micromonospora sp. CPCC 205371
CGGGGCGGCCGCCCCGCGCAGCGGGAGGGGGGCGCCGCCGGCCGGGCCCCCCGCGGGGGGGTGGCCCCCCCCCGGCGCCGCACCCTCCACCGGCGGTTCGGCCGCGCGGGCCGGATCGACGCCTTCGGCAGCCGCCGCGAACAGGTGCACCGGCCCGGGAACGGCGGGTGCGGGCACACTGGCGGGCAAGGGCTGGCGAGCGGGCGCCGCGTCGCCGGTGGCGGCGGAGAGTGGCATCTCCGCCCAGGTAAGGCCGCGCAGGCCGCGCAGGGCGGGGGGCGCGTCCGAGCCGGCCTTGTGGTACCGGGGCCGGCCGCGGGGCCAGGGCGCCGGCGGCAGGCCCAGGACCACCCCGCGCGCCAGCGGCGGGGCGGGCAGCCCGTGGGCGTACAGAGTGGCCAGCTGGCGCGCGAAGGAGCTCGCGCCGCCGTCGCGGCGCAGCGTGCCGGTCACCAGCGCGTCCGGCACGCCGCGAGCCTCAAGCGTCGCGCGCACCGAGCGGACCAGCATCGGGTGCGGCGAGATTTCGAGGAAGAAGCGGTGCCCGTCGTCGGCCGCGGCGGCGACGGCGCGGGCCAGGTGTACGGGGCGGCGCAGGTTCGCGGTCCAGTACGGCGCCGACAGCGCCGGCACGGCGCGCGGGTCGTCGACGACGGTGCTGTAGAAGGGGATGCTCGGCCGGACGGGCCGCAGCTCGGCGAGCGCCTCGGCCAGCGGCGGCAGCAGCGGGTCGACGGCCGGCGAGTGGCCAGCGCCTTCGGTGGTGAGCGTGCGCGCCAGCCGGCCCTCGGCCGCGACCCGGGCGGCCACCGCGGCGACCTCTTCCTCCGGGCCGGTGACGACTATCTGGTGTGGACCGGACACGACCGCGATGTGCACATTGGACAGATCGGCGGCGAACGCGCCGAAGTCGTCCTCGCCGATACCGAGCACCGACATCGCGCCGGGCCCGAGCCGCGCGAGCAGCTCGGCGCGGCGGGCGATGACGCGCATCCCACCGGCGGGTGTCAGCGCACCGGACACCACAGCGGCGGGCACCTCGCCCATGGAGGGGCCGATGACGGCGGCCCGGGGGGCGCCGTTCGGGCCGCA
>NZ_JAIBNX010000443.1 GCF_026130045.1 Micromonospora sp. CPCC 205371
CCGTTGTCGTTTGGTCAGCGGCGTTTGTGGTTTTTGAATCGGTTGGGTGGGGGTGGTGGTGCTTATCATATTCCGTTGGCGGTGCGGTTGGTTGGTGTGGTTGATGTGGGTGCGTTGGCGTTGGCGGTGTCTGATGTGGTGGGTCGGCATGAGGTGTTGCGGACGGTTTTTCCGGTGGTGGGTGGTGAGCCGGTGCAGGTGGTGTTGCCGGTTAAGGGGTTGGGTTCTTTGGTGTCGGTGGTTGAGGTGTCGGGGGGTGGGTTGGGTGATGTGTTGGTGGGGGAGGTGGTGCGGGGGTTTGATTTGACGGTTGATGTGCCGGTTCGGGTGTCGTTGTTTGTGGTGTCGCCGGTTGAGTGTGTGTTGTTGTTTGTTTTGCATCATGTGGCTGGTGATGGTTGGTCGATGGGGCCGTTGGCGCGGGATTTTGAGGTTGCGTATCGGGCTCGGTGTGGTGGTGGGGTGCCGGGGTGGGTGGGGTTGCCGGTTCAGTATGTGGATTATGCGTTGTGGCAGCGTGAGTTGTTGGGTGAGCGGTTTGATTCGGGGTCGCGGTTGTCGCGGGGTTTGGGTTTTTGGTTGGGGGAGTTGGCGGGGTTGCCGGAGGAGTTGGGTTTGCCGGTGGATCGGGTGCGGCCGGTGGTGGCTTCGCAGGGTGGTGGTGTGGTTGATGTGGTGGTGGGTGGGGGGTTGCATGGTCGGTTGGTGGGGTTGGCGCGGGAGTTTCGGGTGACGGTGTTTATGGTTTTGCATGCGGTGGTGGTGGGGTTGTTGTGGCGGTTGGGTGTGGGTTCGGATGTGGTGGTGGGTAGTCCGGTGGCGGGTCGGTCGGATGTGTTGTTGGATGGTTTGGTTGGGTTTTTTGTTAATTCGTTGGTGTTGCGGACGCGGGTGGTTGGTGATCCGTCGTTTGGGGAGTTGTTGGGTCGGGTGCGTGAGGGGGATTTGGCGGCGTTTGGGCATCAGGATGTGCCGTTTGAGTTGTTGGTGGAGGTGTTGAATCCGGTTCGGTCTACGGGTCGGCATCCGTTGTTTCAGGTGATGTTGGCGTTGCAGCCGGAGGTGCCGTCCACTCTGGACCTGCCCGGGCT
>NZ_JAIBNX010000444.1 GCF_026130045.1 Micromonospora sp. CPCC 205371
GGCGGCCAGTGGCCGCCGCGCCACACCCGTAGGCGGTACGGCATGATCGGCGATATGGCCGAGACCTTGCCGACCTTCCTCGTGATCTACCAGTACGTGCCGGACATGGAGCAGCGGCGCACCGAGAGCCGCCCGGCGCACATCGCGTGGCTCAAGGAGCGGGCCGAAGCCGGCCGGCTGATCCTGGCGGGCGCGACGCTCGACCCGGTCGACAGCGCGGTCCTCGTCGTCCGGGGCGAGGACATCCTCGCGGTGCGCCGGATGCTGCTGGACGACCCGTACGCGGCCGCGAACCTCATCGTCGGCGTGACCGTCCGCCCGATGGGCGTCGCCGTAGGCGGCCTGACCGCGTGACCGGAGATGTCGCCGCGGAGATCGCCGCCGCGGTCGCGGCGCGCGAGCCGATCGACGGCATCCGGATCGTCGGTGTCGACGGCCCGAGCGGCTCCGGCAAGAGCTACCTGACGGCCCGGCTGGCGTCCATACTGGACGCCCCGGTCATCGAGATCGACGACTTCGTCTCGTGGGACTGCTTCGCCGGCTGGTGGCCGCGTTTCGAAGACCAGGTCCTGGCGCGGCTGCTGGGAGGCCGTGACGCGCGGTTCCAGGCCAGGGACTGGAGCGACTGGTACGGCTCGTCGCTCGGCGAGTGGAAGACCCAGCCATGGGCACCCACGGTCATCCTGGAAGGCGTCACCTGCACGCGCCGCGAGACCGTGGGGCGCATCGTGTACGCCGTCTGGGTCGACGCGCCGGCGGAGCTCCGGCTCGCACGAGGCATGGCTAGGGACACCGATTTCGCGGGCAAGGACGAGTTGTGGCGGCGCTGGATGGCGGAAGAAGACGAGTTCTTCGCCGCCGACGGCACGCGCGAACGAGCGGACATCATCGTGGATACGTCCTCGTACGCCTAGCGCGCGGGACGTGGCTACGTCCGCGATCGACTGCCCATCGACCTCGCCCAGCCTCCACGGTGCCGCCTGGCCGCAGCGCCACCAGCGCGGCGTCGCCGATCAAGGGCATCTGCATGGATCAAGGGCAAACGCACGCGGAAATGAGATCCAACCACGTGCATTCGCCCTTGATCG
>NZ_JAIBNX010000445.1 GCF_026130045.1 Micromonospora sp. CPCC 205371
CCGATCAAGGGCAAATGCACGTGGTTCGATCTCTTTTCCGCGTGCATTCGCCCTTGATCGATGCGATTCTCCTTGATCCGTGGCCGGCTATCTGGTGGCGCAGCTCGCCGTGGGCAAGGTGGGGGCGCCGGTCGCGCTTCCGGTCAGGCCGAAGGTCGCGGTGGCACCGGCGCCGAGAGCGCCGTTCCAGCTGGCGTTCGTGACGGTGACGGTACCGCTGGCGACCGTGTAGCCGCCGTTCCAGAGCTGGGTGACCGACTGGCCCGCGGGCAACGCCCAGGTCACCTGCCACCCGGGTGCCGGGCGCCTTCCGGTCCTGCTGACCGATTCGCGACAGCCGACCGTTGCCGAGTGCCGGTACGGTACCCCCGTTGACCTGCGCCGCTTCCGGTTCGGGGTGCGATGGTCGGGGTGCGACGGCAGGAGGTCGGAGTGCGGGTACGTGGAGTGCGGTCGGTGGTGGCGGTCGCGGCCACGGTCGTGCTGCTCGCTACCGGCTGCGGCGCGGGCGACGACAAGCCCGACGAGTGGGTCTCGCCCGACCCGACCCGCACGAGCGTGCCACCGGGGCGCGAGGGCGTCGCCGGCATCCCGCCGCAGCCCGACCAGGCCACAGCCCGCAGGTACGCGGACGCCCTCGACAAAATCGACCGCGACGTCGTGAACGGCGACGTGGAGCGCGCGGTTGACCGCGGCCGCGCCCTGTGCGTGACGGTGAAGCGCGCGCCCGAAGACGAGGACGCCCTGGTCAAGGAGACGGTAGCGACGTTCACGTCCCAGCAGCACCCGAAGGGCTTCGGTACCGCGAAGTCCAAGCGCATCCTGACAGCAGTCCGCAAGCACCTCTGCCCGGACTACTAGCCCGCGCCCTCGCACGGCCGCGCGCCTTCCGCACCTCCGCGCTGCGCCCTCCGCGCTGCGCCCTCCGCGCTGCGCCCTCCGCGCTGCGCCCTCCGCGCTGCGCCCTCCGCGCTGCGCCCTCCGCGCTGCGCCCTCCGCGCTGCGCCCTCCGCGCTGCGCCCTCCGCGCTGCGCCCTCCGC
>NZ_JAIBNX010000446.1 GCF_026130045.1 Micromonospora sp. CPCC 205371
GGAGTACCGCGACCTGACCACCGACAAGCCGCTGATCGACATGTGGGGGCTGACCGGGCAGGGGGTGCTGGTGTGACCGAGCTAATTGGCGCTCGCTCCGCGCGCGCGGGTCATCCGCCCTTTGTGCCTCCCTGTAGCCGACCCTCCGCTCGGTCGCTGCGCTCCCTCGACTCCGGGCCGGCTGCGGGAGGCGGCGCATGACCGTCACCCCGCGGGTCACCGTGGTGATCCCGGTCTACAACGAGGGCGAGGCGATCGTGCGCTGCCTCGACCGGATCGGGCGCGAGGTGCTGCTGCCCGCGGAGATTCTGGTCGTGCACGACATGCCCGAAGACACCACCGTCCCGTACGCCCAGGAGGTCGCCCGCACCGACCCGCGCGTGCGCACGGTGCTCAACACGTACGGGCGCGGGCCCGCCAACGCCATCCGGTTCGGCATCGACCAAGCGCGGGCGCCGGTCGCGGTCGTCACGATGGCCGACGGCTCCGACGACCCGCGCCAGATCGACGAACTGGCCCGCCTGGTCGACCGCGGCGTCGCGGTGGCCGCCGCGTCCCGGTACATGCCGGGTGGGCAGCAGGTCGGCGGGCCGCGGTTCAAGCGCATGCTGTCCCGCTGGGCGGGGCGTACGCTGCACTGGTTTGCCCGGGTCGGCACGCGGGACGCGACGAACAGTTTCAAGGCGTACGACACGGCGTTCGTGCGGCAGGTGGGGATCGAGTCGCGCACCGGGTTCGAGATCGGCCTGGAGTTGAGCGCCAAAGCCACCCGGCTGCGGCTGCCCGTCGCCGAGATCCCCACCATCTGGCTCGACCGCCAGCTCGGCGAATCCCGCTTCGACGTGGGCCGGTTCCTGCCCTCGTACCTGCGTTGGTACTTTTTCGCATTCGGTCGCAAGCTGACCGTTTCCCAGGTCGCGGCAGAGTCTGTTCGCGGTTCCGTTGAGAAGGAGAGCAAGGTTAGTGGCTAAGGTTCTGGTTACGGGTTCGGCCGGCTTCATCGGCGG
>NZ_JAIBNX010000447.1 GCF_026130045.1 Micromonospora sp. CPCC 205371
CCTGATCTTGGTTGATGTTCGCTGTCCTTAGCTGCATCGTGGCAGGATCCCAGCGTGCCGGCAGCCGAGCAGAGCGTCCCGTTCCGCTGGGACCTGATCACTCCCGACCAACTTGGCTCCCTGCTCGCCGGAACCAAGCCGCCGGACCTGTGGTTTCTCGACGACCTGGTCGCGTGCGCCGGCAAGGTGATCGCCCGCAGCGGTAACGGTGACCTGGTCTTCGTCGGCAGATCCCTGGACTCAATGTTCGACCTGCTCGGCGGCGCACTGGCCGACACCCGCAACCAGCGGACGCCGCGCCGGCTGCCGTTGTCGTTCCAACGCCCCGGCACCCGGACCCGGCGACGGTGGCGACCACGCCCACTTACCGCAGCGCAGCAGACACAAGCGCGCCAAATCCTAGCCACCGCCGGCGTGACACCTCACAGCCTCGCCAGAACGCAGCGGGCGATGACCTTTGTGGACGTGGTCCACCGCGGCTCCACCTTCACCGAACTGTTCGACCTGCTGTCGACCTGGATCAACGACGAACGCGAACCATGGCCAGTCATCCGCCGCAAACTACGATTCGTCGGCGTCACCAGCCGCACGAAAACCAGCCCCAACACATACCGCTGGCAACACCACGCGGCATGGACCCGCCACCTACCCGCCCGCGCAGTGACAAACGTGTCGCTGCACCCCATCGTCTGGTCCCACTTCGGCGATCACCAGACCAAGCTGACCCGCTCATTTCGCCCCGACCAATGGCTGGCCGAAGTACCAGGACCCGAACGCGACGAACAGACCCGCCAAGCCCTCGCCCAAGCCGCCGCACTGGTCGCCTACGGCCGCAGCCGAGCCGGACGCCACAACCTAGCCCGCGCCATCGGCCGCGAACCAGCGCTAGCCCAACCCTGGCTCCGCACCCTCGTCACCGAACTCAACAGCTGAA
>NZ_JAIBNX010000448.1 GCF_026130045.1 Micromonospora sp. CPCC 205371
GGCTGGGCGACGCAGGCGGGCGGCACCACCGGCGGCGCGGGCGGCGCCACCGTCACCGTCAGCAACTGGAACGACTTCCGCACCCAAGCCCAAACCTCAGGCACCCGCACCATCCTGGTCAACGGCATGCTCGCCGGCTCCGGCACCGTCGAAGTCACCGCCAACAAGACCATCCGCGGCGTCGGCGCCAACTCCGGCATCTCCGGCACCACCCTCAACATCGAAGACATGCACCCCGCCAACGTCATCATCCAAAACATGAACATCCGCGGCGTCCCCGGCACCGACGCCATCCAAATCGAAAACGCCACCCACATCTGGATCGACCACAACACCATGCAAAGCACCATCGAAGACGACGTCGACTTCTACGACGGAATGATCGACATCACCCACGCCGGCGACTACATCACCATCTCCTGGAACATCGTCCGCAACCACTGGAAGACCTCACTGGTCGGCCACTCCGACAGCAACGCCAGCGAAGACGTCGGCCACCTACGAATCACCTACCACCACAACTGGTTCGACCGAACCTTCGAACGCAGCCCACGCGTACGCTTCGGCGAAACCGTCCACGTACTCAACAACTACTACACCAACGTCAACAACAACACATCCTCATACGCCATCGCCTCCACCATGAACGCCGGCGTCCTCGTCGAAGCCAACGTCTTCGAAAACGTCCAGCAAGCATGCTGGTCAGCCAGCGGATACGCCGACTCCGACCCCGGCCGCCTCGTCGCCCGCAACAACTCCCTCACCAACTCCGGACCATGCGAGGTCAACGGCTCCGTGGCCGCACTCCCCTACAGCTACAACGCCGAAAACGTCAGCACCGTCAAGGCATCCGTGATGACCGGCGCCGGCGCGGGCAAGCTCTGACGCCTGATCCGGCTCGCCGCGCCCTCGCGCCTCACGGCGCGAGG
>NZ_JAIBNX010000449.1 GCF_026130045.1 Micromonospora sp. CPCC 205371
TCGTCGTCGTGGGCACCCCGGTCGACGAGCACCTCAACCCCGACCTTGGCGCCGTGCCGCGCGCGCTGGAGAGGTGCGTCGAGCACCTCGCACCCGGGCAGCTCGTGATCCTGCGCAGCACCGTGTATCCCGGCGTGACGGCGCTGACCGAGAAGCTGTTGTCGAGCAAGGGGTTGGCGGTCGATGTGGCGTTCTGCCCCGAGCGGATCGCCGAGGGCAAGGCACTAACAGAACTATTCGACCTCCCCCAGATCGTCGCCGCGCGCACCCCAGAGGTGACCGCCCGCGCCGAGAAGTTCTTCCGCAACCTGACGGATCAGATCGTGCCGTTGGAGCCGGAGGAGGCGGAGTTGGCGAAGCTGTTCACGAACACGTGGCGGTACATCAAGTTCGCGACGGCGAACCAGTTCTGGATGATGGCCAACGATTTTGGTCTGGATTTCGCGCGCATCCGGCATGCGATCACGTTCGACTATCCGCGGGCGTCTGATCTGCCGATGCCGGGTTTCGCGGCGGGGCCGTGTCTTTTCAAGGACACGATGCAGTTGGCGGCGTTCAACCGGAACAACTTCGTGTTGGGGCACTCGGCGATGCTCATCAACGAGGGCCTGCCGCTGTATGTGGTGTCTCGGCTGGAATCCCGGTTCGACCTTTCCGCCATGAGTGTTGGCATCCTGGGGATGGCGTTCAAGGGTGGTAGCGACGATCCGCGGGAGTCGTTGGCATACAAGCTGCGCAAGATTCTGCTGCTGAAGGCGCGTGAGACGCTGTGCACCGATCCGTACATCTCCGATGAGCGGTTTACGCCCTTGGCGGAGGTGCTGGAGCGGGCCGATCTGTTGGTGATCGCCAGCCCGCACCCGGAGTACCGCGACCTGACCACCGACAAGCCGCTGATCGACATGTGGGGGCTGACCGGGCAGGG
>NZ_JAIBNX010000045.1:0-776 GCF_026130045.1 Micromonospora sp. CPCC 205371
GGCCGACAAGGCCGCGCGGGCCGCCCGGCAGGCGGCCCAGCGCTTCGCCAACCTCCAGCGCCGCGCGGACTGAGCGGCTCCTCGCACGGAGGGCGCTTGTTCACCGGGGGGTTACGACGCGTTGCCGCTCGGGGGCGATCGCCGTTCACGCCCGCCGGTAGATGATCAAGCGTACATCCGATGGGCCCTGGGGAGGACACAATCGTGCGGAAATACCTTTCGCGCCGCGCACGCCGCGCGGTACCCGTCGCGGTCGGCGCCGTCGTGCTCGCGGTACTGGCCACGACCGCGCCGGCCAACGCGGAGCGCGTCGCCGGCACCGCGCCCGCGGCCGAGAAGGTCGTGGAGCGCGGCATCCCGGTGCGCACCGGTATCGGCAGCGTTCGTGCCGACGGGCTCGCGGGGGAGCTCGGTCCACAGCGGACAGCGGGCGTCTACTTCGACCGGAAGACCGAGCGCATGGTCGTGACGGTCACCGACGCCGCCGCCGAGCAGGCGGTCACCGCCGCTGGCGGCGGCGCCAAGCGGGTCAAGCTCAGCACCGAAGACCTGAAAGCCGGGGGGGAGGCGGTGGACGAGCGGATCGACGCGCGCGGCACGACGTGGGGCACCGTCGTCGACGAAAACGTCATCAACGTCACCGCCGACAGTACGGTGTCCGATGCGGACTTCGCCGAGATGGAGGCGGTGCTCGCGCCCTTCGGCGACGCCGCAAGGCTGACCCGGCTGCCCGGGGCGGGCCGAACGCGGGGGCCCGGCACCTGGGGGAGAGTGAG
>NZ_JAIBNX010000045.1:786-3415 GCF_026130045.1 Micromonospora sp. CPCC 205371
AGGGGTTCCCCCGCCCCTCCGCCGCCCCCGCAGGGCTGACCCGGCTGCCCGGGCAGCCCGATACGAGCGGCCCGGTCAACGGCGGCAAGTTCATGCGCATCGGCAACGGGAGCTCGTGCTCGGTCGGGTTCAACGTCCAGAAGAAGAGCGACCCGACGCAGAAGTACGTCATCACGGCCGGCCACTGCACGGTACTCGCGGCGGGCGAGGCGAAGTGGTACAACGGCGCGAATGTCTACTTTGGATACGACGCCGGTGGGCGCTATCCCGTCACCGACTACGGGCTGATCCGGCACGACAACCCGGTCGTGGACAAGCCCGGAAACGTGTACTGGCACGGCAGCGGCCAGGTCACCGACATCACCCACTCGCGTGACCCCGGGTTCGGCGAGTACGTCTGCCAGAGCGGCTGGGTGCTCGGCACGTACTGCGGCACCGTGTACGAGCTCGACGTCACCGCGCACTACAGGGAAGGCGACGTCTACGGCCTGTTCCGCACCGACCACTGCGCGACCGATGGTGACAGCGGCGGCCCGATCTTCCATGGCGGCGCCGCACTCGGCATCCACTCCGGACACCACTCGTCCGGATGCATCGCGTACCACCAGCGGGTGAACCCGGCGCTCGCCTGGTACGGCGTCGAGGTTTACTGAGCGGTCAGTCTGGTTTGGTCGCGATCAGGACGTCGCGGACGATCGCCTGGTCGACGCGGTGGCGAAGGGCGAGATGGGGTTCCGACTCCAGCACCCGCAGCCCCGCGTCGGCCAGTACCTTCGCGGCGTCCTCACGGCTGGCCACGTACGTGTTCCAGGAGATGCCCAGCGCGCCACCGGGCCGCAGCAGCCGCGCCCACACCGGCGCGGCGGCCGCCAGCAGGGCGAGCGGGTCCCGCGCCAGGCCCTGGGCCGCGGTGCGAGACCCATGCTGCACGCCGTACGGCGCGTCCGCGACGACCAGGTCGACCGTGCCAGGCCGGAAGAACTCACCCGATCGGGTGGTGTCGGCGTTGACCACGTCCAGCGCCTGCGTCTCGCCGGCCTTGTAGTCCTCCTTGGACGGTGCCAGCTCGACGCGCAGCCGGCGGCCGACCACCCGGCGCTCGCGCCGGATCGGCCCGGACTCCAGCACGCGGTGCTTCATTCGCTTGCGCTTCAACCAGGTCAGGATGAACGCCTGGTACGCCTCGAAGTCCTTCTGGTCGATGTCGATCCCGGCGGCGTCGAAGCCGTACATCAGCGCGTGGTTCAGCGTGGTGCCGCGTCCGCACAGCGGGTCGAGCACGCGGAACCGGCGCTCCAGCATCTCCGGCGCCCACGCCGACGCCAGCAGGGTGGCGTTCAACAGCAGCTTGGTGAACTGCTCGTTGGTCTTGCCGGCGTACTTCTGGATGGTGATCAGGTCGTCGTCGTAGCGGTCGAGGCGTCGCAGCTCCACCGGGCGCAGCAGGTCGCCGACGAATTCGAAGAGCGCGTACACCGAGGACAGGTTGCCGAGGAACGCCGTGTCCCGCTCGTCGAGGCCGTCCGCCTCGAAGGTCACGTAGCGCGCGCCGCCGATGACCGCGGTGCCGCTGCCGCTGATTTTCCCGCCGAGCACTGACTGATTGAACAGTTCGAGCTCGGCGCGGGTGAGGTCGACCGACGACTCGGCGTACACGCGGTTGACCGAAGGCAGGATAAGCAGGCCGTACTGACTCATGATCCGGCCAGTGTCCCACGTCCGGGGTGGGCCGTTCGGACCGCCACCGTCATCGTCCAGCGGCGCCCGTCCCAGTGCTGGATCCGCAACCCGCCGTTCGAGCAGATCGACGGCGGCACGGTGGCGGAGACCGCCGCGCTGCTGCGGGCCGCGCTCGGCGACCGGGCGCCCGCCGTAGGGGAGATCCTCGCGAAAGGCTGAGGCTTGCGCCACGGGCGTAAGGCGTCGGGTATGCCACGTCCGGGTGACATCGGAGATGGGCGTGAACCGGTCCGGCGAAACCGACGTTCCCTGTGCATGACACTCACCCGTACGCTCCGCGGCGTCATGTGCGCCGGCGTGCTCGCGGCCGCCTTGGTGGCCGGCGCGCCGGTCAGCGCGCACAGCTCCGGCACGTCGTCGGCTCCGGTGCCGGCCAACCTCGTCCCGCCAGCCGGCAATGTACCGTTCGCAACGTTCGGGGCCACCGGTGTCCAGGTCTACACCTGCACCGCGGGCGCCTGGACGTTCACCGAGCCGGCCGCGATCCTGGCCGGCAAGGCCAAGGGGCACCCCGGGCCGCAGGCCGCGACCCACTTCCGCGGCCCGAGCTGGCAGTCAACCCGCGACGGTTCGCTCGTCGAGGCCAGGGCGGTGGCCACGTCGCCGGTGTCCGGCGCGATCCCGCAGCTTCTGCTCCAGGCCACCCGCACCCGCGGCGACGGCGTGTTCGGCGAGGTCACGTACATCCAGCGGCTGGCCACCAGCGGCGGCGTCGCACCGACCGGCGCCTGCGTCGACGGCCAAACCAGCGGCGTGCCCTACCGCGCCGTGTACCGCTTCTTCACCACCGCCTAACCCGACCGCCCCCGCGTCCCCGGGCCCCTTCCCCGTCGGCGGCCCCGGGCAGACGGCGGCGGGGGGCGGGGCGGGGGGGCGGGGGCGGGGGGGC
>NZ_JAIBNX010000045.1:3425-46718 GCF_026130045.1 Micromonospora sp. CPCC 205371
CGCCCCCGCGCGGCCACCCCGGCCCCCCTGAGGGCTCCCCGGCCGGGGACAGACGGCGGGGAGCAGCGCGCCGAGCGGCCGGGGCAGGGCGTCTCGGCGGATCGACGCCTCGACGAGTAGCCGCGCGTAGCGCAGGTTGCGGCGCGAACTGCTGCGCAGGAAACGCCACAGCTGCGCTTCGGGCTCCCGCCCGCGCCAGGCGCGCTGGGTCTGGAACGAGCGGAACGATCGCAGGTCGCCATGGGATTCGAAGAGCGCTTCGACCTCCGCGGTGCCCATGGCGCGGATCAGCTCGTCTTCCAGGTCGTCGACGCAGACGTAGAACCCCAGGTGCTCCATGTCGGTGCGCGTGCGGGGCGAGCCGACCTGGGCGGCGTCCAGGCCACGCCGGAAGATCTCCTCCTCGCGCAGGTCGCACAGGCCGGCGACCCGCTGCCCGGTGCCCTGCGGGCCGAACCTCGTCAGGAAGCGGCCGATCGCGTGCGCCCCGCCGATCGGCACGATGACGACCCGTTCCGCGTCCAGATCGCGGCGGCGGCCCGCCGCGGCCGTTTCCAGCGCGATCTGATCGCTGATCCCTTCGACGAGCACCACGGCAAGGGCGGTCTCGGCCTTCGCCAGGGCGCGCGCCGTCGCCCGGAGCGAGGCGCCATTGCCGCCCAAGCGACCGTCGAGCGCTTCGCCGGCAAGCTCAGGGGGATCGGCGACGTTCATCATCGGTACACCGGCCTAAGCGGCCGTCGATCCGCGCGCGCACGCCATGACCGCAATGATCGACGATGCGCGAGCGACCGACAAGCGATTAAGAGGACAAGCGGTCGATCTCCTCGAGCAGTTTCGAGACCTGGCTCACGACGCTGAAGTTCTCCGTGGCGTACGCCTCGGCTGCGGCACCCTTCGCGCCCTTCCAGTTCTCGTCGACGGCGCGAACCACCGCGGCGGCCAGCGAGGCCGCGAGCTCCCACCGGTCGTTGGTCTCCGGCACGAGCAGGCCGACCTCGGGGGTCACGAAGTCGCGCGGGCCTCCGGAGTCGGCGCCGATCACGGGCGTGCCGCAGGCCATGCATTCGATGAAGACAAGGCCGAAGGGCTCGCGGTAGGACGGGAAGCAGCCGACGTCGGCGCAGTTGAACAGCACCGCAAGCTCGTCCTGCTGCCGAGGGCCCAGGAAGTAGGTGCGCCGGAGGCCGAGGTCGGCGGCGAGGTCGTGCATCTGGACCTGCGCCTCGACCGGTCCCGAGCCGATCACGAGGGTGAGGATGCGTAGCTCGTGCTGCTCGTAGATGGCCGCGGCGTGGAGCAGGGCGTCGAGCCGCTTCCAGTCGGCGAACTTGCCGCAGAAGGCCACCACCGCGTCGAACCCGCCCGCGGGCACCACCGGCTCGGGCTTGCGGTCGCTGCCCTCGGGCGGCTGGGTCATGAAGCCGGACAGCACGTTCGCGCGATCGGCGTACACGTTCGTCGGCTCGGTCAGCCTGCGGAACACGTCTTGGTTGTATCCGTTGTGCGAGAGCACCACGCGCTCGCGCGGGAACTCCGGGAACACCCCCAGAAACGCCTCGACCTGCTCGGCCGAGATGGCCGCCACCACATCGACGCCGTGTGCCGGGTCGGCGTAGTCGAAGATCTTTTCCTTCTGCACGAACGGCAGGAAGCGCATCGGGAACTCGTCGGGTTGGTCGCCACGGCGCTCGTTGGCGTACATCTTCAGCTCGGTGCCGTGCGTGAAGCAGAGCAGCGGCATCGTGCCCTTACCCGCCTCGGCGCGACGCCGGATCACGTCGCGCATCACCACCGGGTTCATGAAGGCGTGGTGCGCGATCGCCAGCTCGAAGCGGTCGCCGGTCGTTTCCTCGACATCGTCCATCCAGCTCGCAACCTCGTCGGTCAGGCGCTGCCGGTAGGCGGTGACCTCCGCCTCGCTCATACCGTGCCAGCGATAGCTGCTGACGGGAGAGACGGACTCGCAGATCGGGATGTCGTGGTCGAGATCGAAGACCCGTACGTCTTCTTCCTGGAAGCGCTGCCGCCGGGAGGGGTACATCGAGTAGCACCGCCACCCGGGCAGAGCGTTGTACGCGTGGTGGTGCGCCTCATGCAGGATTCCCGATCCCGGGGCGAACTCCCCACCGCGTTGCCAGTTGTTGGTGCCGAGCTGAAAGATCAGCCGGTCGCCCATCCACGCCTCCCTGTAGCGCCTGCCACTTTTCGACCCGCTATTACAGCAGGTTGAGCTTCCCGAACGGCGGAGCCGCACCGCCATCCAGCGGGAACCGTATCGCTCCAGCGTGTGGTGCGCGTAGCGACCGGTAGCGGTGGTGAACCAATGTGACATCGCCGAAGCTGAGCGTGATCGGATCGATGGGCAGCCGCGCTGTGCCGGCAACAAGTGCCTCGTGGTCTGGCCAGGGACGCTTCATGAAGCCCAGGCGCATGTGGACGAACGCGTATCGCGCCGGGTCGGTGTCCCACGCCCGCCGGCTCAGGTTGAAAGAGCGGGGAAGCTGGGCGTTCAGGCGCTCCAGCAGCCTGGACCGGCGCGCCACCGATTCGTCGTCGGCGCACCTGCCGACCAGCTGGAACCCGTTGTCGGACAGGGTCAAACGGTCGAGCGTGACCGCGATGGTGCCGAGTTCCGCCGTCTCTCGCGCGAGGATGTCGCACAGCTGTTGCGGGTCGACGCCCGGCGTCACGAAGTCCGCGAGGCGGACGGGTCCCCAGGCGTTGCTGCGGGTCAGGGTCAGGTGGGTGCAGTGCATCTGTGCGGTGTCGTAGAACTCGACGACCGGCTCTTGCGCCCTTTCGACCAATTGGCGAACGAGTCGCTGAACGCGGAGAAGCGGGTCCGCCGACCCGCTGGTCAGGAACGAGACCAGGGTCAGCCCCCAGCGCCGTTCCAGATCCTTCACGACGGCCGAGGCGGAGAAACCGCCGGTCGAACTCATCTGGTGAGTATGACGAGTCGCTGGGTCGCTCGGGTCATCGCGACGTAGCGGTCGACGGCCCCTTCGATACCGTCGCCGAACTTCTCCGGGTCGACGAGGACGACCAGGTCGAATTCGAGGCCCTTCGACAGCTCGGGGGTCAGCGACCGGACGCGCGAGGTCTCCTGGAACGTCGGGTCGCCGATGACACAGGCGACCCCGTCCGCGTGCGCGGCGAGCCAGGCGTCGAGGATCGAGCCCAGCTCGGAGGCGGACCCGTGCATGACGGGTACGTCGCCGCCGCGGATGGAGGTCGGCACGTTGGCGTCGGGGAGTATCGCCCGGATGACCGGCTCGGCCTCCGCCATGACCTCCGCCGGTGTCCGGTAGTTGATGGTCAGGGAGGCCATGGTGATCCGGTCGATCCCGACCCGTTCCAGCCGCTCCCGCCACGACTCCGCGAACCCGTGCCTGGCCTGTGCGCGGTCTCCGACGATGGTGAAGCTGCGCGACGGGCAGCGCAGCAAAAGCATCTGCCACTCCGCGTCGGTCAGCTCCTGAGCCTCGTCGACGACGATGTGCGCGAACGGGCCGGCGAGCCGATCCGGGGTGGCGACGGCGGGCGAAGCGGTCTCGTCGACCAGGGACTCCCGCATGTCCTTTCCGTGCAACATGATCAGCACACCTTCGCCGTCGTCGAAGGTGTGGGCGGCGAGCAGGTCGTCGACGACCCTGTCCATGTAGGAGCGTTGGGCGGCGAGAGCCGCGTCGTGCCGGTGCTGACGCCGGGACACCTCCGGGTCGCCGAGCCGCTGCCGCGCCGCGTCCAGGAACGGCAGGTCGGACACCGTCCAGGCCCGGGCGTCCGCGCGCCGCAGCCTTCGAACCTCGTCGGGGCTGAGCCAGGGGGCACACTTGCGCAGATAAGCCGGTACCGTCCACAGGTCGCCGACGAGGTCGGCGGCCTCCAGCAGCGGCCACGCGCGGTTGAAGGCCGTGCGCAGATCCTTGTTGCGCAGCAACGACCTGCGCAGCAGGTCAGCGGACTCGTCGCCGTCGTACTTGTCCATGAGGATTCTGAGCAGCTCCTCCCAGACGTGGTCGCGCGCCTCGTTGTGCGGGATGCCTGGCTCTGCGGCCTCGAACGCTTCGGACCAGTCGTCGGCGCTCAGCCAGAGCTCGGACTCGTCGGTGGCGACCCGCATTCCCGTAGTGGGTGGCTCTTCGTAGAACCTGACGGCCGCCTCGATCGCCTTCACCAACTCCGCCGACGACTTCAGCGCGGCCACCTCCGGGTCGGTCTCGACCGCGGCCGCGGCGCCCTCGGTGACGAGGTCGCGCAAAGTGCAGATCTGCACGTCCTCCTCGCCGAGGCTGGGCAGCACGTCGGAGACGTAGGCCAGGTAGGGCTGGTGCGGACCGACGAACAGTACGCCGCCCCGGCGGTGACCCAGCCGAGGGTCGGAGTAGAGCATGTAGGCGGTGCGGTGCAGCGCGACGACGGTCTTGCCGGTACCCGGACCGCCGTCGACGACCAGGGCGCCGCTTGATCCGGCCCGGATGATGGCGTCCTGGTCGGCCTGGATCGTGCCGAGTACGTCTCGCATCCGGGCCGACCGGTTGCTGCCCAGACTGGCGATGAAGGCGGACTGGTCGTCGAGCGCGGCGTTGCCCTCGAACCCGTCCGGGGTGAACACCTCGTCCCAGTAGTCGCTGATCCGGCCGCGGGTCCAGCGGTACCGGCGGCGGCTCGCCAGACCCATCGGGTTGGCGTGTGTCGCCCCGAAGAACGGCGCGGCCGCCGGCGATCGCCAGTCGTGCAACAGCCGCCGACCCGAGCTGTCCGTCAGGCCGAGGCGTCCGATGTAGACTGGCTCGGAACCGTCCGCGCCGACCATGCGGCCCAGGCACAAATCCACGCTGAAACGGCGCAGCGTGCGCAGGCGGGCGGTGAGCCGGCGGACCTCCTGGTCCCGGTCCAGCGCCTGTTGTCCCTTGCCACCGGGCGCCTTGCGCGCGGCGTCGAGGCGGTCGGACAGCTCGGCGGTCACCTGCTCGAGGCTGTCGGCGATGGCCGCGAAGTGCTCCTCGTCGCGGGCGATCAGTGCCGGGTCGGCCTTGTGGGACAGGCGAGCGGGAAGGTCGAACACGGTGGTGGTCACAGTCACGTCCTCAGCTCCGATCTTCAAGTGCGCGGCGCTCGTCACCGGTGAGAGTGGACAGTGGCTTCTCCTTGATGAAGAGGACCGCGAGGACGGCGAGGAAGCCGATCGGCGCGGCCACCAGGAACAAGTCCGAGGTCGCCGTGCCGTAGATGTCGCGGATCACGGCGAGCACCGGCGCGGGCAGCGTCGGCAGATCAGGCACCTTGGCGCTGCCGCTTCCGGTCGCGGCCGCGCCGAAGTGGTCGACGTACAGCGTGGTCACCCTGTTGGTGAGAACGGCGCCCAGCGCGCTCACCCCGATCGCGCCGCCCATGCTGCGGAAGAACGTCAGCGTCGAAGTGGCCGCGCCCAACTGGACGGCGGGTACGTCGTTCTGCGCGGCGAGCACCAGATTCTGCATGAGCATGCCAACCCCGACGCCGAGCAGCGCCATGTACGCCGCCAGCGGCACCACGCCGGTCTCCGCGTCGATCGTGCTGAGCAGCAGGAAGCCGCCGGTCATCACGACGGAGCCCACCACCAGGTACGCCTTCCAGCGCCCGAACCGCGTGATGAGCTGTCCGGCGACCGTCGACGACACCAGCACACCGAAGATCATCGGCAGGCTCATCAGGCCGGCCACGGTCGGCGACTTACCGAGCGCCACCTGGAAGTACTGCGACAGGAACACCGTGCCACCGAACATCGCGACGCCGACCAGCGTGCTGGCCACCACTGCCAGCGCGACGGTGCGGTTGCGGAAGATGCTGAGCGGGATCATCGGCTCCGCGGCCCGCGACTCGTTCCACACCGCCAGCGCGAGCAACAGCAGACCGCCGCCGACGAACGCCGCGGTCTGCCACGAGCTCCAGGCGAACCGGTGACCGGCAAGGCTCGACCAGATCAGCAACGTACAGACGCCAGCGATGATCAGCAGGGCGCCCAGCCAGTCGATCCGCACCGGACGGCGCACCACCGGCAGGTGCAGCGTCTTCTGCAGCAGGGCTATCGCGGCCAGCGAGAACGGGACACCGATGAAGAAGCACCAGCGCCAGCCCAGCCACGAGGTGTCGACCAGTACGCCGCCGATCAGCGGGCCGGCGATCGTGGCCGCCGCGAACACCGCACCGAAGACGCCGGAGTACCGGCCCAACTCGCGCGGCGGGATCATCGCGGCCATCACGATCATCGCGAGCGCGCCCAGACCGCCGGCGCCCACGCCCTGCGCGACGCGGCTGGCCAGCAACAGGGTGACGTTCGGCGCGAAGCCGGCGACCAGCGAGCCGACCACGAACAGGCACAACGAGAGCTGGATCAGCAGCTTCTTGCTGTACAGGTCGGCCATCTTGCCCCAGAGCGGCACCGTGGCGGTCATCGCCAGCAGTTCGATGGTGACCACCCACGTGTAGACCGACTGGGTGCCACCGAGGTCGGCGACGATGCGTGGCAACGCGTTGGAGACGATCGTCGAGGCCAGGACCGAGACGAACACGCCCAGCATGAGGCCGGACAGCGCCTGGATCACCTCGCCGTGCGACATCCGTCCGGACTGCTCGGCCGGTACCCGGGCGCGGGCCGCCGTCTCGGCGGACACGGCCAGGTCGTCCGGCGCGATCGCCGCGGTGGTTCCGGCGGCGGCCGAATCGGATTGAACGGTCATCAACTCTCCTCGCTGGTAGTGGCGCACGCGCCATCGCGCGGCTCACGACGTGGTCGCGGACGCGTGCTTCTCTAGCTGGGTTTGTCTAGCTGGTCATTCCTCGCGGGAAGAGCCCATTTCACGAGCCCCGGATCGTCGGCAAATTGGCTTAGGTGGACGATTCTGCGCCCCAACCCGGGTCTTGCCGCAAGCCCCCCGCCGTGCTATATCTTAGAAAGGGAAAGGAGAGGGCACTCACCTTTCCTTTTTTGTTTCCGGCCGCAGGGCCGCAGTCAGAGCGGGTTTGCACCCCGCATTCATGCTTATGTTCGTGGATGCGACCTCGGCGCCCAGGTGCGGGCGTTCTCATACGACAAGCGCGCCGTCGGCACCTTCCTGGTGGGGATCTTCGCGGTGCCGCTTGGCCTGCTGGGCTTGATCGCGGTCGTGCTGGTGCCGTTGACGGCCGGTACCGGACCGGTATCTGGAGCGTGTATGAGCGGGGCCTGACCTACGGCACCACCATGGACGAGGTCCACCTCATCGACGCTGATCCCAATCGTGACGTCTACCCGTGGCACACCATCGCCGACGTCGTCGAACGTCCGGTGCGGTCGCCGCTGGCCCGGCTGCTGCTCCCGCCACCCCGCCGCTACCGCGCGTACCTTGTGCTGGCCGACGGTTCGGCGCTCGTTCTCACCGGCGCGGTCAAGGACGCGCGGCAGCTGGCCGCCGCGGTCCGCGACCGCATCGGCGGCCGCACCTGAGTCACTGTCGGGACGATGGGATCATGATTGGCGTGAGAGCCCAGGATTCGCGATTTCGACCGTACTGGTGGGGCACCAGCCTGACGGAGGCCGGCATCGACGCCCGGCCCGACGTCGGCACCTACGGCCGCTACGAGTTCGGTGACCTGCCGCCCGTCCCGTTCGAGCTGCGCGGAGAGCTGGACTGGCTCGCCAAGCAGCCCGCCCACGACGAATGGACCATCAACGGTAACGCCACCAGCCGGCTGCTGGAGCTGCTGGCTCAATGCCGGCGCGCCGGCGTGCCGTTGCCGGCGGAGTTCACGCAGTTCATGGCCACCTCGACGTTGCAGGACCGGGTCCGTTCGAACACGGCGTGCTTCCTCGACCTCGCCCACGCGCCGGCGCCACTGCCAGGCGGCGGCGGCCATCTGGTCAGGTTCCTCGCCGACCAGCAGGGCTGCCTGTACTGGTACCTGCACGTGACCGGCGATGGCGCTGACCACGCCGTGGTCTGCTCAGGCGACTTCTACGACGGTGCGGACGACGAGGCAGCGCAGCCCGACCCCGAGCAGATCTCCTTCTGCGCCGAGTCGTTCGAGGCGTTCCTGTGCCGGTTCTGGCTGGAGAACGAGATCTGGTTCGCCGCCACCGGCAAGGGGTCCATGCCCGATGTCGGCGCCCAGTACATCGACCTGTACCGCGAGAGGGCGGCGGATTCCTGACGCGAGCACCGCAGCGGGTTCACCTCGGAATGACGGGCGGCTCGTACGGGCGGCCTTTGAGTTCGTGGAATCCGTCGGCCGCGGCGACGAGGAGTGTGCCGTCCCATAGCCGGCCGGCCGCCTCACCGCGCGGCAACCGCGACATCACCGGCCCGAACCAGGCGATCGGTCGGCCGGGCTCGGTCTCGACCACCGTGATGGGCGTGCCGACGTGGTCGCCGATGTGGCCGATACCGGCCGTGTGAGAGGCACGTAGCACCGCGTCGTGGTCGGGTGAGTCCCACGCCGTCGCCAGCTCCGCGGGCAGCCCGGCCGCGGTCAGGACCTTGTCGATCGGACCCCAATCACCGCTGTTGGCCATCGCGCCGTACCGGTCGTAGAGGCGACCGACGGCCTCGGGGCCGTGCCGGTGCTGGACCGCGGCGAACAGCCGGGCCGGTCCCCACAGGAACCCGTCCGGGTCGTTCTCCGGATCGTCGTCGCGGTTCTCGTTCAGCACGGACAGGCTCATGACCTGCCACACCACGCGCACTGGACGGACTCGCTCGACCTCGCGCATCCAGCGCGAGACGAGCCAGGTGTACGGGCAGCTCGGATCGAACCAGAATCTGGCGACCGACGGGGGCATGACGCCAAACGTATCTCGATGGTCACTCTGTAGCGGTGTGCAGCCGCGCGTAGTGCTCACGAAGCAGGTCGGTGCCCCAGTCGTCGCGCACGTGCCGCCATACGGAATGAGCGTGGTTGCCGCCGTCCTGAGTGTTGTCGTATTCGATGAGGAACTCGGGCGCCCGCACGCAGTAGTAGTGGCGCTCGCCGGGCGCCGTCGGGCCCGCCCACGCGAACCTGATCAGGTCGAGGCCCGCCGCCTCGACGTCGCGCCAGCAGGCTTGGGCGTACGGTGCCGGCGCGCGGTGCAGGTACCGCTGGACCAGATGGTCGAGGACGGCCTGTTGCGCCGGACGCAGCAGGTCACGGCCGATGCCTTCGGGCAGCAACGCGGGGTCGGCGACCGGGTCGAAGCGGGTGAGGATGTCGTCGGGAGCGACGTCGGAACTGATGCCGAGTGTGCGCTGGTCGGGGTCGAACCCGGTCGCCAGCTGGCGCGCCAGGTCTTCCTCGGCACCGAGGATGCGGCGGCCGGCGTGCGGCCCGGAGGGTACGACGGCGGGTTCGGAACCGATGAAGTGTGGCGTGAACGTGCTGCCGCCGGGCGTCACGATGACGTGTACTGCCAGGTGGTGGCCGTTGATTCGCCAGCCCCACGGCTCCTCGCCGTCCGGGTCGCCGAGCACGCGCAGCCAGTATCGGTCGCCCTCTGGCGGTGCGCCGCTTACCAGCTCGCGCCTGACCCGCTCGACCTCGATGGCGCCGATGGCGAGTTCTGCGCCAGCGGGGGAGTGGGCCGACATGAGCAATTCGATCGCGAGCGCGTGCTGGGCGCCGGTGAGATACTCCATCGGCAGGCCGGGCCGGTTTCCGGGAAGGTATGTCCACTGCCGCAGGTCGGGGTCCGCGAGGTCACCGCGAACCAGGCGGCGTTGCTGCTCGTCCAGGCTCGCGACGAGGGCGCGTGCGCAGCGGCGAGCATCATCCACGATGGTCTTCATGATGCTAGTGTGCCGGTTCGGTCCGGTCGGCTTTGGTGCTTTCTGGCGCCAGTGTGAGGTGGAATCGTGACAGGTGTATCGCGGCGTACCGTGCTCGGTGGCGCCGTCGCGGGCGCGGCGGCGGTCGCTACGCCGGCGGGCGCGGCGGCAGCGGCCGGCGGCCCAGCGGGGCCGGTCGACGACCGGCCGGTCTCGCCGCGGCTGGGTGGCGCACCGCTGTTGTGCGAGCCCTACCTCCTCGATCCCGGCCGGTCGAGCGTGTACGTCGTCTGGCACACCGAGTCGCCCGGTAGCGGGCACGTCGTGCTGGTGGGGGCCGCGGTGCCGGGCATGACGGCCCAGCAGGCCCTGGACGCCGCGACCGGTGACCACGACCGGGCCAGCGGCTGGCGGCGGTTCCGTGCGCGCACCAGCCAGCTGAAACGCACCCGCGAAGACGCGGCATCCGCCGTGCCGAACCGCACCTACACCGCTGTGGTCGACCGGCACGTGTACCGTCACGTCGCCCGAGTCACCGGCTTGCCCGCCGGCCGCACGCCGTACCGCGTCGTCTCCGTCGACCACCGTGACCGCGCCACCGTGACCGCCGCGTACACGCTGGCGCCCGCCGTGCCGCGCGGACAGCGCGCGCGGCTGCTGCTCACCAGCGACCACCAGCTCAAGGCGATGGTGCCCGCCAATCTGGAGAAGGTGGCCGACACCGTGGGGGTCGCTCTCGACGGGGTCCTGGTCGCCGGCGACCTGGTCAACGTGCCGGACCGGGCCAGCGAGTGGTTCGACAGCACCAGCGGGCTGGCGTTCTTCGCCGGGCTCACCGGCCGCGGCCAGCGCACCATCGCCGGCCGCACCTACCGCGGGGCGCCCATCGCGCAACACACGCCGCTGTACTGTGCGATCGGCAACCACGAGGTCATGGGCCGCTGGTCAGACACGGTCAGCCTGGACAACCAGTTCAACGACCCGCAGCCGCGCTGGGTGGCCGAGCGACTGTGGGAGCAGACACGGCCGTCCGGCGAGGACCGCGAGCGGTGGCTCGCGGAGCGGTCCTGGGACGCCACCACCTACGAGCAGATGCTGCCGTACCCGCGCAGCCGCGAGGGCGGTCCCCGATGGTGGTCGCGGACCATCGGCGACGTCCACGTGATCACCCTGTTCGTCACCGGCATCTGGCGGTCGGCGTCGCCGAACGGGCGCGGCAAGTTCCAGGAGGCGGCTGCCAGTCTGCAAGACCCCCAGCAGTGGGGGTATGGCCAGTTCATCTTCGAGCCCGTCAAGCGCGACTCGGCCCAGTACCGTTGGCTGGAACGGGAACTGTCCACACCGGACGCGCGCCAGGCCCGGTACCGGGTCGTCATGTATCACCACCCAGGTCACGGTCTCGGTGACAACTCCGCACCGCCGTTCACCGATCCGGTGCAGACCATCCACCGTGACCCGGTGACCCAGGCCATCACCGCCGTCACCTACGACTACCCGCTGGCCGACGACCACATCCTGCGCGACCTGGAGCCCTTGTTCAGCGAGGCTGGAGTCAATCTGGTCCACAATGGTCACTCACACCTGTGGAACCGGTTCCGCAACGCCGCCGGCGTCAACTGGCTGGAGACCTCGAACGTGGGCAACAGCTACGGCGCCTACGACATCAGCTCGGGTGCGTCGCGCAACCTACCGGTGGACTCGGACCACATCCGGCAAGGAGACCCCGGCGGGCTGCAGCCGATCGTGCCGACCGTGGCGCCGCTGACCGACGCGGCCGGGCGTGCGTTGCCATACGTGGCCAGCAACGACATCACGGTATTCTCCATTCTGGACTCGGCTGCCGGCGTGGTGAGCTCGTACCGGTTCGACACCCGGCTGCCGGATTCGGACGTGGTCCTGTTCGACGAGTTCGCCCTGGAATGAGTCGCGCGCGCATCAGCGCGGACCGTTCTGGGCCTGTGAACGGAGCCTAGGTGCGCCTTGGGTCGAGGAGTGTGCGCAGGGCGCGACCGAGGCGGCGGCCGGCCGTCAGCGGCGGGGCGGCTGCGATCGCCGCGTCCAGGTGCGCCGCGTCGGCCACCAGTTCGGCACCAAACTCGCGCAGCGTCGCCCGGTGCGTGCGGTACCACAGCCACAGCTGCGCCGGACCCAGCAGCGGCGTCACCACGATGATCACCAGGCCCGCACCCGGGCCGCCGCGGCGGTCGGCCAGCGCGATGACCGCCACCCACACCAGAAAGCCCGCGCTGTACCCGGTCGCGGTGGCCAGGAGCACGATTAGCCACCGGTTGCGCCCGGCCAGCCATCGCCGGAAGCGGAGCGCGTCCCCGTACCGAAGGAGGCGGTCGCCGGTCGCGGCGAACCGGCGGGCGATGCGCTGGCCGGCGACCCTGGCGTCGCCCGACGCCGCTGCCCAATCCACCGTGCTCAGCTGGGCGATCAGCTGCCGCCGGTACCCCATGGGGGTGCGCCGCGGCCCGGCCGGCCGGAGCGCGAGCCGGCCGGCCCACCCGGCGACGCCGACCGCGAAACCGATGGCGAGCATCGCGAGCCAGCCGAGGTTGGTGTCGCCGGTGGCGAGGTTGACGCCGATACCGGCGATGGAACCGGTGAGAATCGAGGTCACCGGCATCAGGAAGACGTCGCGAAAGTGAGCGGGTGGCAACCGCTGGAGGTCACGGTCGAGCCGCAGGAGCCGCCGTCGCAGCGGGGCCAGGACGACGAGCGTCACGAACCCGGGCACGACCACGAGGAAGGCCAGCGTCTCCGCGTACACCGCGATGTCTCTCATCGGCCCATATCATGGCCTACCCGTGCCGCAGCGCTTCTTCCGAAACATTCCCGTTACATCTTGACGCGCGTCATCGCATCGTTCACAGTCGATGGGGTGGTGCGTTCCGTCGCACCGCCGGGTGGCTACCTGCCGCCGCACAACGCTGCATTTTTCCTGCGTGCATCGTTGCCGCGAGCATTTGTTAACGCTAACAGAAGCCCCATCGAAGGGAGACATGCCATGCCGGTTGGGTCTGCGCGCACCGCGAGGTGGCGTCGTGGGTGGCGGGCGGGGTTGGCCGCCGCGGCCGCCGCGGCGGTAGTGAGTGGCGCGCTGGTCGCGGTGGCGACGTCGGCGTCGGCGGCCACCGTGGACACCAGCGCCTGGTATGTGCTGGTGAATCGGAACAGTGGCAAGGCGTTGGACGTGTACAACCTGGCAACCAACGACGGCGCGCGGATCGCACAGTGGGCGCGCAACGACGGTGCGTGGCAGCAGTGGCAGTTCGTCGACTCCGGCGGCGGATACTACCGACTCAAGTCCCGCCATTCGGGCAAGGTGCTCGACGTCTACAACTGGTCGACGGCCGACGGTGGCGGGATCGTGCAGTGGGCCGACAACAACGCGGCAAACCAGCAGTTCCGGCTCGCCGACTCGGACGGCGGGTACGTGCGGTTGATCAACCGGAACAGCAACAAGGCGGTCGAGGTGCAGGGCGCCGCGACCAACGACGGTGCGAACGTCGTGCAGTACACGGACTGGGGCGGCAGCAACCAGCAGTGGCAGCTGGTCCGTCTCGGCGGGACGACACCGACGAATCCCACGACACCGCCGCCGGGTGGCACGTGCGCTCTTCCGTCGAGCTACCGCTGGACATCGACGGGCTCGCTGGCGAACCCGAGGTCAGGGTGGGTCTCGCTCAAGGACTTCACCCACGCCCCGTACAACGGCAGGCAACTCGTCTACGCGACGACGCACGACACGGGAACGACCTGGGGCTCGATGAACTTCGGCCTCTTCACGAACTGGTCCGAGATGGCTTCGGCCAGCCAGAACCAGATGCCGTTCTCGGCTGTCGCGCCGTCGCTGTTCTACTTCGCACCGCGCAACATCTGGGTGCTCGCCTACCAGTGGGGCGGCCCGGCGTTCTCCTACCGGACCTCGACCGAGCCCACCAATGTGAACTCGTGGTCGTCGCATCAGACGCTGTTCTCCGGGAGCATCTCCGGCTCCAACACCGGCCCGATCGACCAGGCGCTGATCGGTGACAGCACGAACATGTACCTGTTCTTCGCCGGCGACAACGGCAGGATCTACCGGGCCAGCATGCCGATCGGCAACTTCCCGGGCAGTTTCGGCTCGTCGTCGACGGTGATCATGACCGACTCGACGAACAACCTGTTCGAGGCGGTTCAGGTGTACAAGATCCAGGGCCAGAACCTGTACCTGATGATCGTGGAGGCGATCGGCGCCCAGGGCCGCTACTTCCGGTCGTTCACGTCCACCAGCCTCGGCGGTTCGTGGACACCGCAGGCCGCCACCGAGAGCAATCCGTTCGCTGGCAAGGCCAACAGCGGCGCCACCTGGACCAACGACATCAGCCACGGCGAACTGATTCGCAGCAACGCCGATCAGACCATGACCGTCGACCCGTGCAACCTACGACTGCTGTACCAGGGCCGTTCCCCCAACTCCGGCGGCGACTACGGCCTGCTGCCGTACCGGCCGGGACTGCTGACACTGCAACGCTAACGGCGCGACAGGGGGCGGGCTCGGTGCAAGGCCGAGCCCGCCCTCGGCCGGCAGAGTAGAACGCGCCTGGTCGTGGGCGCGGGCCGATGACGGTGACGGGCGGGGCCTCGCGGCCCATGTGGTTGGCGAAGACGTATCGGTCGCAGACGGTCCACAGGTCGAAGTCGCCTGACAGGCCGACCTCGTCGGCCTGCCTGATCCGCAGATGAGCGGCCCACTCCCGTACGCCGAGCTGGCTGGGCAGGTCGGCGATCAGCTCGTTGAGCTCACCGACGGACTTGGCGTCTTGTACCGCGCGGGATCGGTCGTCGTACTCCCGCGCGTCGAGCCGGCCTTCCCGTAGCGCCGTGGCCAGGGTCTCGGCGGCTCGCTGCCGATCGGCGCTCGAGGCTCGTAGCTTGTCCCGACGCTGATCATCGCTCGTCACAGCGCGCATCGTAGCCTTCATGATCGAGGCCGTCGGTCAGGCGGCTGCCTTGTGGTTCCAGTCGATGTGGTGGTCGTGACGCGTATGCCACACGATCGGGCTGGAACCGATCGGGACGCTGGCGCGACCAGGTAGCGTGACACGGTCCGCGGTAAGGGAGCCCGAGACGGGCGGGAGCGCCTTGGACGATTTCGGCGCGGCGTATCGGACGCACTACGACGGCATGATCCGGCTGGCGTACGTGATTACCGACAGCACGGCGGCCGCCGAAGACATCGTGCAGGAGGCGTTCGTCGAGCTGTACCGGCGTTGGCACACGGTCCGAGATCCGGAGAGCTGGCTCCACACCGTGGTGGTCAACCGGTCCCGGTCGTGGTGGCGGCGCCTCGTGGTGGCCCGCCGGCACGTGGCCCGCGGCTCGCCGCCAGTCACGTTTCCGTCGGCGGAGGACGGCGCCGCGGTGCGTCAGGCGTTGCTGGCGCTCAACCGTCGCCAGCGCGCGGCCGTCTTCCTCCGCTTCTATCTCGACCTGCCCGAGGCGGCGATCGCCGAAGCGCTCGGCTGCCGCCCCGGCACGGTGAAGTCCCTACTCCACCGCGCGCTCGCGACCCTGAGGGAGCACCTCGATGAAGACTGAGTCACGCGGCGACCGGAACGAGCGGGTGCGGGCCGCCGTCCGGAGCCACATCGCCACGCTGCCAGTACCCCCGCCCGACCTGGCACGCGTCGTGGCTCGCGCGGAACGCGCCACCCGGCCACGACGGCGGTCCGGCTGGGTCGTTCAGTCGGCGGCCGCCGCCGGCGCCGTCGTGGTCTGCGCCACGGGGGCCGTGGTGGCCCTGCCCCAGAACTCCCCGCACCGCATCGCGCCCGTGATATCGCCCGACCGCATCCCCGATTTCGCGCGGCTCGCGGGGCCGGAGGTGGTGTGGCCGGACGCCGTCCGCCGGCTGCCCTCGGAGTTGCCGGACGGGTCGGCCTACCAGGTCGCGGACACCACGGACGGTGACGACCTGCTGGTCGTCCCGGACGGTCGCGCGGCCGGCCCGCTGTTCTTCAACCCTGACACCGGAGCGGCCCGCGCCGTGGCGACCGCGTCCGTGACGGACGGCCTGAACGCGCCGCAGGTCACGGCGGCCCGGGTGGCCGGCGACCGTGTGGTCTGGTTCCTGAAGGGGCGGCGGGAGGGCAACACGGTCCGCGAGGCGTGGTCGGCTCTGGTGGCCGGCGGACAGGCGACGCACCTGGCCGACCTGCCGGCCAGCGCCACCGACGGCAGGGTCGTCCTGGCCGGCGACGCGATGATCTGGGAACAGTACGGTCCGGGCCAGGGCCAGGACGACGTGGTGATCCGGCGGCTACCGCTGGCCGGCGGGCCGGTCACCGACGTGCCGGGCTCGCGTGGCTACTGGCTCTCCACCGTCCCTGGGTGGATCACGTCGCAGTACCCGGGCACGCCCTTCGGCGAGCCGGAGCGCACAGGCACCCTGATCGAGGTCGCCACCGGGCGGCGGTTGCAGTGGAAGGCCAACGACGAGATGGAATCCACCGTCGCATGCGGACCCCAATGGTGTACGGGCGCGACGGTCGGCGGTTACATCGCGTTGCAGGATCTCGACGGCGGTAGCTATCTGGACCTGAAGGAGAGGGGCAGCCTCGATCCGAGCCTCGACGGGCGCCTCGCGATCGGCGGCGTCGGCGAGCGAAATGTCGTGTGGGATCGGGGCAGCGGAAAGGCCGCGGTGATCGTGCAGCAGTCCTCGGGGCAGGACATCGGCGACACGTCCTTCTTCCGGTACGGCTCTGATCCGCGCTCGCCGGTGCGGACCTGGCGAGGCGCGGACGGCACGCTCATGATGCTGGACCTGAAGCGGCTGTGGTGAGGGACCGCTCCCACATCACGGTGTACGCCTCCGCGCCGTTCATCAGATCTGCCCGCAGCGCTGGGCCGTCGGCGCCGGCCTGCTGGATCAGGTCGACGGTCCAGTCGGCGTAGAGGCCGTACTGCGCCACCCCGTCGACGTTCAGGTCGAACGTGCGGGTGCCGAAGACCTGCCGGCTCACCGTGGTGCCGTTGGGCGCGGTGAACGGGTACACCAGCGGGCTCGCACCGGCGTTCAGACGCGGGGGCGCCTGCGGCGCCAGGCCGTTGACGTCGCTGCCGAACCCGTACCCGGTGATGGCGCCGCCGTGCGGCAGGGCCCGGTGGGCGCGCCACTCGGCGATGAAGTCCGGCAGGTCGTTGCCCGCGTCGTGTGCCGCGTACGCGTACGACGCGACGAACCCACCCAGCGCGAGGATGCGGTCGACGATCGCCCGGTCCGACCAGGTGTGCACCGACGTGACGCCGGGGTAGCCGGCGGCCTCGGCCATGTCGAGGACCGCTTGCGCGGTCTTCACCCCCATGTGGTCGATGTGAATGATCATCCCGCGCGCCATCGCCTGCTCGATGAGGTACCGGCCGAGGCTGGTCAGGCCGCGCGTGTTGCAGATCTTGCCGCTGGGGTACACCGGCAGCAGCGCGCCCGCCGGCAGGTTCAGCGGTCCGAGCTTGAGCAGCTCGGCGAAGTCGTCGCTGACCAGCGGCTGCTCGTTGTCGGAGGGGCCGGTGCAGCTGGTCGCCGTCCACCAGTGGCCGGTGGAGAGCAGGTTCCCCACGTTCACCGCCGCGCCGGTGACGCCGGAGTCGAAGCGGGTGCCGCCGAACGCGTTGTCGAACTTGTGCACCGGGTAGAGGCCGGACACGCCCATCGCCTGCAGCTCGTCGAGGCCGGCGTCGACGTCGGCGCGGGTGCACTGCGGTACGTCTTTGATCTCCCGGCAGCCGAACAGCTCCGAGTTCTCGACGCCGACGACCACGGCGAGCTTGCCCTGGGCGGCGATGTCGCGCACCTGCGCCGGCGTGGTGGCGATGCGGAACCAGCCCTTGCCTGCGCCGCCGCTCTGCGCGTCGACGTAGTCCTGCATCGAGTGCAGGTATCGGGACTGGACCCGCAGCTGGTCCATCTCGTCGCAGGAGGTGTCCCGCGACGGGTACAGGCCGCAGATCACGCGGTTCGCCACGAGCAGCGCGTTCAGGACCCGCTGGCCGGCCCGCCACGAGCGCTCGATGCCCCGGAAGTACGACTGTTCGTGCAGCAGCGAGTTGTGTTGCGGCCAGTCGCCGAACGTCGGCCAGCCGTCCTCGCGCGAGTCCACCGGGTCGGAGCCGCCGAGGATGGCCTCGAGCAGCGCGCCCAGGCTGAGGCTGGCGTGTGAGGCGCAGCCGGCGAGGGCCACCTCCACCCCGCCGGATGCCCACGCCTCGCCGCAGTGCAGGCGGACGCCCGAGGCGGCGCCGGCGGTGGCGTGCGCGGGGGCGGCGGTCGTCCCCCCCGTCTTGCCGCGGCCGCCCGGGCCAGGTGCGGCGGTGCCGGAGACGCCGGTGGCGATGTCGGGCGGCGTGTAGCAGCCGCTCGCGGCGGACAGGGCGACGGTGTCGCCGGAGCCGCCGGCGCCGAGTCGCCACAGGAAGGACCCCATGGTCTGGCCGGTGGCGGTGGCGGCGGCGCGGGACCGGTGGCCGCTCGCGGTCACCGCGGAGGCGGCCCGGGCGCCATAACGGTCGCCCGCCACGATGAAGCCGACGACGCTCTGGTACGCGGGCGCGCCGTCCGGACCCAGCAGCTCGTACCGGGACAGCTGGGTGGCCTCCAGCCGGAACGGCGTCGCGGACGAGGCGGCGGACGTGAAGGCGTACCCAGAGCCGTCGCGCAGCACGTAGCCATTCGACCGTGACCCGCTGTAGACCTCCAGGGTGGCGCACACGCCATCGAGGGCGTCCGCCGGGCCGGTGATCCTGGTGGCGGCGGACGCACCGGGGATCGCGGCGACCGCCAGGGCGGCGACGGACACCACGACTGCCAGGCCCAGCGCGACCGGCCTGCGACGCGAGGCGGTCATCATGAATCCCTTTCGCGTAGGTGCAGAACAGGGTGCGCGCCGCTTCGTCAGGTGTCAAGGTTTGCCGTGAAGGTCCATACGCAGCAGTTTGGTCTCGTCCGAGACAGTGATCGGGGTCTTCGTACCCGGTGGCACCAGCGGCCAGACATCCCTCTTCGCCACCAGCCGTGGCGAAGCCAGCCGAACCTCCGCACCGTCGATGATCAGATGTGCCGTCCCGGCGGCGAGCACGTTCCGTACCCAGTCTGTGGCCGGCCCGTACATCGGGATGAACACATAGCCGTCAGCAACTGGATGGGCATCGAGTGGAGTCCGGTACGTCGTGCCCGACGATCGGCCCACGTGAATTAGCACGGGGCGAACCCCCCGGCGGATCTCCCCGGGATTGATGAAGCGCTTGTTGATCCGGGCGAGCCAACGCGGCAGCGGCATCGGTCCATCGTAGGCACGACCGGCGCGGCTCAAACGCGTTGCGGGGCGGCGATCGAGCGCCTAGCGTCCAGTGGAATGGCTGCTCATCTCTACGCGCTCAGCTTCGATGCGAACGACCCGCTCCGCCTTGCGCGCTTCTGGGCTGGTGTCCTGGATTGGCAGACAACCGACGACCCCCATGGCGGCATCGCGCTCCTGCCAAGTGACGACACCGGATTCCGGCTTCGGTTTCTTCCCTCCCAGCAGCGCAAGACCGGCCAGAACCAGATGCATTTCGATCTGACGAGCACCTCCCTCGATGACCAGCGACAGACGGTGGCGAGGTCGCTCGAGCTCGGCGCGCGGCACATCGACGTCGGCCAACGACCGGAAGAGGGTCACGTGGTGCTCACGGACCCCGAAGGCAACGAATTCTGCGTCATCGAGCCGGGCAACAAGTTTCTTGCCGATTGCGGATTCATCGGGGCGCTGGCGAGCGACGGTTCGCAAGCCGTCGGGTACTTCTGGAGCGAAGCACTGGGCTGGCCATTGGTATGGGACCAGGACCAGGAGACCGCGATCCGCTCGCCGCACGGCGGTCCGAAGATCACGTGGGGCGGCCCACCGGTGGCGCCGAAGACCGGAAAGAACCGGCTGCATTTCGACCTGGCGCCACCGGTTGACGGAGATCAGCAGGCGGAGGTCGAGCGTCTCATCTCCCTCGGAGCGACCCGGATCGACATCGGCCAGGGCGAGGTCAGCTGGGTGGTGATGGCCGATCCCGACGGGAACGAATTCTGTGTCTTGCCCTCCACTTAGGATTTCTTGGTGGACCTGCACATCAGGCTCGATGGACGCGGGACTCTGACGGGCCAGATCTACCAGCAGATCCGGGATGGTGTGCTGAGTGGGCGGCTTCGAGCGGGCGAGGCGCTACCGCCGACCAGGGTGCTGGCGGCGCGGAGTGACTTCAACCCGGTTCGGCCGGCGGGTAGCCCACCGTTGCCCGCGGGTTCCTTGATCTGCGAGTACGGCGTCAGGTGGCAGGTGTACGACTCACGCTGGCATGCGTTCGTCGTGGGCACGAACTCATCGAACTCGATCTACCACACCTGGCAGGGTAGTGGTGGCGGGTCGTACGGCCCTTGGGTCAGCCTCGGTGGCACCGGTCGTAGCGGCGTCAGTACCCTCCCGTACAACAACTCGTCTGGGGGGTTGGCTCTCGAAATCGCGGTCGTAGGCCTCTCTGGCGTGCGGTACTGCAAGAACTACAACGGCAATGTCGGTGGAGGCTGGTGGCCGGGCCAGACCAGTTGGACGTCGAACGGCGCGTCCTGCCGCTTGTTCTGACGCGACCAGCGGGGGAGAGCCGCGCGCTGCGGGCACATCGCGCAGCGCGCGGCTGCTCGCGTTTCTCTCCGCGCGTGGGGCGCGATGGGAGTGTCGGGGGGGCAGTAGTCTTGCGAAATGCGACCCCTTCGGTATTCCATCAACGTCACGTTGGACGGGTGCTGCGATCATCGCGCAATCCCGGCGGACGAAGACTCGCATAGTCACGCGGTCGAAACCCTCAACCAGGCCGATGCCCTTCTCTTTGGCCGGGTGACATACGAAATGATGGAATCGGCGTGGCGGCCGCCGGCGGCGGGAACGAGACCTGATTGGATGGAGCCCTTCGCGCAGACGATCAACGCGACAAAGAAGTACGTCGTGTCGAGCACCCTGGAGCAGGTCGATTGGAACGCGGAGCTCGTGCGGGGCGATCTGGGCAAGGCCGTCCAGCAGCTCAAGCAGGAGCCGGGTAAGGGACTGTACGTCGGAGGCGTGAAGCTCCCGCTGGCGTTGACGGAGCTGGGTTTGATCGATGAGTACGAGTTCGTGGTGCATCCTAGGCTCGCGGGCCACGGGCCGACGTTGTTCGCCGGACTATCGAAGCATGTCGACCTGAAGCTCGTGGGCCGGGTGGAGCTCAGCTCCGGGGCCGTTGCGATGCGGTACGAGCCGAGATCGTAGCTGTCGGGCTGGCTAACCCAAGCGGGCCGGTCAGTCCTGGAGTTCGGTGCGTTCGATCTCGGCGAACGCCGCCGTCAGGTAACCCGCGAGGGGCGCCGGCGTCGCCCTCAACAGGTGGGCCACCAGGAGCGCCGCGTGCCGGGCCAAAGAGTCGGGCGCCGGGCCGGGCGCCTCTTCATCCTGATCGTGAATGCCCAACGCACCGGCCAGCAGGACAAGCAGCGCGTGAGGATCGACGGCCGGCTCCCAAACCGCGGCGGCTCTCGCACACTGCTCGATGATCCGGCGGACATCGTCGCCCCCCAGCCCGTCGGGGTGGGTCTCTTCGAGCAGGAGCCGGACTACCGCACCCAACACCAGTCCGGACCCCTCGGTGGCGGCGAGGGAATCGACGGCGGCGTCGAGCCCGTCTCGGTCGTGCGCCTGGGCGGCGGTGACGGCGTCAGAAGCGGCGACCGCGATCGCCCGGGCGGGAGTGGGTAGGTGGCGCCAAGTGGTGCTCATCGGACCCTTTCCTGGGTTAGCGTCGAGGTGACAGTACTCGCCCGATCCATTCTGGATTTCCGGCGTTGTAGCGGACACTGAGAGGATGTTGGAACGGCTCGCCAGCACCGGTGCCGGGCCAGCGGCCCGCTTCGCCGCCGCTGTCCTCTGTCGACGCTATCGTCGCCGCCACACCATCACCGGCACGATGGTCCGCCTGATGGCGGACGCCCAGGACGAGCGGATCTCCGCGATGGCCGAGCAAGCCCTGGCACTGGCCTGGAGCACCGACCCCACGGCACCCGAACGCATCTGGTCCGCGCTCGCCGACGCGCCCGAGCTCGCCCTGCGGTTTTTGCTCGCGCCCGCGCCGAACTGCCCGCACGTGCCGCGATTCCGACTGGTCACCGCACCTCCGGGTGGCGGCCTGGTGCTGCGGACCGCGCTGGACGGTCCGGATCCCGCGCTGCGCGAGGCGATGGCCGGCATCCTGCGCTCCACCGACCATCCGGTCCTTCTTCGCGACATCGATGACGCGCTGAGGAGCGCGGGCTCAGTGCCTTCACAGGTGCTCGGTCTCGCCTTGGACAACCCGCACGCGTGCCGGCCTGCGCCGGCTGGCCGGCGTCACACCGGGCTCGCCGTCGTGGCGATTCTGAAGGACCGGCTCGACCTGCTCGACAGCTACGACCCGGCGCGGCTGGTGTCGAGGCTGGTGCGCCTGGCCGGCGGGACGTTTCCACCGCCGGTCGCCGAGGTGTCCCGTCGCTGGCTCCGGCAACTGGGGCCCGGCCCGGGACGTGAGCAGCTGTGCCTGCTCGCCGGCGAGGGCGACCCCGAGGCGCTGGCCGCGGCCCTGGACAGTGGGCAAGAGCCGGAAATCCCCAGCGTGCTGGCGCTGTTCCTGTTTCAGACTGAGCAGTGGGAGCGGTACGACGCTCTGGATCCCGACGGCGCCCTCCTGAAGGGGCAGGCCCAAGACCTCGACGACGCCGCCTGGGACAGGCTCGTGGATATCGCCCTACGCAATGGACGCGTGGAGCCGCGGCTGGAATCGATAGCGGGAAGCGGCCTGGAACCGGAGCCGCCCGCCGCGCGAGGGCCCGGCATCCGAGTCTTCTGAGAAGGTGTCGTGGTGAAGCTGATCTGAAGTCGGCTCCGGCTTGGATGGCGGGAACGCCGTAGTCGCGGCCGCCGCATGAAGGAGAGAGCGATGAACAAGGCTATAGGTAAGGTGACCTGCGACCTCACGATCTCGGTTGACGGGTACTCGGCGGGTCTCAACCAGTCTGAGAAGCGCCCCTTCGGCGACGATGGCGGCGACGGCTGGGGCGACAAGTTGCACGCGTGGTTCGTCGAGTCTGCCGAGGAGAACAAGGCTGAGATCGACCGGATGACCGCCGCCAAGGCGTTCATCATGGGGCGCAACATGTTCGGTCCGGTGCGGGGGGAGTGGGATCGGCAATGGAACGGTTGGTGGGGCGATAATCCGCCGTACCATGCGCCGGTCTTCGTGCTCACCCACTACCCGCGCGATCCGCAGCCGATGGATGGTGGCACCACTTACTACTTCGTCACTGACGGGATCGAGTCGGCATTGGCGCAGGCGCGCGCGGCGGCCGGCGACGGCGATGTCGCGATTCAGGGTGGCGCGACGACCATCAATCAGTATCTCGCCGCTGGCCTGATCGACGAGTTGCGGTTGCACATCGTGCCGATGACACTCGGCGCCGGCACGCGGCTGTTCGACGGCGTCCCGCCGCTGACGCTCGAGCAGGTGTCGTCGCGGGCTGCGCGACTGGTCACGCACGTGACCTACCGCGTGCTGTCCTGAGCCGCAGCCCGGTCATCCACTTTGATACAACCCCTGGAGAGCTACCGCGACGCCCGTCGCGCTCCATGCCGCTGCTCCCGCGGCCTCACCCCGCGCGGTCCACAACCCCCTGTGCTGTCGCGTCCGTCCACATAGGTCCGGGACGCGTACGCGGAAGGTCCAGGGTCGCTGTTGGGGCCCGCCTCGGCGGCTTCACGCTCACTACTGGCAGTGCTCGACTGGCACCGCCTTCTCGACGCCATCGGCCTGATTCGACGCTCGGCGTGTCGTACTCGGCGTGTCGGCCGTTCGGGCAACGATCTTCGCACGGGTGTACGAGAATCGATGTGTGCGGGAGGTGTTGGAGCAGCTGCGGGATGTTGCCGGCCGGTGTGCCGGCAGCCCGGTGTGGTCGCTGCCCGACGCCGATCTCGTCTCCTCGTTGCACGCGGTGCACGATGCGGAGCAGATGCTCGCAGCGATCAAGCTGCACCTGGTGCGGGAGATCGACGGCCGCAATCTGCCGGTCGCGCAGCAGGCCGCCAGCACCGCCGTCTGGCTCCGCGAGCAACTCCATGTCAGCATCCACACCGCCAGGCGCATGGTCGACCTGGCCCAGGTGGTGGATAAGCGGCCGGTGCTGGACGCGGCGCTGTCCACCGGGGCGGTCACCGTCGAGCAGGCCCAGATCGTTGCCAAGACCGTCCGCGATCTGGCCTCTGAGGTCTCGCCGGATGTGGTGGACCTGGCCGAGAAGACCCTGGTCGAAGACTTCGCCGGCTGGGAGCCGGCTATCTTGCGTAAAGCCGCGCAGCGGATTCTGGCCCATGTGGCGCCGGAGGTGGCTGAGGACGCCGACCGGCGGGCCGCCGAACGGGACGAAAAACGCGCCCAGCAGTTCCGGGCGTTCACGTTGACCAACAACGGTGACGGCAGGTTCCGGCTCACGGGCTGGCTGGGCGCTGAGGCCGCCGCCACCGTTGACGCCGCTCTGGACCCGTTGTGCAAGCCCGACGGCGAGCGGACCGCCACCCAAAGGCGCGCGGACGCCCTGGTCGAAGTCTGCCGGTTGGCGCTGCGCACCACCCAGTTGCCGGCCAACGGCGGGGATCGGCCTCAGGTCGGGGTCACCGTGCCGTATGACGTGCTGCGTCAGGAGCTGCGGCACGGGCAGCTCGACTCCGGGGAGAGGTTGAGCGCCGAGCAGGTGCGGCGGCTGGCCTGCGACGCCCACATCATCCCCATGGTGCTCGGCGGCGACGGGCAGATCCTGGACGTGGGACAGTCCCGCCGGCTGTTCACCGGGCCGCTACGGCGGGCCCTGGTGGCACGCGATGGCGCGTGTGCGTTCCCGGGCTGTGACCGGCCCCCACGGTGGTGCGACGGGCATCACATTCTACATTGGACGGCAGGCGGCGATACCGCGCTGGATAGTGGTGTGTTGTTGTGTGGGTATCACTATCGGCTCATCCACCGCGGGGAATGGGAAGTGCGGATGGCCGATGACGCCAGGCCGGAGTTCATCCCACCGGCCTATGTGGACAGCGAGCGCAAGCCCCGGCGCAACCTTTACCACCGGCGCGAATGAGGCGTGCGACCCGCAGTGTGCCGGTCCCCGTCAGCGCTGGATGAAGTCAGGGTGTTGCAGGCTCCACTGCAGCAAGGGCTGCAATGCCTCGATCAGCTGCTCACCTCGGGCTGTTGGCGCGTACAGGACCTGCACTGGTGAGCTGGGGATCACCGTGCGCTCGATCAGTTCCTGGCGTTCGAGCTCACGCAGTCGTTGGGTCAACATGCGGTCGGAGATCCCGGTGATCAGGGCGCGGTATTGGCCGAACCGGCGGGCTCCGTAGGCGCCGGCCAATTGTCTCGGCTACTGCCAGCTGGTCCACTCACCACGGCGGCGAGGACAGCATGCTCTTTCCCGCGGTGCGGAGGGCAGCACCCCACCTCGCCGCGACCATCGACCAACTGGAGGCCGACCATCGCGCCGTCAGTGATCTGCTCGACCGGATCGAGGCAACGGCTCACGATCTCGGCAACGACGACGCCGCCCGAGGGCGACTGGTCGAGGCGCTCGAAACGCTGACCACCCACCTACACGATCACCTCGCCTTCGAGGAACGATCCCTGGCACCTGTCCTCCGTACCTGGACGCGCTGGCCGCACCCGGGGCAACTGGACGATGACGATGACCCTCCGGCGTCCGGAACTCCTGAGGAGAGCAAATGAGCACGATGCCTGTCGCCGGCGACAAGAGCACCGCCATCAGGTCCATACACCTGATGGCGGTGGGCGAGCTCGCCGACCTCGGGGGCGTCTTCACCGCGGACGCCGTCAATCGGGAGGCCAAGAACGAGCCGCCAGACACGCGGGGGGTCGGCCCGGCGGCCTTGTACGCCACCGCACGATGGCTGCGCACCGCCTTCTCCGACCTGGCCTGGGAGGTCCACGACGCGGTCCAGGACGATGACCTCGTGGTCGTACACGCCACTCGGATGGACGCCGCCGAGCCCGCTCTACATCGCCCGCATGCTGCTGGCCCGACGTCGCATGAGGCGCGCTGCGGCACGAACTGCGTGACCGGAGGCGCGTTGGTGGTGGCGTCACTCGGTGCGTAGGCCGTCGGGGCGGGTCAGGCGCCACAGTGGAGGGAGGCTGAGCAGGGTGACCAGGGCCATTACCGCAGCGGCCAGCGCGACCGACAGGCCGACCACCGCCCAGTTGACCGTGATCGGCACGGTCACCAGGCGCAGCAGGACCGCGCCGAGCGCCAGGCCGAAGCCGACCGCGAGGACCAGCCCCAGCACGACCGGTACGACGGTCTGCCACACCACCGACCACAGCAGCGTGCCGCGCCGCGTGCCCATGGCGACCAGGATCGCCAGCAGCCGGCGCCGCTCCCGCAGGTGCTCCATCAGGCCGACTAGCAGGCTCGCACCGACCAGCAGCAGCGTGACCACGGCGCCGATGTAGAGCCCGCGCCGCACGTTGACGAAGCGGTTGGCCTCGTCGGTGCGGCTCAGGCGATAGACCAGGGCCCGTTGGTCGACCGTCGCGGCCGCGTTGCGCACCCGTTCGAGCGCGTCACGGTCGCCGGGGTCGGTGCGCAGCGACATCCAGGCCTCCAGCGGGCCGAACCGCGACACGTCGACCGCGCCTGGGGTGACGAACAGGCCCATGTCGCGGTTGAAGCCACCCGGGTCCCGGCGGCTGGGCACCTCGCGGGTACCGGCCGGCACCGTCCACGCCAACTGCTTGTCGGTGCCGAGCAGGAGCCGGTCACCTGGGGCAGCGACGTAGGACTCGCCGTGGGTGCCGGAGCCGGGCTTGGACACGAACACATCGCCGTCCGTGCAGCGCTCCAGGACGAGAGCCTCGGCCAGCGCGGCGCAGTCGGCCACGAAGACAAAGGTGAACCGGTGCGGCTGATCGGCGTTGGCGGCGGTCGTCCCGAGGATGCTGGATACCGCGGTGACGCCGGGCACGGCGCGCAGCCGCACCGGAAGCTCCCGCCCGTCGACGCCTGAGCTTTGCACCATGACGTCGGCCCGCGACGGGTCCGCGCCGGTGTCGGTGCGGAAGTCGCCCTCCACGCCCGCGAAGAGCATCTGGAGCCCGATCGTGCCGGCGACGGCGACCGCGACCCCGTTGACCATACGGGCCGAGGTGGCGCTGTCCTGCTGGAGGCGGCGGATCGCCAGCTGCCAGGGCACCGCCCCGCCCCGGATGCGGCGCACCACCAGGTCGATGACCCAGGGCAGCAGGGCCACCGCGCCGAACAGCAGCAGGATGGCGCCGGCCGCGATCTGGTACCGGTTGTCGACGGTGCTGGAGCGGATGTCGCCGAACAGCGGGTAGAGCACGGCGAGGCCGAGCACCGGCAGGATCAACCGCCACCACAGCCGGCGGCGGGTGGTGCCCGCGCGGCGGGTAACGCCGAGCGGCTCGATCACGACGCCCCGCATCGACACCATGGTGACGGTGACCGCCAGGACCGGCACCGCCAGCGCCACCGTGCCGGCCAGCAACGGGTTGGGGCGCAGGTCACGCGCGTACAGGCTGATGTCCCAGAGGGTGAACAGCGGCACCACCTGGCGGCCGAGGAGGAAGAACAACACGCCTGCCACGAGGGACAGCAGCGCGGTGCCGAGCGCCTCGCCGGCCGCGACGCGGCGGGTCATCCGCTGGTCGGCGCCGACCAGCCGCAGGGCGGCGAGGCGCCGGTCGCGCCGCTCGCCGCCGAATCGCACGGCCGTGCCGATGAGCACCGCGATGGGAAGCAGCAGTACGACCGAGATGACCACGATGAGCAGCGCGAGCACCGGGCTGAACTCGACCGTGTTGGTCGAGCCGATCGCGGTGACGCGTTCCGCCTGGCCCGGTTGTAGCTGGTCGCTGCCGAGGTAGTACGCCAGCTCCCGCGGACCGGTCAGGCCAGCGGGGCCGATGGTGCCGATGACCCTTGCGCCGCCCAGTCGCGGCGCGAACAGGTCGGCGTCCTTCGACGCCAGCAGGTCGCGCAGCGCGGGGGAGACGACCACCTCACCGGGCTGGGGTAGTCGGGCGACGCCGGGTGGGAGCGGCGCATCCGGCCCCTCCGGCCGCACCAGGACCGCGTACACCGTCTGGTCGCGGAACGCCGCCTCGAACTGCTGCCCGATCAGCAGCGTGTTGGCCGCGGCGGGGATGTCTCCGAGGCTCGCCGGGCGGCGAGGGTCCACCCGGTTCTGGCGGGGGTCGAGGGCGGCGGGGACCGCGGCCGCGGTCAGCAGTGCGGGCACTCCGATGCCCATGGCGATCGCCGCCAGCAGGGCGCGGGTCCACCCGTCGCGCCCGCCGGCGATCGCCATGCGCGCGCCCAGCAGAAGATCACCCACGGCGGGCACCCGTCAGGTCACGGACGCGGCCGTCGCGGACCACGACCTCGCGGTCCGAGTACGACGCGACGCGCGCCTCGTGGGTCACCAGTACCACCGCGGCGTGCGACTCCCGGGCGCTCTGGGTCAGCAGGCGCATCACCCGCTCGCCGTTGAGCGAGTCGAGCGCGCCGGTCGGCTCGTCCGCGAAGATCACCCGCGGGTTGGTGACCAGGGCCCGCGCCACGGCAACCCGCTGGCCCTGGCCTCCGGAGACCTCGCCCGGCCGCTTGCCGGCGACGTCGGTCACCTCCAGCCGCTCCAGCCACTCCATAGCGCGCTGCTCGGCCGCGCGGCGGCGCACCCGCTCCATCCGGAGCGGCAGGGCCACGTTTTCCAGGCAGGTCAGCTCCGGTACGAGCTGGCCGAACTGGAACACGAAGCCGAATTGCCTACGCCGCAGCGCGCTGCGCTCGCGGTCCGGCATCGCGGTGACCTCGCGGCCCTCGTAACGGACCTGTCCGGAGTCGGGGCGCACGATGCCCGCCAGGCAGTGCAGCAGGGTCGACTTGCCCGAGCCGGACGGGCCCATCACGGCCACGATCTCGCCGGCGTCGATGCTGATCGAGGCGCCGTCGAGCGCGGGCGTCGGGCCGAACGCCTTGTTCAGGCCGTCGGCGACCAGGAGCTCAGCCATGAGAGCGCACCTCCCGCGCCAGCTCGTCCAGGCGAGCCGCGGTCAGCTCCAGCCAGCGCAGGTCGGCCTCCAGGTGGAACAGGGCGTGGTCGCAGATCAGCTGCTCGGCGAGGTCGCCCCCGTCCTTGCGCCGGGTCAGTTCGCGCATCAGCCGCAGGTGCTCGGCGGTCTGGGTGTCGAGCAGGTCGGCGGCGGGCCGGTCGGTGAGCAGGGCCAGCACGACCTTGGTGTAGAGGACGCTCTGCAGGTAGGGCTCGGGCTTCTCCGCCTGGGACAGCCAGCGGTCGACGTCGGTGACGCCGGCTTCGGTTATCGCGTATCGCTTGCGCTCCGGCCCTTCGCCCGGCTCGACGCTGTCCACCTCGACGAGGCCGCTTTTCAGCAGGCGGGACAGGGTCGCGTAGACCTGCCCGTACGGCAGCGGCCGGGTCCGGCCGAACCGCTCGTCGTAGGCGCGCTTGAGGTCGTATCCATGCCGGGGGCTGGACTCCAGCAGCCCCAGGAAGGTCTGGCCAATCGACATGCCGAGGACTGTACACCACGGTGTATACACCATGCGTATACACCGTGGTGCTGTCGCGCTTCGGGTACACTGGCATGCGGTCGCGTTTGCGCTCCCGACCCGGTCGCCGGGTCGACGCGGCTCGCCAGGCCGAGCGCCTCATCTGCGAGGTGATCGGACCTTGGTAACTCTTCTCGGCATCGCCGCGGCCACCTGGGGATTGGTGATGGCCACCGCGCCCATCCTGCAGATCCGCCGGATGATCCTGCGCCGCTCCTCCAGCGACCTGTCGCTGGGCTACTTCGGCGTCCTGCTTCCCGGCTTCGTGCTGTGGATCGGGTACGGCTGGACCCGCGCCGACTGGGCACTGGTCATACCGAACATCCTGGCGCTGACCGTGGGTGTGGTCACCGTCGTGGTGGCGCTGTCACTGCGCCGGCGGGCCCCGGAGGATCGCGATCAGGCGCTTACGGCCGCTCGAAGATGAGGTCGTAGTCCTTGCGCCAGGTTGATCCCTGATCCTCGGACGCCTCCCAGCGACCGGCGATCCGGTCGGGCCCGACGTCGGCGATGAACCGCTGGAACATGTCGGGGTCCTCGCGACTCAGGAGCCAACGCGAGCCGTCGAACGTCATGGCGTAGACCCGGCAGACACCTCGTTCGTCGTGGTAGAGGGCCGTGTAGGCGTCCTGCGGGTCGCTGCGCCCGAGAACCAAGACCATCTCGCTCGTGGCTTTTCCGACATCGCCCGCCATCGTCCAGCGGAAGACCACAAACGCGTCGCCGAGCCACTCGACCGTCGCGGAGCCTGCCACCGTCCGGCCGGCTGGCTCCAGGAACCAAGCGTTCTGCATCGTCGTCCGCCACGATCCAACCAGGACGTCCAGCGGCTCCATGGCCTCGTTGCGCATCGTCTCCTCCTTCACGTAGACGCTGGTCAGACTTCCGCTGGCCGGTCAGAGCGTCGCGACGAGACGAAACCTCTCCAGTACCGCTGGCGTGTCGTCGTCGACGGTGAACCCGGGGTTGCCGAGCCAGCCTCGGTAGTCGGACCCGTGCCAGTAGTCCTCGTGACCGGCCCGCCAGGCGGCTACGGAGTCATAGCCCTCGCCTTCGTCGCGGGCGTGGTCGAGGTCGACGTCGCCGAGTCGCCGGATCAGGACCGTGGTCAGCTCGATGACCGCGATCCGGCGGCCGGCGGAGTCGATCAGGGCCGCTTGGCTTCCCTCGGCCGGCAGTGGCTCGCCGTCGATCTTGTAGTCCTGGAGCAGGCCGGTGGTGGTGGTCTTGGTCCCGTCCAGGACGGCGGCGACGAGTCGGTCGCGCAGCGGGCCGGGGAAGGCGAATTCGTACGTGGGGAGATCGGCGGTCACCGAACGAGACTAACCGGTCCCGATCTGCAATTGAAAACCATTGCCAACTAGTGGTATACCTCTGGCGTGAGATTGAGACTTGGCGTGGCGGCAGCCACGGTGTTGTTGCTGGCCGGATGTGGTGGCGAGGCGACCGCGGGACAGGGCGGCTCGGGCACGTTGCGGGTGGCCACCAGCGCGTTGGCCGCGAGCGTGGACCCGATGGCGGAGCTAAGCGCCTCGTACCTGCGATCCGTCGGCGCCGCGGAGGGCCTGATGCGGACCCGGGCCGACGGCACAGTGGCGCCGGAGCTCGCCGAGAAGGTCGAGGCGACCTCGCCGACGGTGTGGACGGCCACGCTGCGGCCGGGCCTGACGTTCTGGAAGGGCGGCACCGTGGACGCCGCCGCCGTCGTGGCGTCGATGGAGCGGGCCCGGACGGAGAACACCCTCGCCGCCGGGCTGCTCAAGGACGTGACCGTCGCCGCCACCGGCGACCGGACCGTCACGTTCACCACCAAGCAGCCGTCGCACAGCCTGCCGTCCGCGTTGAGCCACTACCAGATGGTCGTCCACAACGTCGCCAGCTACCCGGACGGCGCATCCGGCACCGACGCGGCCGTGGCCGACCTGACCGGCCCGTACCGGATCACCGGGTTCGAGTCGGACCGGCGGATGGTGCTGGAGCGCAACGAACGGTGGTGGGGCGGCACGCCCGGAGTGGCGCGGGTGGAGGTGCAGAAGGTCGGCGACCCGCAGGCGCGGGCGCAGATCGCACTCTCGGGACAGGCGGAGATCGTGCAGGACCTGCCGACCGACCGGGCCAAGGAGCTGGCCGCGGCACCGGGGATGTCGCTGGTGGCCAAGCCGGCCGCCAACACCGTCACCGTGTACCTCAACCCGGCCTCGACCGCCGCGCCGGCACTGGCCGACCCCCGGGTCCGCCAGGCCCTCGCGTGGGGCGTGGACCGCCAGGAGGTCGTCGACCTGGCCACCAACGGGCTCAGCGTGCCGGCGCCGAGCTGGCTGGCGTCCAACCCGGCGTTCCCGGACGCCACCGCGCAGGGCTACGTCCGGTTCGACAAGGCAACGGCCGAGCGGCTGCTCGACGAGGCCGGCTGGACACTTGGGGCGGACGGCAAGCGCGCCAAGGCCGGCCAGAAGCTGGCGCTGCGGCTGCTCACCTTCGGCGTCGAGGCGGCCACGGGCGAGGTGCTCCAGGCACAGTGGGCGCGGCTCGGCATCGACGTCCAGGTCCGAAACGTGGAGAGCTCACTGATCAACCAGTCCATCGAGAAGGGGGACTGGGACGCGGTGACCCAGGCGTGGACCACGCTCGGAGACACGGCGAAGCTGATCGCCGCACAGATCGGGCCGTCCGGCGCGGCCAACCACGGCGGGTACACCGACCCGCGCATCGACGGGCTCCTGGCTCAGGCGGCCGGCGCGCCGCGCGAAGACCAGCGGACGGCGGCCGTCTACGACCTGAACAGGCTCATGGTCGAGCTGGCGCCGTCGATCCCGGTGCACCCACGGGTACTGGCGACCGGTGTCTCGGACAAGGTGACCGGCTTCGTGGCGCACCCGTTGCAGTACGAGAACATCGTCCAGCCGACGATGACCCTTGGCTGACCGGCGCGCCTGGACCCGCGCGGCGGCCGTCGTCGCGCGTGGCGTAGCCACCGCGGCCGGGCTGCTGCTGGTCGCCTCCATGCTGGTGTTCGCACTGGTCCGCGCGGCGCCGGGCGACGCCGTCGACGTCGAGTTCGGTGAGTCGGGAGCCAGCGCCCTGCTCAGCCCGGAGGAGGAGGCGGCCGCGCGGGCGCAACGGGCCAGGGAACTCGGCCTGGACCGCGGCGTCCCGGAGCAGTACGCGCGCTGGCTGGACCGGGTGGTGCGGCTGGACCTGGGCACGTCGTTTCGCACCGGGCGGCCGGTGGTCGACGAGCTCGGCGATCGCGTCGCGGCCAGCGCGGCGCTCGGCGGTGCCGGGTTCCTGGTCGCGCTCGGAAGCGCCTGGCTGATCGCGTCGCTGTCCGCCCGCCGGCCCGGTGGCCCGCTCGACCACGCGCTGCGGCTGCTATCGCTGGCGGCGACGGCGGTGCCGACGTTCCTGCTGGGCAGCCTCGGCCTGCGGTACGCCGCCGATTGGTTCGGCTACCCGGTGGCCGGTGAGGCGTCGTGGCGGCGGCTGTGGCTGCCGGCGGTGGTGCTCGGAGTCGGCGCGATGCCGGTCGTGGCGCGGCTGCTGCGGGCGTCGCTGATCAGCGAGTACGGCCGCCCCTACGCGCTCGCGGCACGAGCCCGCGGCGCGTCACCGGCCCGACTGACGTTCCGGCACGTGATGCGGCCCGCGTTCGCCCCGCTGCTGACCCTCGCCGGGCTGACCCTGTCCAGCCTGGTGGCCGCCTCGGTCATCACGGAGGTGATCTTTTCGTGGCCCGGCGTCTCCGAGTACGCGGTGTCGGCGATCTCGGCCAAGGACTACCCGGTCGTGCAGGCGTACCTGCTGCTGGTGGTCGCCGTCGTGGTGGTCGTCAACCGGGCGATGGACGTGCTCCAGCACCTGCTGGACCCGCGCGTCGCGCACGCGGCGGACGTGGCGGCGTGAGGGTCACCCGCTGGGGCACCGGGTACGGGCTGTTCGCGGTCGGTGCCGCGCTGGTGGGGCTCATGGTGGCGCTGGCGGTCGCCGCTCCGCTCATCGACCGCTACGACCCGGCCGCGCAGGGTGTCGGACCGGCCCTGGCTGGCCCGAGCGTCGAGCACTGGCTCGGCACCGACCGCTTCGGCCGCGACCTGGCGGCCCGGGTGCTCCACGGTGGACGGACGACGCTGCTGGCGACGGCGGCGGCCCTGGCGCTCGTGGTGTCCGTCGGCACCCTGGTCGGCGCCGCCGTCGCCGCCGTGGGGTCGATCGTGGACCGGCTCGCGCGGCGGCTGTTCGACCTGCTGGTCGCGTTTCCGGTGATGGTGGTGGCGCTGGCGCTGGTCGGGCTGTGGGGTCCGTCGCTGGCCACCGCCCTGGCCGGTGTACTCATCGTGCTGTGGGCGCCGTTCGCCCGGCTGTCCCGATCCCTGGTGCGCACCGCCCTGGCCGAGCCGTCGGCGGTGGCCGCGCGGGCGCTCGGAGCGGGCCGCTGGCGCCTGCTGCGGTACGAGGTGTGGCCGCGGCTGCGCGGACCGGTGCTGGTACTGGCCGCGGTGGAGGCCGCCCAGCTGATCGGTGTGGTGGCCGGGCTGAGCTTTCTCGGGCTCGGCGCCCAGCCACCCAGCGCCGAGTGGGGAGCCATGCTCCAGGAAGGACGTGCCGCGCTGTGGTCGGCGCCGCATCTGGTACTGGCACCCGGCATCGCCGTGCTGGTCACCGTGCTCGGCCTGACCTGCATGGCCGAAGGGCTGCGGGACATGCTGGACCGCGCCGGTCAGGCGGTGCCCGAATGACCGCCCCCGTGCTGTCGGTCTCGGGGCTGACCGTCGCCTACGGTCCGCACCCGGTGCTCGACGGCATCGACCTCGACCTGGTCGCCGGACGTGTGCACGTGGTTCTCGGCGCGAGCGGGTCCGGCAAGACGACGCTGCTGCGCGCGCTCATCGGGATGGTTCCGGCGCCGGGACGGGTGTCGGCGCGACGGTTGCTGCTGCGTACCGCCGCCGGCGAGGTCGATCTGTCCACTCCGGACGCGTGGCGCCGGGTGCGCGGCCGGCACATCGGCCTGATCGCCCAGGACCCGGCTCAGGCGCTCACCCCGCTGCGGCGGGCGGCCTCCTTGGTACGCGAGGCCGACCGGCTGGCCGGCGGTGCCGCGGACCGGGCGCGCGTGGAGCAACTGCTGCGGGCGGCCGGCTTCGCCGATCCCGGTGCGGTCGCCTCCCGGTACTGCTTCGAGCTGTCCGGCGGGATGGCGCAGCGACTCGGCGTCGGCCTGGCCGTCGCGCCCCGACCGGCCGTGCTGCTCGCGGACGAGCCCAGCACCGCCCTCGACGGCCTCGCCCGGGCCCGCCTCGCCGCGACGCTTCGGCAGGTGGCCGGCGACGGAGCCGCGGTCGTGCTGGTCACCCACGATGTGGCGCTGGCAGCCGGGCTCGCCGACGACATCACCGTGCTCCACGATGGACGGTTGGCCGAGGCCGGTGCGGCCGCGGAGGTGCTCGGACCTGGGTCAAAGTGGATGATAGGGCTGCGGCCCGCCGCGCCACCGCCGGCCGTTCGGAGCACCCGCGTGCTGTCGACGCGCGGGCTGCGCAAGCGGTACCGCGGCACCGGCCCGGTGCTGACCGGCGTCGACATCGACGTCGCCGACGGCGAGGTGGTCGGCATCGCCGGGCGCAGCGGCGCCGGCAAGACGACCCTGCTGCGCTGCCTGGTCGGCCTCGAACGCCCCGACGGGGGCGAGCTGCGCATCGCCGGCCGCACACCCGCCGAGGCCGGCTGGCGGGCACTGCGCCGCCTGGTACAGGTCGTGCCGCAGGACCCGCGCGGCTCCCTCAACCCGTGGCGAACGGCGCGGGAGCTGGTCGCGGACCCCCTCGACGCCCACCGGATCGGCACCCGGGCCGGGCGGCGAGCGCGCGCGGACGACCTGCTGGACCGGGTGGGATTGGCCGGGCTGGAGCACCGTAGGCCGGGCCAGTTGAGCACCGGCCAGTGCCAGCGCGTCGCCATCGCGCGGGCTCTGGCGCTGCGGCCCCGGTTGCTGGTCGCGGACGAGCCGGTCACCGCGCTGGACGCGCCGCTTCGCCAGGGCGTCCTGGACCTGCTGGGCGACGTGGTGCGGGAGCACGGCATGGCCGCCCTGGTCATCTCGCACGACCTGTACGTGCTGGAGGCGCTTTGCCACCGCATCGCGGTGCTCGACGCCGGCCGGATCGTCGAGGACCTGCCCGCCGCCGCGCTGCGCGACGACGGTACGCACCCGCTCACCCGGGCGCTGATCGAATGCCATCCGACAGGGGAGACGCATGTCCGCTGACCGATACCTCATCCGCCGCGCCACCACCGGCGAGGACCTCCGGGCCGCGCGCGAGCTCGTCCTCGCCGTGGCCGAGCGCGACCTCGGGTACGGCTACACGCCGCGGTGGCACTGGGACCTGGACCGCATGGCGGAGACCTATGTGGACAACGAGCGGCAGGCCATGTTCGTGGCCGTCACACCATCCGATGTGGTGGCCACGGCGGCGGTTCGGATCGGCGGTCCCCAGAGTCCACCGCACGCCGCCTGGCTGGCCGACCGGTACGCCGACCGTGCCCGCGTCGCGCAGGTGCTGCGGGTCGCGACCCACCCGGAACACCGCCGTCACGGGTTGGCCCGCCGCCTCGTCGCCGCCTGCCTCGACTTCGCCCGCCGAGACGGCGGCTACCGCACCGTCTACCTGCACACCAACGCCCGGGTTCCCGGTGCGGAGGCGTTCTGGCGGTCGCTACCGGTCGTGGAGGTGCACGACGCACGCGGCGACGCCAACGAGCGCGATTCGCGCTTCGAGACCATCCACTTCGAGCTTCCGCTCGACGCGCCGTTGCAGGATCGTGCAACCGTGTGACGGCCCTCTTCACAACGGCCGGTCGAGGTGATTCCCTGTGTTCGGCAGTGCCCACGGGGGGAGAGAGTCCATGTCACAGCCGCACGCGCGGCGGGTCTTCCGCATCGCGACGGTTTTCGTGGCCGCGCTGGTTATGGCCGTCGGGTCGGCCTTCGTCACATCCGGCCAGCGGTCGGGCCCCATCGACCAGGCGTTCGCGGCGGCGGTCCCGGACCTGACGCTGGCGGCGACCAAGCCCCCGATCAAGGCCTGGACCCCGGCGTCCTGCGCGACCGGACGGTTCATCGACGTCACGGTCGTCGAATACGGGTGGCACGCCCTGCGCGGTGACGTCACGCGGTGCTCTCAGTATCCGATCGAGGCCATGTTTACCCTGGTCACCTTCAACCACGGCAACGAGGTCGAGGTGGTGTACCACGACAGGCTGCGGTGGTACCAGCCCAGCGGGCGGTCGCCGTTTCAGGGTCTCTTCACGTCGGAGCCGTCAGCGGGGGAAGTCGGGGTGTGTGCCATGCGGACCACTCAGGACCGGATCGCCTGCGTGCGGGTGAGCTTCCCGACGACCGGGCCCGTGACGATGGAGCCGATCCCGACGACCGACCCCCTGGTCGACACGCCTGTCGTCTACGTCCCCGAGGACGCCCCGCAGCCGCCGGGTGGATTCTGCGGTTCCTGTCTGCACCTGCCCGTCATCTAGTCGACTGTGGACGGTCGGGCGGGCCGCGCCGCCCGTCTCTGATGGTTCACGACTTTGTAAGAGGTTCGCAAGGTCTGCCCGGCACGGTTGACTGACCCGTGGGAGCGGTCCCACGGCCGGATATCACCGGAGGTAGTTGGTTGCTGTCCAACCAGAAACACAGGGTCCGGAAAATGTGCGTCGCGATGACGGGAGCCGCCCTGGTCGGGAGTGGTCTTGTCGGCCTGAGTGGGCCTGTCGCGGCGGCGCCGATCGCCGCGGAGCCGGCCATCCCGTCGCGGACCGCCACCTGGGCGGAGCCGGTCGCCGGTACGTCGGCGGAGATCGCGTTCACCGACGCACCGGCGTCGCTGAAGGCATCCCCGCTATCGCCGCACCTGGCGCAGATCGTGCGCGACGCCAGGCGGGTGCGGACGGTGGACCTCGACACCGCCGCGCTCTCCCCGTCGCTCGCCGCCGAGTCGGTGGCCATCGAGCTGTTCGACGATGTCACCGTCGACCTGAAGACCAACGTGGCCCTGAGCAAGGGCGCCGCGATCGGCGGCAGGACGTCGAGCACGTACTCGGCCGGCGGTGATGGCGGAGCGGCGGTCGCCACCATCGTCGGCGGCGACCTGCACGTGTCCCTGTGGAAGGGGCGCGCCAAGTACGGCATCGAGCCGCTGGGCGGCGGCCGGCACCTCGTGTTCGAAGACGGCCGGAGGTTCCCCAACGAGGCCCCGCCGGTGGCGCAGGACGGTAAGGCGGCGAAGGCGCCGGCAGCGGCGGCTCCGGCCGGCTCAGGCACGCTGGCGACGTCGGTGATCGACATCATGGTCGCCTTCGACGAGACCGCGCAGGCCATGTTCGGCAGCGTCGCCGCCATCGAGGCCGAGATCATCGAGATGATCAACGTCAGCAACATGACCTACGCCAACTCGCAGATCGACCAGCAGCTGGCGCTGACCAACATCGTCGATCTGGGCTACACGCCAAACGCTACCGACGGCACCACCGACGAGCAGACCTACCTGTCCCGAATCCGCGGCAAGACCGACGGCATCGTCGACAGCGTGCACACCCAGCGGGACGACAACAGCGCCGACCTCGTCTCGGTCATCACCGACGCGACGTCGGTCTGCGGCGTCGGGTACCTGCCGGTCAGCGGCAACCCGGCCGAGCTCGACGCGTACTCGCTGACCGACGGCGGCTGCGCGGTGAGCAACCTGACCTTCCCGCACGAGGTCGGGCACAACATGTGCGCCCACCACGACCCGGCCAACGTCACGTCGAACCCGTGTGGCTCCGAAGCCTTCGCGCACGTCGGGCCGGCCGAGAACCTCCGGACGGTGATGGCGTACGCCAACGCCGCCAACGGGTGCACCACCTGCACGCGGATTCCGTACTTCTCGAACCCGAACGTGACCGCGAACGGCTGGACCACCGGCATCGCCGGCTCCCGCAACAACGCCGCGGTCATGGGCGCCAGGGCCGCCGGCATCGCCGCCTACCGCACGTCCGGCCCCGCGCCGGCATCGTGCGAGGTGGACTACGTGATCAGCAGCACTTGGCCCGGCAACGTCCAGGTCAACCTGGTTGTGGAGAACACCACCGCGTCGCCGATCAACGGCTGGACGGCGCAGTGGAACTTCACCGGTAACGAGAGCGTCTACAACAGCTGGGGCGTCACCGTCACCAAGGTCGGCACAGCGGCGACCGCCACCGGCACCGGTTTCGGCGCCTCGATCCCGGCCGGTGGCACCGTGACGGTCGGCTTCCAGGCCACCGTCACCGGCACCCCGACGGTGCCGACACCGATCACCTGCACCGTCTAGCGATCGCGGGCGGGCGGCAGCGGCGGATCCGGCCGGCGCGGGGTGCACACGACCAATTCGCGTATCCGGACGAACTCGTGCGGGGCCAGGCTCGCGGCGGCGGCGAACTCCTCGACGCTGCCGAAGCCGCGCCTGGTCCGCCGTGCGGCCAGCACCCGTTTCACCCGGTCCGGGTTGAACCCGGGGGCGCTGACCGTGCCGTCGCCCGCGACGGTCACCACGATGCGCGGCTCATCCGGCATGGCGGCCGTCCCGTCCCCCGCGAAGACCAGGCGTACGCCGGCGTCCTCGGTGGTGGTCTCCGACTCCAGCGACAGTCCCGCGGCCGGCGCCCGCTCGCGCAGCCGTTCGCGTACGGCGTCGACCTCCCCGACACCCGCGCCTTCAACAGCTGTGCCAGCTGAGCCCGGAAGCCTTCCGACACCAGCGTTCCCCCGTCCCGTCCGGCCGAGAGCAGACTGTATCAACCGGCAACCAACCCGGTTGAAGGTCCAGAACGGCGACGGATGTGAGACTGGGTGCCGTGAGTGGTGCGGTGCTCGAGGCGGTGCTGGAACGCGTCACCTTCGCCAGCGAGGAGACCGGATACACGATCGCGCGGGTGGCCACCGGACGCGGTGGTGACCTGCTGACGGTCGTGGGTTCGCTGCTGGGTGTGCAGCCGGGGGAGAGCCTGCGGCTGGTGGGGCGGTGGACGTCGCATCCGCAGTACGGGCGGCAGTTCCAGGTCGACTCGTTCACCACCGTGTTGCCGGCCACGATCCAGGGCATCGAGCGCTACCTCGGCTCCGGGCTGATCAAGGGGATCGGGCCGAAGATGGCCGCCCGGATCGTCGAGCACTTCGGCGTCGACACGCTCCAGGTCATCGAGGGCGAGCCGGGCCGGCTGGTGGAGGTACCGGGGCTCGGGCCGAAGCGCACCAAGATGATCGCCGACGCGTGGGAGGAACAGAAGGCGATCAAGGAGGTGATGGTCTTCCTGCAGGGCGTCGGGGTGTCGACGTCGCTGGCCGTGCGGATCTACAAGAAGTACGGCGACGCGTCGATCTCGGTCGTCAAGAACGAGCCGTACCGGCTCGCCTCGGACGTGTGGGGCATCGGGTTCAAGACCGCCGACACCATCGCCCAGGCGGTCGGCATCCCGCACGACAGCCCGCAGCGGGTCCAGGCTGGCATCCAGTACACGCTGTCGGAGGCGGCCGACGGCGGGCACTGCTACCTGCCGGAGCCGAACCTGCTAGCCGACGCGGCCGAGATTCTCGGCGTACCGGCTGAGCTGGTGCGCCGGTGCCTGGAGGAGCTGGCCGGCGAAGAAGGCGTGGTGCGCCACGCCGTGCCGAATCCGACCAACGAAGGCGCCACGATCCCGGCGGTGTACCTGGTGCCGTTCGACCGGGCGGAGTCCAGCCTCGCGGGCAGCCTGCTGCGGCTGCTGGAGGGCCGCGACGACCGGATGCCGGCGTTCGCCACCGTCGACTGGGCCAAGGCCCTGGCGTGGCTGCGGGCCCGCACCGGCGCGGACCTTGCGCCCGAGCAGGAGCAGGCGGTGCGGCTGGCGCTGACCGCGAAGGTGGCGGTGCTGACCGGCGGCCCGGGCTGCGGCAAGTCGTTCACCGTCAAGTCGATCATCGCGCTGGCCGCGGCGAAGCGGGCGAAGATCGTCCTCGCCGCGCCGACCGGCCGGGCGGCGAAGCGGATGACCGAGCTGACCGGCCACCCGGCTGCCACCGTGCACCGGCTGCTGCAACTACGACCGGGCGGCGACCCCACGTACGACCGCGACAACCCGATCGACGCGGACCTGGTCGTCGTGGACGAGGCGTCCATGCTCGACCTGATCCTGGCCAACAAGCTGGTCAAGGCGATACCGAGGGGCGCGCACCTGCTGCTGGTCGGCGACGTGGACCAGCTGCCGTCGGTCGGCGCGGGCGAGGTGCTGCGCGACGTGCTCGCCGCCGAGCACATTCCGCGGGTACGCCTGACGAAGATCTTCCGCCAGGCGCAGGAGTCGGGTGTCGTGGTCAACGCCCACCGGATCAACGCCGGCCAGCCGCCCGAGCTCAAGGCGTACCCGGACTTCTTCCACTTCCCGGTCGACGAGCCGGAAGCGGCCGCGGAGCTGGTCGTCGACGTGGTGGCCCGGCGCATCCCGCGCAAGTTCGGCATCCGGCCGCGCGACATCCAGGTGCTCACCCCGATGCACCGCGGGCCGGCCGGTGCCGGCAGCCTCAACCTGGCGCTGCAGCAGGCCCTCGCGCCGCAGCGGGAGGGCGCGCCGGAGCGGCGGCACGGCGCCCGGGTGTTCCGGATCGGCGACAAGGTCATCCAGATCCGTAACAACTACGACAAGGGCCAGGCCGGGGTCTTCAACGGCACGGTCGGCGTCGTCACCGCCCTGTCCGGCGAAGACCGGCAGCTCACGGTCCGCACCGACGAGGACGAGGACATCGAGTACGACTTCGACGAACTCGACGAGCTGCAGCACGCGTACGCGATCACCGTGCACCGCTCGCAGGGCTCGGAGTACCCGGCGGTGGTGGTGCCGGTGACCATGGGCTCGTACATGATGCTGCAACGCAACCTGCTCTACACCGCCGTCACCCGTGCCAAGAAACTCGTCGTGCTGGTCGGCTCTCGCAAGGCCCTTGCGATCGCGGTGCGTACCGCGGGCACCGGCCGCCGCTACACCGCACTGACCCACCGGCTCACCAGCGGCGCAGCGCCCTCAGCGGTTACCGAACGCCGCGAGTTGTAGGCAGCTGGTCTTCTGGCCGGGCAGGGTCGGCGCGGCCGGTCTGGCGGTCGAGGCGAGCTCTACCACCCAGACGATGCCGTGGTGAAACTGGCGACGCTCGAGGATCTGGCCCTGCTCGGCGAGGCGGGACTCCAGCACGGCGGGGGCGGCGGGGTTGGTGCGGATGCCCGAGTAGGCCAGGACGCGGCGGTGGCCGGCGAGGCCTTGAGGCAGCTCGTCTGGGGTGCAGGCGGGCCCCGGCGTGACCGCGCGGACGAACCAGCCGGGGCGCAGCTCGCCCATGCTGGCGTACCACCGCAGGCCGGGTATGGACGAGATGGTGACCAGCACCAGGTCGCCCGGCTGGCGGTGCGCCTTGATCCACGCCATGGCGGCGCGGTCGTCGACACCATCCACTGTGGCCGGAGGGTGCGCCGCGTACCGGATCTGCGGCGGGAACGCGGACCAGGCGCCGACCGCCACCACGAGCAGCGCGGCGATGGCCGGGATCAGCGCGCGGCCGCGCAGCGCCGCGATGGCCTCGACCGCGGCGGCGACCGCCAGAAACAGTGCCGGCAGGAGCCAGATCGCCAGCCGGCTGGCCAGCGGTACGGTGTGCGCCGCACCGAGGACGACGGCGGTGGCCAGCGGCGCGGCAAGCAGTAGACCGATCGCGGTGCGGCGGACGAGGAGCATCGCCAGCCCGGCCAGCACCAATACCCAGAAGCCGGTGGTCACCGGGCCGCGCGGCAGCGACAGCGGGTCGACGCCCAGCCCGGCCGGCCGGTCGGCGAGCCACGACCACAGGTTACCGTTCGGGAAGCCGCCGCGCGCCTGCCACCACGGTTTCAAATGTGGCTCGCCGGTCGTGTAACGCAGGGCCACCAGGTAGTGCAGCGCGGTGGCGGCTAGCCAGGCGAGACCGAGCAGCGACGCGCGCAGCGCCGCCCGCCAGCCCTGGCGCCGCAGCACGGTGCCGACCAGTACGGCGGCCAGGCCGGGCGTGACCAGGATGGCGTCCATGCTCAGCCACGAAGCCGCGGCCGCCGCGACCCACCACACCGGCATCCGCCGCTGGTCATCGAGCACCCACGCCGCCAGGACCAGCAGCGCCAGCGCGCAGAACGCGTCGGTCGAGTACTGCTTGAGCTCGGCGGCGTACCGGACCAGCGCGGGCGCAAGGCCGAACAGCAGGCCCGCCGCCACCGCGCCGACCGGGCCCAGCCAGCGCCGGGCCACCAGCCACACGACCGCGAGCGTGGCCACGCCGAACACCAGCGGCAGCAGCCGCAGTACCCGTTCGTCGGTACCGAGAACGAGCACGATGGCACGCTGCACCGCCAGCCAGCCCAGCGGTGCGCTCTGGTGGTGCATCAGGGAGCCGGTCAGCTCCCGGAACCCGTTGTCGCGCAGATTGATCGCGATCATCTGCTCGTCGAGCCACAGTGGACGATCATGGCCCCAGAGAAAGACCTGGGCCGTCGCGCCCGCCACGAGCGGCACGAGAGCCAGGTCGCCCCAGCGCCAGGTCACCGCGGCACTCGGCGGGCCCGCTCGCGGCCGAGGATGAACAACGCCTCCACGCCATCCCGCCAGGTGATCTTCTTGCCCTCTTCGCGCCCCCGCGCCCAGTAGCTGATCGGTACCTCGAACGGGCGGATGCGGCGGCGCAGCAGCTTGCCGGTGACCTCCGCCTCCATGCCGAAGCCGCGGGAC
>NZ_JAIBNX010000450.1 GCF_026130045.1 Micromonospora sp. CPCC 205371
GTCGGAGGTTAGGCCGACGAGTGGGTCAATACGGCGCAGTAATGCCTCCCCTGGTGACGGTAGTGAACCCATCGCCGGTCGACGTCTGTGATCTCGTCGTGGAGCCACACGAAGATATGCCCCGCTGCCCACCGCTGCGCCATGGCGCCGAACGCGCCCGCGAGCCGGGCGCACCGATCCTCGCTCGGGCCGCCGCGATCGGCCTGCTCCTCACCGACGCCTCACCCGCCTGCGGATCACGCAGCGGCCCGCCGGCCCGACCCCGTCGGCGTGCCGCTGCTTCGGCCGGCGGGGTTAGCCCTTGGGGCCGCAGTGGTGGGCTTCGCGGTCGGTGTTGGTCAGGCAGGCGCGGATGTAGAGGTTCTTGATGTTGTTGCGGTTCCAGACGCCGTCGGCCTGGAGGAGGTAGGTCCACGCCCGCTGGCTCGCCAGAGGCACGTCGTAGTGGGTCTTGCCGTCCGTGCCGGTCCACTCCATTCGGATGGTCGCCCCGGAGCCGTCGGACTCGTAGTCGAACACGTAGAAGCTGATCATGGTTTCGTAGTACCCGTTGCCGATCGGGTCCCAGCACAGCGTGGCCTCCACGTACGAGCCGCCGCCGTTGCTGCTGTTGTTCAGCTCTACCTCGCGGCCGTTGGGCCACTGGAGGTTGGAGCACAGGCTGGGCACGGCAGCGTGCGCGGGACCGGCGACGACGAGGCTGCCGGTGGTGGCCACCAGGGCCGCCAGGGCGCCGGCCAGGACGCGGAGACGTTTCACGAGGGGCTCTCCCTTGATTACCGGTGGATGGATCAATTCACGAGAGAAGATATCCGAGTCGGTGGATGTCGCGGGCGCCCGGCAGGCGAGGCTCCAGCAGCGCGCGGTCAACGGCAGATCCGATCAGCTGCGGTTTTCTCCGGAGATGCTGGCCGGGTTAGGAC
>NZ_JAIBNX010000451.1 GCF_026130045.1 Micromonospora sp. CPCC 205371
CGAGGAGCTGCTGGCGGGCATCTGGGCCGAGGTCCTGGGTGTGGAGCGGGTTGGTGTGCTGGACGGGTTCTTCGAGTTGGGTGGTCATTCGCTGTTGGCGACGCGGGTGGTTTCGCGGGTTCGTGCGGTGTTTGGTGTGGAGGTGCCGTTGGCGGCGTTGTTCGACGCGTCGACGGTGCGCGGTTTCGCGGTGGTGGTGGATGGGGGTCGGGGTTCTGGTGTGCCGGCGGTGTCGGTGGTGGGTCGGGATCGGGTGTTGCCGTTGTCGTTCGCGCAGCAGCGGTTGTGGTTCCTGGATCGGTTGAATCCTGGTTCGGCGGAGTATGTGATGCCGCTGTCGATCGGCTGGGACGGGCCGGTCGATGTGGAGCGGCTGAGGGTGGCGTTGTCGGGTGTGGTCGCTCGGCACGAGGTGTTGCGGACGCGGTTGGTGGTCGGTGACGACGGTGTCGCGGTGCAGGTGATCGATCCGCCGCGGGCGGTGGAGTTGCCCGTGGTCGATGTGTCGGCGGGTGGTGATGCGCAGGCGGTGTTGGTTGGGGAGGCGGCGCGGCCGTTCGATTTGGCGGAGGGGCCGTTGTTGCGGGCGGTGTTGGTTCGGTTGTCGGCGCGGCGGCATGTGTTGTCGTTGGTGTTGCATCATGTGGTGGCGGATGAGTGGTCGGCTCGTATCCTGCGGCGTGACCTGATGGCGCTGTACGACGGGGTTACGCTGCCGCCGCTTCCGGTGCAGTACGCGGACTTCGCGGTCTGGCAGCGGGAGGCGTTGCCAGCCGAGGTGCTGGAAGGGCAGCTGGGGTACTGGCGCGAGCAGTTGGCGGGCTTGCCGGTGCTGGAGTTGCCGGTGGACCGGCCACGGCCGCCGGTGCGCTCCACCGAAGGCGCGG
>NZ_JAIBNX010000452.1 GCF_026130045.1 Micromonospora sp. CPCC 205371
GGAGTACCGCGACCTGACCACCGACAAGCCGCTGATCGACATGTGGGGGCTGACCGGGCAGGGCGTGCTGGTGTGACGCCGCGCGTCTCGATCGTCATCCCCGTCTACAACGAGGGCGAGGCGATCCTCCGCTGCGTCGACCGCATCCTGCGTGACGTGCTCCTGCCCAGCGAGATCCTGCTGGTGCACGACATGCCCGAAGACACCACGGTGCCGTACGCGGAGAAACTCGCCGCCGAGAACCCGCACGTGCGGCCGGTGCTCAACACGTACGGGCGCGGGCCCGCCAACGCCATCCGGTTCGGCATCGACACCGCCTGCGCGCCGGTCACGGTCGTGACGATGGCGGACGGGTCTGACGACCCGCGCCAGATCGACGACCTCGCCCGGCTCGTCGAGCGCGGCGTCGTCGTGGCGGCAGCGTCCCGGTACATGCCGGGTGGGCAGCAGGTCGGCGGGCCGCGGCTGAAGCGCATGCTGTCCCGCTGGGCGGGGCGTACGCTGCACTGGTTTGCCCGGGTCGGCACGCGGGACGCGACGAACAGTTTCAAGGCATACGACACGGCGTTCGTGAGAGAAGTGGGAATTCTGTCGCGAACCGGGTTCGAGATCGGTCTGGAGCTGACTGCGAAAGCGACCCGGTTACGGCGTCCGGTCGCCGAGATCCCGACGATCTGGCTGGATCGGCAACTGGGTGAGTCGCATTTCGACCTCGGCCGTTTCATGCCCTCGTATCTGCGGTGGTATTTCTTCTGTTTCGGCCGTCGGCTGACGGTGGGGCAGATCGCGGCGCGCGGTCCGCGGCACGCCCAGGTTTCCCTGGAGAAGGAGAGCAAGGTTAGTGGCTAAGGTTCTGGTTACGGGTTCGGCCGGCTTCATCGGCGG
>NZ_JAIBNX010000453.1 GCF_026130045.1 Micromonospora sp. CPCC 205371
CCGCCCACGTCCCGGCCCGAGCAGACCGGGCCACCACCCCCCGCCGAGCTGGCCCCCGATCTGGGTGTGGAGCGGCGGGCCGTGGCCGGCAACGCCGCCGACGTCGCGGCGCTAGCCGAGCACGCGCGGGGCACGGCGGTCGGCTGCGACAACGTCATCTACCTGCACCGCGACGCTGGCGTAGACGCCGGCATCATCGTCGGCGGGCGGCGGCTCACCGGCCACGCCGGCCAGGGCGGACAGGTCGGCCACATGGTCGTACAGCCGAACGGCCGGCCATGCAGCTGCGGCTCGCGCGGATGCTGGGAGACGGAGATCGGCGAGTACGCGCTGCTCGCGGCCGCCGGGCGAGACACCTCGACGCGCAGCGCCGGCGTGCTCACCGTCGTCGACGCGGCCTCGCGGGGGGACGCCAGCGCCCAGGCCGCTGTACGCCAGGTCGGCGACTGGCTCGGCTTTGGCGTAGCCAACCTGGTCAACGTCTTCAACCCCGAGATGGTCATCTTCGGCGGCACGCTGCGGGAGCTGTACCTGGCCGCCGCCGCCCAGGTACGCAGCCGCCTCAACTCGATGGCCCTCCCCGCCGCCCGCGAACGCGTCCGCCTACGCACCCCGCAGCTGGGCGAGGATGCCGCTCTAATAGGCGCCGCCGAACTAGCCTTCGAACAACTCCTAGCCGACCCCTTATCAACGTAGCCCTCTCCGCTCCCCGCGCTCCCCGCTCCCCGCGCCGCGCTCCCGCGCCGCGCTCCCCGCTCCCCGCGCCGCGCTCCCGCGCCGCGCTCCCCGCGCCGCGCTCCCCGCGCCGCGCTCCGCGCCCCTCTCCCCGCCGATCAAGGGCGAATGCACGTGGTTGGATCTCTTTTCCGC
>NZ_JAIBNX010000454.1 GCF_026130045.1 Micromonospora sp. CPCC 205371
CGTACGACTTCGGCTTTCTTGTTGGCGACGTGGTCGATGAAGCCGGGGTCCTGGTGGGAGAAGCCGTTGTGGTCCTGGCGCCACACGTGTGAGGAGAGCAGGTAGTTCAGTGAGGCCAGTGGCCGCCGCCACGGGATGTTGCGGGTGACCTTGAGCCATTTGGCGTGCTGGTTGACCATCGAGTCGACCACGTGGATGAACGCCTCGTAGCTGGTGAACACGCCGTGCCGGCCGGTGAGTAGGTAGCCTTCCAGCCAGCCCTGGCACAGGTGTTCGGAAAGCACCTCCATGACGCGGCCGTCGGGGGAGAGGTGGTCGTCGCCATCGCGGATTTCGGCGGCGTATGCCCGGTCGGTGACCTCCAGGGCGGCGTCGAGCCGGTTCGAGGTGACCTCGTCCGGGCCGAACAGGCGGAAGCGGTCGGGGTTGGCCCGGATGACGTCGCGCAGCCAGGTGCCGAACACGCGGGTGGCCTCGGCCATCGGCTCGCCGGGCTTGGGCACGTCGACGGCGTACTCGCGGAAGTCGGGAAGGACCAGGTCGCGCAGCACGACGCCGCCGTTGGCGTGCGGGTTCGCGCTCATCCGCCGGTCGCCGGCCGGTGGTAGCGCGGCGAGGTCTTCGACGGGTGCGCCGGTGGCGTCGAACAGTTCCTCGGGCCGGTACGAGCGCAGCCAGGCTTCGAGTTGGCGCAGGTGGTCGGGGTTGTCGCGGACCCCGGACAGTGGCACCTGGTGCGACCGGAAGGTGCCCTCCACCTGCTTGCCGTCCACCTCGTGCGGCCCGGTCCAGCCCTTCGGGGTGCGCAGGACGATGACCGGCCAGCG
>NZ_JAIBNX010000455.1 GCF_026130045.1 Micromonospora sp. CPCC 205371
TGCCGGTGCTGGAGTTGCCGGTGGACCGGCCACGGCCGCCGGTGCGCTCCACCGAAGGCGCGGTGCTGCCGTTCGCGGTGGACCCCGACACGGTCGAGGGGCTGCGCCGGCTGTCGCAGGAGTGCGGCGCGACGGTGTTCATGACGGTGCTGTCGGCGTTCGCGGTGGTGCTGGGCCGGTACTGCGACGCGGACGAGGTCGTGGTGGGCTCCGCGGTAGCGAACCGGGGACGCGGTGAGGTCGAGGACCTGGTCGGGTTCTTCGTCAACACCCTGGTCCTCCGGATGGACCTGTCCGGCGACCCGACGTTCGCGGAACTGGTCGGTCGGGTGCGGGAGACGGCGCTGGCCGCGTACGGGCATCAGGATGTGCCGTTCGAGCGGGTGGTCGAGGTCGTGGGTGGGGATCGGGATCGGTCCCGGTCGCCGCTGTTCGACGTGATGGTCAACTTCTTGGGCGACGATGTGGGGCCGGTGCGGGCCGGCGATGGTGTCGTTCCGGCGGTGGTGAAGTTCGACCTGTCGCTGACGGTCGGTGTGTCGGCCGACGGCTTGGTGGGTGGGCTGGAGTTCAGCACGGCGCTGTTTGACGCGGCCACTGTGGAGCGCCTGGTTTCGGACTTTGTGGCGTTGCTGGCGGTAGTGGCGGCCGATCCGGGTTGTCGGTTGGTGGGGCTGCCGATGTCGCCGCCCAACTGGCCGGAGCCGGTGTCGGTGGTGCCGTCTGTGGGAGGCGTCCATGAGTTGATCGCCGGGCAGCCTGCGGATGTGGTGGCGGTGGTGTGTGGTGGTGAGTCGTTGACGTACGGGGGCTTGCTTTCCCGG
>NZ_JAIBNX010000456.1 GCF_026130045.1 Micromonospora sp. CPCC 205371
GCCCGCCCGCGTGGGTGGCGGCCCCGACCGCGACCACCAGCGCCCGGGGGAGGGGCGCGGGGCGGGCGCCCCCGCCGGCGCCTGCCGACACATACGCGCCGGCGAATATCGCGGCCGCGGGCGCGCCGGCTGGAATCGCGAAGTAGAAGCACCAGCCAACGACCGCCGCGGCGCGCGGGCCGAACGCCTGGCGCACGTATGTGGAGACGCCGCCCGAGTCAGGGTACCGGGCGCCGAGGGCCGCGAACGTGGTGGCCAGCGGCACCGACAGTGCGATCAGCGCGAGCCATGCGAGAAGCGAGGCGGGTCCGGCGGTCTCGGCGGCGAGCGCGGGCAGGGCGATGACGCCGGTGCCGAGGACGGCACCGATCGACAGGGCGGCGCCTTGCGGCACGGTCATTCTGGTCACGCCCTACGGTAAGGACGTACATTGGCCCGGTAGAAGTGCCAATGATGGCAGAACCGATTGGGCCAATTCATGGACCTGCACGTGAGCCTCACCGGCCGCGGTGACCTGGCCACCCAGATATACCGCCAGATCCTCGACGCGGTGGTCGACGGCCGGCTGCGCCCCGGCGAGCGGATGCCGCCGACCCGCGAACTGGCCAGGCGCCTGGCGGTGTCGCGCAACACGGTGGCGTTGGCGTACGAACGGCTGACCGCCGAGGGCTTCCTTGTCGGTCGGGTCGGCGCCGGCACGTTCGTCTGCGGCGAGGCGCTCGACCGGCGCCGGACGCGGACGGCGCCGGCCGGGCGGGGCGGGGGGGCGAGGCGGGTCTTGGGCACCGCCCCGCCCCCGGTCACGGGGCTCGGCTCGG
>NZ_JAIBNX010000457.1 GCF_026130045.1 Micromonospora sp. CPCC 205371
GAGCCGTCCGTCCATCCTGGACGGTGCGCGGCTGCGGGTACTGGAACCGTTCCCGGAGGCGCACGCGCTGCTCGCGGGCGGCTGGCTGGACGGCCGCCTGCCGGACGGTACGGCCGAGGACCTGCCCGCCGCGATCGAGGAGGTCACCGGCGCCCGGTACCAGGCGCTCGTGGTGGCGGCGCACCCGATGGGCGACGCCGATCGGGAGGCCGCCGTGCGGTCCGCTGTGGACAGTGTCGCGGCCGTGGTGCGTGGCGGCGGGACCGGCGGGTACGCCTCGCTCGTGCTGGAGCTCGCCGGCGGTACGCGGGAGCTGGTGGCGTTGGTGCGCGACGCGGCGGGCGTGCGCTACGCCGACCCGTCGCGGGCGCCGGCCGCTTCCCTCGACGAGCTGATGGGATCGGGCTTCGCCGGCCTGGTGCGGCACGTCGAGGCGCTCGTCGTGGACGGCCAGCGGGCACCGGTGCCAATCCCGGGCGCCCCGCGCGGGCTGCACAACCGGCTCCCGGTGCCGGCGGCATACGACGCCGCGCTGCCGGAGCTGGACCGGATGGCGGCCCAGGTGGCGCGGATAGCAGCCGAGATCGCACGCGACGCGGGCGCCCTGGAGAGGACCCGCGCGTCGGCTGACGAGGCCCAGTCCGGGGTGCTCGCAGGGCTTTCGGCGGAGCGCGTCCACCGCCTCGACGAGGCGCGTCACCGGCTCGCGGAAGCCAAGGCGGCCACGGCCGGTGCGCGGGCGGGCGGCGCCGCCCGCTTCGGGGGGCCGGGGGCGGGGCCCCCAGCGCCTGGGCCGGAG
>NZ_JAIBNX010000458.1:0-363 GCF_026130045.1 Micromonospora sp. CPCC 205371
GCGTGGCCCGGCGCGGCGTGGCCCGGCGCGGCGTGGCCCGGCGCGGCGCGGCCCGGTGGGGCGGGGCGCGGTGGGCCGGGGGTCGGCGTCGGCGCGTGGGCTACGGCTTCGGGTCGATCGGTCATGAACGCGCTCCGCGCGTTTATGTGGCCGTGGGCGGCCGCGCCCCGCAGCCCTGCGTGGATCAAGGGCGAATGCACGTGGTTGGATCTCTTTCCGCGTGCATTCGCCCTTGATCGTTGCGAACGCCCTTGATCGCCGCCGCCGCGCGGCGCTGAAGGGCCGGCAGCTCGCCGGGCCCCCGGCGCCGGCTCGGGCGGAGGGTGGCGCGGCGGCCCACCGGGGGGGGGGGTGCGCGCCCCC
>NZ_JAIBNX010000458.1:373-773 GCF_026130045.1 Micromonospora sp. CPCC 205371
CCCCCCATGACCCCCCCCACCGGGCGCCCCGGAGGCGCCGGCAGCGCCCCGGCCCGCGGCCGGCGTTTCGAGCGAATGGCGCGGCGCCGGCCCACAGCGGACGGCGTTCGCCGCCCCCTTGATCAAAGTCCCGAAAACTAGCGGACGCCCGGCGTGTCGCCCGGATTTTGGGACTTTGATCAAGCAATCCATCCTCAGAGCGCGCTGCGAGAGCCACGCCAGGGCCGCAGCCCACCCGCGCCGCGCAGATCGCCCGCCTGCGGGGCCGCGCAGGGCGCGGCAGCGCTTCGCCCGGCGCGGGCGGTGCTTCGCGCCGCGCGGGCGGGCTCGGCCCGCCCGCGGGCTTCGCCCCCCCCCCCCCCCCCCCCCCGCCCAGGGCCAGTGGCGGGGGGGAGGGGAA
>NZ_JAIBNX010000459.1 GCF_026130045.1 Micromonospora sp. CPCC 205371
GAGTGGCTCACCGGTGAGGTGCTCGACGGCCAGCTGGCGTACTGGCGAAGGCAGCTCGACGGCCTGCCCACCCTCGACCTGCCCACCGACCGCCCCCGGCCGCCCCTGCGCGAACTTGCCGGTGCCGTGACCCGGTTCGCTGTCCCGGCGGAGGTCGCCAACGGACTGCGTGCCGTATCGCAGGACAACGGCGCCACCATGTTCATGACCACGCTCGCCGCTTTCGCCGTGGTGTTGGGCCGCTACAGCGAGTCGGAAGATGTGGTGATCGGCAGTCCGGTCGCCAACCGGGGCCGGGCCGAGGTGGAGGACCTTATCGGGTTCTTCGTCAACACGTTGGTGTTGCGTGCGGATCTGTCGGGTGATCCGACGTTCGGTGAGTTGTTGGCTCGGGTCAGGCAGACCGTTCTGGACGCGTATGCCCATCAGGATCTGCCTTTCGAACAGCTCGTCGACGCGCTCGCGGTCGAGCGAGATCGGTCGCGGACCCCGCTGGTCCAGGTCGTGCTGAACTACGCGGCGCTCGACCGCGACGAGGGCGTGCCGACGCCCGATGCCCTCGACGACGCCGTCCAGGTGAAGTTCGACCTGATCGTGACGCTCGGCGAGACCGGCGATGGGCTGGCGGGCGAGATTCAGTACAGCTCGGCGTTGTTTGATGCGGTGACGGTGGAGCGGTTGGGTGGTCACCTTGCAACGGTGTTGGCGGGGGTGGCGGCTGATCCGTCGGTGCCGTTGTCGCGGTTGTCGTTGCTG
>NZ_JAIBNX010000046.1:0-13133 GCF_026130045.1 Micromonospora sp. CPCC 205371
CTACGACCGGCCTTATCCACATCTACCCAAGCGCCACGCAGGAGGCCGGCCTCGGCAGGTGCTCCGACACCTGGTCCGAGGCGGCCAGGCGCCGCGGCGGCGGCAGTGACCCGGTGTCGATCGTCTCGATGGTGAACTACGCCAACCGCCAGTACGGGGGCGACCTGAACCGTGTCTACGCGACGGGCAGCTCGTCCGGCGGCATGATGACCCAGCACATGCTCGCCGTGTACCCGGACGTGTTCAAGGCCGGCGCGTCGTTCATGGGCGTCCCCTTCGGCTGCTTCGCCAACGCTGCCGACTACCCACCAAGCACCAGCCAATGCACCACCGGGCAGGTGAACCGAACCCCGCAGCAGTGGGGTGACCTGGTCCGCGCCGCCTACCCCGGGTACAACGGAACACGGCCGCGGGTGCAACTGTGGCACGGCACCGCCGACAACCTCGTGCCCTACTCGCGGCTGAACGAGTCGATCGAGCAGTGGACCAACGTGTTCGGGCTCAGCCAGACACCGACCTCCAGTGACACCCCACAAACCAACTGGAACCGCCGCCGCTACGCCGATGGCTCCGGCACCGCACAGGTCGAGGCGTACAGCATCCAGGGCGCCGGGCACAGCCTGCCGGCAAGCGGCATGGCGCTGTCCGCCATCCAGTTCTTCGGAATCACCTCGACGCAGCCGACGACTCCCCCGCCCACCACCACCGCGCCGACCACTACGCCACCCACCAGCACCCCACCCACCAGTCCGCCAGCCGGTACGGGCTGCCGGGTCGGCTACACCGCCAACAGCTGGAACACCGGCTTCACGGCCACCGTCGCCGTCACCAACAGCGGCAGCGCACCGGTCACCGGTTGGACCCTCCAGTGGAGTTGGTCAGGCAATCAGCAGGTGACCAGCGCCTGGAGCGCCACTGTCACGCAGTCCGGCAGCCAGGTGACCGCCCGAAACGCCGCCTGGAACGGCACGATCGCCGCTGGCGGCAGCGTCAGCTTCGGCTTCCAGGCCACCTATAGCGGCACCAACAACGCACCCACCCAGTTCACCCTCAACGGCACCGCTTGCGCCAGCTGAGCGGTGCCCCGCCGGGGTGGGTCGCGGCTGACCGCGGACCACCCCGGCCCTGCCAGGGGCGGGCGGTCACCCGGCAGATGGGATCTCGATCGCCTCGACCATCTGGTCGAGAATCCTTTCGGCGCGCGTGTTGAGCTGGTTATGGCGGCGCCGGAAGACCTTTTCGGCGGCGACGGCGGGCCAGTCGGATGGCAGGTGTCGCAGCGGAATCCGGGGATCGTCGCGCAGGATCAGCAGCCACTCACTGACCAGCCAGAGCTGCCGTGCCAGGTCGTCGGGTGCGGCCGGGAGCGGGCGCGGGGTGTCCCAGCGGTGCAGGAACTGCTGGTAGCGCCCGGCGATCGCGGGCAGGTCGTAGGCGTCGCGGACCATCTGCTCGATAGGGGGCGGTTCCGCCGGCTCGGCGTAGAACACGTGGACATGGTCGCGCAGCTGCCCGTCGCTCAGCAGGGCGGCGATGTCGACCCTGCCTGGCGCGATCCACATCCCGCTGCGCAGCAGGCCGAAGCCGGCCCAGCGTAGTCGCGAGCGGAGCAGGTGGCGCTCGTCGCGGCGGGATTCAGGCAGCGAGAAGCCGAGCAGGGTCCAGCGTCCGTCCGCGTCCCGGTTGACCGCTCCGGCATGCCAGAGCCGGTGTTCGCCTTCCGTCAGGACCGCTTCGGCGCGCGGCGTCAGCCCGAAGTACATCTTGCGGCCGCGAGGGTGGCGGGCCAGCAGGCCGTGGTTGACCATCCGGGTCAGCGTGGACCGGGTTGCCTGTTCCGAGATGCCGAGGCGCTCCATCGCGGCGATGTAGCTACCGGAGAACACCGCGATGTCGCGACCGAGCACCGCCTTGCCGAGGAAGGTCAGCAGAAGGGTCTGCGGTCGCACGCCAGTGGGTGGACCAGGCGCTGCCACCGGCCCAGGATAGGGTATCGATGTCGGGCACTATGTTCTTGAGGTCATGGCGTCCAGAAGGCGCACTGGTGTTCGGCGATGAAGTGCGCGTCGGAGATGGGGCGGCTTTCCCCGCCCGCCCGTAGCGACAAGGTCTCACCGGTACGGTCGTTCCGCGGCCACCACGCCAGCCCGCGGGCGTTCGGCGTGCCGTACCGGGTGAAGGCGCCCCAATAGCGCTTCATGTCCGTGGCCAGTCGCCGTTCCGCGGCGTCGAAGGTGGAAGCGATGGGAACGCCGTTGTCGAAGCTGGGAAACAGGTACGCGAGCTCCGCGGCGTGTCCGGCCCTCCACACATAGCCCGGAATCGGGGTTAGCCCGGGACCGGTCCGGTGCGCGAACTCGTACGCCCAGGTGGGAGTCCAGCAGGCGAAGTCCTGAGTGAGCCGGCGGTTGGCGCAGCCACCGATGCCCCCAGCAGGCCCGAGTCGGTCTGGACGGCACCGACGAGGTAGCCGCGGTGAAGCGATCCGCATCGGCCGGCCATGGGTAGCGTGCCAGAATCTGATCGGCCCGCGCGCCGAAGACGGTCCGGACCCACTCCTCGTACGCCTGCCAGGTGGCGTCGATGAACCCCTGGGAGAAGGTGCGGCACTCGTCGCGGTTGGCGCCGATGACGATCGGCACCCGAGCGAACTGCCCAGCGGCGACCGCCTGGGCCGGATCGGCCGGCAGGGTGGGCGTTCCGCGGACGAACGCATGACGGCTCCTCGTCTAGCTGAACCGTGGCGCTGCGGGCCGGTCGCCGAGGAACTCCGGCACACGGAACCTGACGAAGGCGGCCGAGTCCTGCCCAAGCGAGTCGGCGAGCGCCTGCATCCGGTGCGGTTCAGCCAGTGCGTCCCAGCGTCCGGTTTGGATGCGCTTCTCCATGGTGAGCACCGCCGCGACCAGTTCAGCGGTCGTGAAGGAGCAGTGCCCGGCGTGCTCGGCGTACGCCTGCCGCAGCAGCCCGCCGGAGCGGCTGTCGTGGACGTCTTCGGCGTACTCTTCCACGTGCTGCACCGGGACGAGGCCGTCGTCGGTCGTGTGCAGCGTGAGAACCGGCATGGCCAACCGCCCGGTCAGGATGGAGTTGCGCATCCAGCGGTACGCCGCCGGGTCGGCCGTCACGTTCGCGGTACGTGTCAGCAGCTTCAGGTCGGCGCGCAGGTCGATGCCGGCCTGCCGGTACAGCTGCGCCACCTGGGCGAAGCGTCCGGACTCGGCCAGTTGCCGTCCATAGTCGACACCCTTGTTCCAGGTGGGGTTGCCGCCGGCGTTCTGCTCCATGTCGGCGCGGCCGGCGACGATGAACGGCAGGATCGTACGCAGGTTCTGGTACTGGCCCGCCACCTCCGCTTCGATGTCGCCGGGCGCCGGCTTCGGCTGGCCGGGCACCCACGTCGGCTCCTGGTAAAGGGCCGTGATCAAGGCGGTCCGGGCGCGGCCTTCCGGGCTGGTCTGCGCCTGGTCCAGGGCGGCGACCATCCGACCCGCGGTGGCGAAGGCCTCGGCGGTATCGGTGAAGTGAACGAGCTTGACCTGCTCCCCGGCGAGCAGCAGCTGTGCGAGCGCGTGCGAGCCGTCCAGCTGGTAGTTGTGCAGGTCGATCCCGCCGCCCATCAGTCCGCAGGTGGCGATCGCTCCATCGAGGTGCCGGCCGCCGCGTTCGGCGAGCTGTCCGGTGATCATGCCGCCGAACGAGGTGCCGAGCGCGATGGCGCGGCGCGGCTGGCCGATCAACGCGGTGACCGCCCGCAACGTGTCGAGCCCGTCGCTGGCGGCGGTGTCGGTGACCCACCCCGAGCGGGAGTACGACGAGCCGGCCAGCGCATAACCGCGAGCCAGCAGGGCCTCGGCGACGGCCGGACCCGGGCTGTTGACGGGCGGGTTGTTCGGGGTGGGGTTGTAGCCGTGGCTGTAGAGCAGCAGCGTGCCGTTCCAGTTCGCGGGCACGTCGGCGATCCAGGTCGCGCCGTTCGGCAGTGCCCCGTCGTACCGGGTTATCGGTGCGGCCTGCGCCGTGGTTGGCGCCAACCCCAGCATGGCCAGCGAGGCGATGATCATCGCGGCGAGCAGACGCCGAATAGTCCTCATGATGCGCTGCCTCCGTGGGGGATATGGCGAGCGGCCTCGGTAGAGACTGTCAGTAAACTCGGAAACTAGACAGCTCCTAGACGTCCGTCAAGAGAAACGACGAACATTGTCGCCGGCCTTCGCCCCCCACTCGGGACTCAGAAGGGGGGTGCGTCCTCGCCCATCAACGCCAGCACGACGCCTCCCTTCCCCCTCTTGAGGCTCTGGACCACGACCTTGCCGCTGCTGCCGTCGGGCAGCTCCAGCGTGAAGGTCTTCCCGACCGCGTTCTTGGGGCCGTTTCCGGCGCTGTTGGCGGGTCGGAAGTCGCCGGCCCACGGCCGGGTCCCACCCTTGCGAGCGGGCTCGGCGAAGAGCGCGGCGGTGCCGGGAGTCCTGGTGCCGTCGGAGGAGAGAAGCACTGAGGCGCTGCGATAGGTAGCCATATACCGCAAGGCTATCCCACTTAGCCTTCGAAGCGTTCACCGTTCCAGGCGTATCTCAGGTATGTGATGGGTCCGCCGGCCTCAGGCGCGATACCGATCCTCAGCTCGCCTCGGGAATACTCCCAGAGGGCAAGGGACGACCCGTCTGGTGGTCGGATCGCGTCGAGAGCCACGAACCCGCCGCTGCTGTGCTCCAGCACCACGACCGCGCTCGTACCGAGCCCGCCGTCGGCGCGGCGGCCGCAGGTGATCGCCACCAGCAGGCGGCGCTCGCCGTCGCCTTCCAGGTCGACAAGGTGCGGCAGGCCGTCGGGCATCTGCGGCTGCTCCAGGTCGAAGGTGGTGCCGTCCGCGGACGCGCGACCGTCCGGGCCGAACCGCAGAACCGGGGTGGGACACCCTGTGCGCCCGGCCACCGGCGTCAAGTCGACGGGGACATCACGTGCCAGACCCACATACCGGGAGGCGTCGGCCGCCGCGAAGGCGCTGCCCGTCCACCGGTAAGCCTGCGCCGCACCGAGCGTGTACGGCCAACCGTCGTGCCAGGGATGGACATCCGCGAAAACCACCCCGTCCTCGACCCAGTACTCGGGGTAGAGCGACCCCCGCGGCCCGACCCAGCCGAGCGCGCGTAGCTCGTTCCCGTCCCGGGCCACCACCAGAAGCTGGCCCTGGCCGTCGCCGCTGTCCTCCTCGTCCTGCTTGCAGCCGGCCGACAGGATCGCCTCCGGCCGCCCGTCGCCGGTCACGTCGCCGTACCGGACGGAGGTGATCTCCAGCCACGCTTGCGGCCATCCGCTCGACCGCGCCGAGTCGCCCCCGGACGTGAACCGGACCCGACCGGAAGGGCAGTCGTCGTGTCGCGGCAGCATGATGATGGCCTTGGTCCAGTCCGTCGCGGCGATCGGGTCGGTAACCGTCTGCTCCGGCCACGGCTTGGGCGAAGGCGTTTCGGTGGTCGCCGGTGCGGGCTGCGGCGCGGCGGAATCGCGTACCACGCTGATGGCACCGATCGCGACGGCGAGCACGGCCGCGGCGGCGAGCACCGCGGTGGCTGTCCGCCACGCCCGCTGCTGGTGCTCGGCCCGCAGCCGGATGGCGGCTGCCGGCGGCTGGCCCGCCCCCCGCCGGACCTCGGCACCCATCTCCGCCAGGTTCGCGCCGATGCGCTTGTCGTCAGTCACGGCCGATCACCTCTTCGGCGAGTTGGGTGGCGAGGGCCGCCCTGCCTCGATGCAGCCAGGACTTGACCGTGCCGACGGCGACTCCCATCTCGTGGGCCACCTCTGCCACCGGCAGGTCGACGACGTGGTGCAGGACCAGCGCGCGGCGTTGGTGGGCGGGCAGCGTCCGCAGCGCGGTCACGAGCGCGACGTGGTCCGGGCTCAGCGGGGGTACATCGACGGACCGCTCACGCCTCAAGTGCCGGCGCGCCGCCCCCAAGCGCCGCCACCGCGACGTCGCCAGATTGGCGGCGACGCGGCGGATCCATGCCAGCGGGTCCTCGTACCCCGCGATCACCTTCCAGCGTTGCCAGGCGCGGCAGAACGCCTCCTGGGCCAGATCCTGCGCCTCGGGGAGATCTCCGGTGAGCGCATGGACCATGGCAACGACGTCGCCGTACCGGGAGTTGTAGAGCGCGTCGAAGTCCGCCGCGCCCGGGTGCTGCTCGGAAGCGACTGCGGGCATGCACGTCACACGCCTTGCCGCACCGGTTGGTTGCCACCCCGCCAAAACAACCCGATAAGCCTCCGGTCGCACCCGGGGCCCAGCGCTCAGGCGGTGCGACACTAGCAGTCCTTGCCGTGTCTGGCAGTCGCGAGCGCGCAGATGGACGATGACGCCGAGGCCATCGGCTTCGCGATCGTCCACATAGCCTCGGACCCCAACCTTGGAAGCGCTAGGTCGCCCCGTCGAGGCGCTCGATCAGGATCGCGGCGTACCCGCCGAGCAGGCGGACCTGATCGGCAGTCGCGCGCCCGAGGCGGTGCTGTCGATCGAGTTGTACCTGGTAGCGCTCCAGCATCTGGATCGCCTGTGCGTAGTACTGCCGCCGCCGTTCAGGTGCGGTCTGGCCGCGCGCGACTGCCAGGGTGGCCTCGTCGAGAGTGCGGATCAGGTGGTCACCTCCGCGCATGTACAGGAACGCGGTGTGATCCCGCAGCAGTTGTGTGGACGGCTGGATCGGGAACTGCGCCACGTTGGCGCAGAGGGGTCCACATTCCAGGTCGTGTCCGGCGATCGAGCTGTGCGCGTCGCCCAGCATCTCCCCCGCGTCTGCCGGCATCACGTAGCCGTCGCGCACGTTCTGCCACACCGCGCGGGTGAATTGCCACAGGTACGCCTGCCGGTCGGGGTACAGCGATCGCAGCGTCGCCCGGTCGAACGGGATGTGTGTGCCGTTGAGGAAGCACAATCCGCTCCCGCCTGGAGGGTTTTCGTTCGCGCCAGTGTCGAGGGCCACCGGCGCGTTGAACGGTGCCAGGCGCAGGCCGCCCAGCGCGTTGCCGCGTTCGTCGCGCAGCACGGTGACGCCATCTTGGGCGAGCGAGATCAGCGGGGCCGCCGGCGGCACGGTGCCGCGCCTGGCCCAGGCGGCCAGGTGATGGATGGCGGCGGACAGCGGGTAACGATCCGGGATGCGGCTGCGGCTCGGCCGTGCACAGTTGTCCCGCAGCGAGGCGGTCGGCTGATCCCGCTGTAGCAGCGCGTACCGAACCGCGAACGACGCCCAGTCCGAATGCGAGGTGCCCGCGACCGACCACGTGCGCATCCGGTCGGTGTCCGGCTGCAGTGAGCTGATCTCGTTGGCGGAGGCCGGTGCGGTGAACTCCGTCTCGGACAGCACCTTGAACACCGGTAGGTGCAGGTCGGTGCGCATCCGCTCCCCTCCGACGTAGAGCAGGGCTGCGTCGACGACGGCCGCGCTACGCGGCTGAATCGCGTTGACGAACACCGACACGCGCCCGGCGGACTGTGACACGCCAGCGGCGATCACCGTCTTGGCCCTCCCCCGCAGGTCGCCCAAAACCTCTGCCTTACGAACCGCCTGGATGCCCTGTGCGTAAACGTCGAACGACAACGGGTCACCGGCTGTCAGCGACCCTCCATCGGTGAGGTCGAGGGTGCCGTACCGTTGCGGGCTGAACGCCTTGAGTCCCAGCGTCGGGTTGGTGATCGGCCCGCTCTGTGCGGTGATGCCCACCCAGGCGTAGCCATCCCGCATGAGGAACTCGTGCGTGCGGAACCACAGGGCCTCGACGTCGTACTGGCTCGTCGCGTTGAGCCACTCCACGACCACGGTCCCGTTGAACGCGGCGGGACGGGCGGGGCGCCGCACGACCATCCGGGTCTTGTACGGGTGGCCGGTGGAGACGATGTTCGCCGTCGGGGATGGCGTCGGCCGTGCGCCGATCCCGGGGGCCACGGTCGCGTCGTAGACGTTCGCCTGGCCGCTGTAGAAGAACTCCTGCTCGACGTAGCCGCGGGCGGTGAGGTCGAGGTCGGTGGCGAAGAACGTGTGGTTCTTGCCAGCGCTGCCCACGGTTGACGGAATCGGGCCGCTAACCGTCGGGACGGGCACCGCGTCCAGCCCGTGTGCGGCGTGCGCCGGCAGCCCTTCGACCCAGGACAGACCGCTCACCAACACCATCGCCATCATCAAGCGCTGAATTCGGAGCATGTCACCACCTCGCACCTGAGGTCCATGTAATGGACTCATAGATCCGTCTGATGGACGCACGCTACGCCGATCGACACGCCCGTGACAACAGCCGGGAGGCGTCACTTGGCGGCGCATGTCGGCGGTCCCGGGCCGCCGTGGGTGGCCCGGGACCGTGGGTCTCAGGCGGATGCGCCTTCGAGGACTGGAGCGGGCGCGAGGTCGGGTGCGTCGTCGAGCTGGTGGCGGAGCTTCTCGCCCTCGACGTCCACATTGGGCAGCGCCTTGTCGAGCCAGCGGGGCAGCCACCACGCGGCCCTGCCCAGCAGCGTCATTACCGCCGGCACGATCGTCATCCGCACCACGATGGCGTCGAACAGCACCGCCACGCCGAGCGCGAACCCGATCGACTTGACGATCGACTCGGGCGACAGGATGAACCCGGCGAAGACGCTGATCATGATGATCGCGGCGGCCGTGACGACCCGGGCACCGTGCCCGAAACCGCTCACCACCGCCTCCTGCGGGGTCGCGCCGTGCACGTACTCCTCGCGCATCCGGGTCACCAGGAAGACCTGGTAGTCCATGGCCAGCCCGAAGACGATGCCGATGAGGAAGATGGGCAGGAAGCTGATGATGGGTCCGGTGTGGTCGACGCCGAGCAGGTCGGCGGCCCAGCCCCACTGGAAGACGGCGACGACCGCGCCGAACGTGGCGGCGATGCTGAGCAGGAAGCCGACGGCGGCCTTGATGGGCACAAGGATCGACCGGAAGACCAGCATCAGCAGCAACAGCGCCAGCCCGACGACGACAGCGAGGTAGGGCAGCAGGGCGTCGCCGAGCTTCGTGGACATGTCGATGTTGATGGCGGTCAAGCCGGTGACGCCGATGGTGGCGCTGGCCACGGTGCCGTCGAGCTGCCGGATGGCGCGTACCAGATCCTTGGTGGCGGAATCGCTCGGCCCGCTCTTCGGGATCACCGTGAGCACGGCGGTGTCGCCGGCCTGGTTGAGCGTCGCCGGGGTGACGGCCGCGACGTCGGCGAGGCGCTGGATCTCCTGCGTGACCTCCTCCGCGGCGGCCCTGGCCTGACCGGCCTGGCCGTCGACGACGACGGTCAGCGGCGCGTTGAAGCCCTGCCCGAAGCCCTGCGACACCAGGTCGTACGCCTTGCGCTGGGTGGTGTCGGGCGCGGCGGTGCTGTCGTCGGGCATGCCGAGGCGCAGGTCCAGCGTGGGGATGGCGACGGCGCCGAGCGCGAGTACCGCGATCACCAGCACCGCGACCGGCCGGCGGGTGACCGCGCGGGCCCAGCGGGTGCCGAAGGCGGCGCCCTTGCGGTGACCGCGGACGCGTGGCGCGGTGATGCGGCGGCCGGCGAAGCCGAGCAGCGCGGGCAGCAGCGTCAGCGCGATGAGGACGGCGACCGCGACGGTGCCGGCGGCGGCCAGGCCCATCTGGGTCAGGAACGGCACGCCGACGACCCACAGCGCCGCGAGGGCGATCATCACGGTGAGGCCGGCGAAGACCACGGCGGAACCGGCGGTGCCCACCGCGCGGCCCGCGGCCTCCTCACGGTCGCGGCCGGCGGCCAGCTCGTGCCGGTACCGGGACACGATGAACAGGGCATAGTCGATGGCGACCGCGAGACCCAGCATCAGCGCGAGGATCGGTGTGGTGGACGACATGTCCACGAAGCCGGTGGCGGCGGTGATCGCGCCGATGCCGATGGCGATGCCCAGCAGCGCGGTCAGTAGTGGCAGGCCGGCCGCGATAAGTGAGCCAAACGTGATCACCAGTACGACGGCCGCGACGGCCACGCCGATGATCTCGGTGGCGCCCTGCTCGGGCCGGACCTGGAGGGCGTCGCCGCCGATCTCGGCGGTCAGCCCCGCGGCGCGGGCGTCGTCGGCGGGGGACGTCAGCGCGGCGCGTGCCTGATCGGTCAGTTCGGCCCACGGCACCCGGGAGGTCGCGTGGGGGGGGCCCACGGTGCCGGCTTCGTTGATGGCGGCGCTGGCGAACGGGTCGGTGACCGAGGCGATCTGCGGCGACTGCTTCAGCTCGGCCAGGACCTGCTCGATCGCGGCTTTGTTGGCCGTGCTGGTGAGCTGCTGACCGTCCGGCGCGGCGAACACCAGCCGGGCGGTGGCGCCATCGGCGGATGCCTGCGGGAACCGTTCCTGCAGCAGGTCGATCGCTTTCTGCGACTGCGTGCCGGGGATGCGGAACGCGTCCGAGGTCGGCCCGGACAGGGCAGCGGCGCCGGCGAGCGCGGCGATGAGGACCGCGACCCACAGGCCGGCGACGAGCCACCGCCGGCGGTACGCGAACCGGCCGAGCCGGTACAGCAACGATGCCATCTCAGGGTCTCCTCCAGGAGGGGTATGTGACTCCGAGGACGCTAGCCGATCGGCAAGTAATCTGCTAGCCGATCGTGAAGTAGTTCACTTGCCGATCGGCCAGTTGTGGACTTGCCGATCGGCAAGCTACTGTCAGCTCATACGAGCACTAGTGAGGAGCAAAGACATGGCAACGGGTGCCACCGACAGCCGGCAACGCTTCATCGACGTCGCGATCCGCCTGTTCATACGGCACAGCTTCGCGGGCACGTCGTTGCAGATGATCGCCGACGAGGTGGGCGTCACCAAGGCCGCCGTGTACCACCACTTCCGCACCCGCGAAGACCTGCTTTCCGCCGTTGTCGAGCCTCTCGTCGAGCAGGTCCGGGCCGTCATCGAGCAGGCTGAGGCGCAGCGCGGCCGGCACGCCCGGGCCGACCACATGCTCACCGGCTACGCCGACCTCGTGGTCCGCAACCGCGCCCTGATGGCGGTGCTCTCCGGCGACCCGGGCGCGATCGACATGCTGCGCTCACACCCCCACGTGCGCGACCTCATCGAGCGGCAGATCAAGCTGTTCGCCGACCTCGAGCCCGGCCCCGGCGGCCTGGTCAAGGCCGCCATGCTCCTGGCGGGCACCGCCGGCGCGGCCGGGCCGGTCCTGATCGACCTCGACGACGACACCCTGCGGCAGCAGTTCGTCGGGGCCGGCCGCCGCATGCTCGGGCTGCGCACACCGCGCCCCCCGAAGTAAGACCCAGCGCGTCCCTGCAAGCGAGGAACGCTATGAAATCAGTGCAGACCGGCCCGGCCGGCACCATCGACGTGGTCGACATCGAGCGACCGTCCCCCGGCCCCGACGACCTGTTGCTGCGCATGCGGGCCGTCGGCATCTGCGGCACCGACGTGACCTTCCTGCACCTGGGCGGCGGGCCATTCGGCCCCGGCGGCCAGATGGTGCCGGTGCCGCTCGGCCACGAGCCGGCCGGCGAGGTCGTCGAGGTCGGCGCGAACGTCACCGGCGTCAAGGTAGGCGACCGCGTGGTCGTCAACCCGCAGGCCGCACCCACCGGCATCATCGGCTGCGGCGGCACGCTCGGCGGCATGCGGGAGTACCTGATCATCGAGAACGCCGTCGTGGGCAAGAGCCTCGCGATCATCCCCGACACCGTGCCGTACGACGTCGCCGCCCTCAACGAGCCGATGGCCGTCGCGCTGCACTGCGTCAACCGCTCCGAGGTCCGGCCCGGCGACAAGGTACTGATCTTCGGTGCCGGCCCGATCGGTCTCGGCGCCGCCATCTGGCTCAAGCTGCGCGGCGTCGCGCACGTAACCGTCGCCGACGTCATCCCCGGACGCCTCCAGACCGCCCTCGCCGTCGGGGCGGACGCCGTCATCGACTCCTCGCAAGAAGACGTCGCTGCCCGCCTGACCGAGTTGCACGGCACGGGCGTCAACTCGCTGGGCCAGCCCCGGCCCGACACCGACATCTACATCGACGCCGCTGGCGTCGCCGCCGTCGTCAACACCGCGCTCACCTCGGCGAAGTGGGGCGCGAAGCTGGTCACGGTGGCCGTGCACAAGAAGCCCGAGCCCATCGACCTCGGCGCCATCCTGCGCAGCGAGATGACCATCCTCGGCTCGCAGGGATACCCCACGGAGATCTTCCAGGTGACCCCGCAACTCGTCGAGCACCAGGAGCGGTTCGCGAGGCTCATCAGCCATCGCGTGCCGTTCAGCGAGGTCGACCGCGCCTTCGCGCTCGCCCTCACACCCGGTGCGGCCGAGAAGATCGTCGTCACCCTCGACTAGCCCCAGCCGGCGCGCGGCGTTCACCGCGTCCCGGTAGCGGTTCAGCCTTTCTCCTTGGCCAGCAACTCCAGGCGGGCGGCCCGCCATTTCGTACCCGCTGGACTTGACGACCGAGCAGATCCTCGAACTGTTCCTCGACCGCGCCGAGCGGGCCGAGCGACTCCGCGCGGCGGGAGCGGAGGTCGTGTTCGTCGCCGGCTGGCCGACCCGGACGGCGGCCGGCCAGGCGACATACCTCGGGGAGTTGCTCGACATCTTCGAGAGCGAGGGCGTCGACAGCGCCTTCGTACACCTCTTCGCGCTCTACAACCTCCCCCACCGCCCCGACGGTGATCCCCGCGACGACCTGGACCTCGCCAGCCTCGGGATCGTCAAGGTCCTCGATGGCCGCAACGGCGACACCTACCCCGACATGCCTTGGGAGCCCAAAGCCGCCTTCGCCACGGTCGCCGAACGCTACAGCCACTCACCCAAGCCGACGAAGCGGCAATGAGCTTACCGATCTGTTACGGGTCGCCAACGTGGGATGCACCAGCGAAAGCCGGGCCTACGATCGCCGGATGCGTACCCTGCGACCGATCGCGCTCGTGGTACCGGTACCCCTGCTGCTCGCCGCCGTCGGGCTCGTCCACCCGCACCTGCTCACGCCCGCGACCGCCGGCCGGTGGGCGGCCCTACACATCGTCCTGCTGCCGGTCTTCCCCCTGCTGGCCGCCGGGCTGCTCGTGCCGCTGCGGGGGCGGGGGTGACCGCAGCGGCGCCGGCCGCGGCGGGGCGCGGGCGTGGGGGGGGGGGGGGT
>NZ_JAIBNX010000046.1:13143-46575 GCF_026130045.1 Micromonospora sp. CPCC 205371
GCCCGCGCCCCCGTCGCGGGCGGGCCGCACCGCCTCGTCGTCCGCGCCGCCGGCGACGCTGACGTCGGCCGATCGGTGCAGGCCCTGTTCACCACCGGCGACGCACTCGGGTACGCGGGCGCGGGCGCTTTCGCCGCCGCCGCGCTGGCCGCCTCGCTCGCCCTCTACCTCCGGTACGGTCCACGCACCCTACCCGGCGCACTGATCGTCCTGGCCGCCAGCGTGTCCTTCGTGGACAGTCATATCTTCTGGCCGCGGGGCGTCCTTACGATGCTCGCGTTCGCGGCCGGCTTCGCATTGATCGCCGCGGCGACGGCCGCCACACCGGTGGCCACAGAGGATGCTGGCAGCGGCTTCGAACCCGGAGATCCTTTCAAGCTCGGCTGAAAGGTATGGCTGGTGGTCCGGGCGGTCCGCACGATGGGGGCACCGGATTCACCTCGACCATCACGGGAGCCGCACGTGTTGAAATCGATTCGATGGCTGGCGACGATCGTCGTCCTGACGCTGGGGTTCACAGCGACGGCCGCCGTGCCCGCCAACGCCGCCGACATCTGGTATCAGATCCAGTTCCGGCACAACAACAAGTGCCTGGACCTCCGGCACAACAACCCCGGTGGCGAGGGTGTCGCCGGGGTGGTCCAGCAATGGACCTGCGCCGGCCGCACCTCCACAAACCGCGGTCACCAGCTGTGGGCGTTCGACTTCGGGTCGGAGGGCACGTCCGCGAGGATCAGGAAGTACGGCACCAACAAGTGCCTGTCGGGCAACTGGGGCGACGGTGGCGACGTCTATCTGTGGGACTGCGACACCAGCGCGGTGTGGACCGGCAAACGAAGGCACCAGGGAAATCCCGACTACTACCATCTGATGTTCGGCACGGCCAGCAACCTCTGCCTGGACATGCCCAACAGCTCCTGGTGGGACGGCGAGATCCCGCAGATGTGGACCTGCAACAACCTGGCCGGAAACCAGCACCTCACCTGGTTCCCCTGAGCCGGTTGACGAGCGACGCGCGGCGGGGCGGCACCGCAAGGATGCCGCCCCGCCGGCCTGCCTCAGCTGGCCGTACAGCTCAGCGTCGGCGCGGTGTTCGTGCCGTTCCAGGCTCCGTTGAAGCCGAAACTCGTACTCTGGCCGGCGTTCAACCGGCCGTTGTAACTGGCGTTCGTCGCCGTCACCGCCGAGCCGCTCGACGTAACGGTGGCGTTCCATGAATTGGTGATGCTCTGACCGTTGGGCCAGGTCCACCGCACCGTCCAACCGCTGATCGCGCTGCTCCCGGCGGCGACCGACACGGTGGCGCCGAAGCCACCGGTCCACTCGCTGGTCTTGCTGTACGTGGCGGTGCAGCCACCGTTGCCGGCGGGCGGCGTCGTCACCGGCGGCGTGACGGGCGGCGTGGTCACCGGTGGGGTGACCGGTGGCGTGGTGGCCGGCGGAGTGCCGGTGCCGCCGCCGAAGATGACGTCACTGCACAGGTAATACGGCTGGTCGAGGTGGCTCGCCTGCCAGATCGTGTAGATGACGTGCCGGCCGGTGCGGTTCCCCGCGTTCACCTGGGCCTGGTAGAGCCCGGTGGTGGGGTAGCTGCCGGTGCGCTGGATCAGTTCGAGGCTGCCCCAGGTCAGCGGCTGCGTCGTCGGGTCGAAGCCCTGCTTGGTGATGTAGATCAGCAGGTAGTCGGCGCCGTGGCGCGCCCCGTCCGTGATCGTCAGGGTGAAGTTGTTCGGAATCGGCTTGGCGACCCACGCTCCGACCGCGTCGAGCGACGCGTACAGCCCACCCTGGGTGCGGCCACCGCTGCACAGCTGGCCGTCCGGGATCACAGCCTGGTGGTTGCCGCCGACGTTCTCACGATACAGCCCGTTCCAGTTCCACATGGTGTTCGGATTGGCCTGCCACGCCTGGGCGCACATCGGGTCCGTCTGGGCCATGTTGGGGTTCAGGTGATCGTCACCCCAGCGGTCCCAGCATCCGTAGTTACGTGACGGGGGGTCGGTGACGGAGCCGTGCGCCGAGGCCGGGTTGACCTGGGCGATGATGACCGCTGTGGACGCTGCCACCATGGCAGCGACCGCACTGAGGACGAGCCGTTTGGCTCGCTTTGACGCTTGCATGATTACTCCAGCACGTTCGTGTTTGGGCGTGCGTGCTCGACGCACCGGTGCGTACGTCGCGGGCACGATGGACGTGCGTGACCGTCGAATGTGCGCGCAGATGAAGGCAGATGAAGGCTGCGCGTCGGCTTTGCGGCTCCCGCGACGATGGTACCCATCAAAATCATGTATGTGAATGCATGATTCGGATGGTCGCGAGGCATCCGATCTTGGTTGAGCTCAGATGTCGTGAAGGAACAGGGTCATACCGGTCAGGCGGTCGCCGGTGAGGGTGAGCACTATCAGCCCGCCGGGTCGCTCGAACCCGTCCCCGACGAACTGCGAGGCGAACGCCGGCTGTCCATTCATACGAGTGGGGCGCAGCCGCATCCGTAGCCCCTGGCTGACGCGCCAGGCGGCGCTGGCCCGCAGGAACGAGACGATCGCCGCCACGCCGTGGTACTCGTGCGGAGCGGGCGGCATGGCAAGCCACGCCTCGTCGGTGAGCAGACTGACCAGGGTGTCGAAATCATCACCGGCGAAGGCCTCGGCGAAGCGGTTGACTATCTGGCGCTCCTGCACAGATCCAGGCGCTGGTGCCGCACCGCCAGCCGGATCGCGGCGCCGCTCGACCGCGCCGCGGGCCCGTTGCAGCAAACCTTTGACGGCGGTCGGCGTGGTGTCCAGCATCGATGCGACCTCGCCGAGCGGATACCCGAGCACGTCGCAGAGCACCAGCACGGTCGCCTGCCGCGGAGTGAGCCGCTGCAGCGCCGCGACGAACGCCAGCTCGATAGCCTCCCGGGCGGTGTAGCGCGCCTCCGGGCCGCGGTCGCTGTCAGGCACGTGCTCCAGCAGCGCGTCCGGGAAGGGCTGAAGCCAGGTCACGTGACTGCGCCGGCTAGGCTCCGGCGGCTGGAACGGCGGCTGCGGCTCCGGCGGTATCCGCCGGCCGCGGTCACGCAACGCGTTGAGGCACCGGTTGGTGGCGATCCGGTACAGCCAGGACCGCAGCGACGCGCGCCCCTCGAATCCGTCCAGGCCGCGCCAGGCCGCCAGCAGCGTCTCCTGCAGGACGTCCTCGGCGTCGGTCACCGAGCCCAGCAGGCGGTAGCAATGCACCAGCAACTCGTGCCGGTGCTCCGCCACCAGATCCTCGAACATGACCTGGGTCACAGCCGTTCCGTTCCTCAGGGCGCTGGTGTCTTAACAGACACCACACCGAAGGGAAGATCATGACCAGCACAGCATTGCAGATCGCTCTGGCCCACCACCGCGCGTGGACCGGCAAGGACCTCGAGACGGCGATGACCTACATCGCGGACGACGTCGTGCTGGATGCCCCAGCCGGGCGGATCACTGGCATCCAGGCGTACCGCGCGTTTCTCGGGCCGTTCGCGGAACAGTTCCTGATCCGTGCGGAGATGGTCGCCGCGTTCGGGGACGACCGTACGGCCCTGCTCATGTACGACACCGAAACGATCCCGGCGAAGAGCGCACCGGCGGCCGAGTGTGTCACGGTCCGGAACGGGCAGATCATCTACAACCGGTTCATCTTCGACCGCCTGCCGTTCGAGGAGTTCCAGCGTCGACAGGCCGGCGATGGCCTTCGATGAGAAGGTCGCCTGAGCAGGGCAGACCGATTGCCCAACGCGCGCGCCACAAGAGGAGTTCCCGTGTCGATACCCCGCCCCGCAGTTCCATCCACCCCGCCGACCTCAGCGGCTATCAACGCACTACGCACCGCCGGTGAAAACGGCGACGCTGATGCGGTCGCCGAGGTCTTGGCTCCCGACGTCGTCTTCCACTCCCCGATGTCAGCGACAAAACTGTTCGAGGGCAGGGACGAGGTAACGGCACTTCACCGTGACATCTTCGCCGTCCTCGACGACATCGACACCACCGAACCGCTCGTGCTCGGTGATACGGGAGCGTTCTCGTTTCGCGCGCGCGTACGCGAGGTGGAACTCGAAGCCATGAATCTGGTGCGCGTCGACGAGCAGGGCCAGATCGTCGAGTACACGGTCTTTGTTCGTCCCCTCCCGAGCCTCGCGACACTGTTCGCGACGCTCCCACCACGGGTTTCGGCAAGGCGACGTGGACGCATCGCGGGAGCGCTCGTGGCGGCCCTCGCCCGCCCCCTCGCCTTCATACACCGCACCGCGGACCATATAGCCCCCAGACTCCTCTAGCCCATGAGCAGGCAGCTCGACGAACTCTCATCGCCCACGGCAGATTCGGCGGCCCTGCGATATGGTGCCCCGGCACAGCATGGGAAGGGCACGAATGTGACGGCGGCAGCGGAACAGTTCGACCGCAGGATCGATCCGTACCGGTCGGAGCTGCTGGCCCATTGCTACCGGATGCTCGGCTCGGTCCACGATGCGGAGGACCTGGTTCAGGACACCTATTTGAGGGCCTGGGGCCGCGACGATCGACCGCGGCAGCCTCCGGCTTGCCTTCGTCGCCGCCATGCAGCACCTGTCCGCGCGGCAGCGCGCGGTCTTGATCCTGCGTGAGGTGCTTGATTTCTCCGGCGGCCGAGGCGGCTGACATTTTGAGCACCACGACCGCCTCGGTCAACAGTTCCCTGCAACGGGCCAGGGCTAGGCTCAGGGAGGCGGGGTTCTGGAGGAGCAGGTCGCCGAGCCCTCGGAAGCCGAGCAGCGGGCCTGGGTTGACAAGTACATGAAAGCTTTTGAGAAGGCTGACGTCGAAGGGCTCAAACGACTGCTCACCGAAGACGTGCTCATGGAGATGCCGCCGATGGTCAACTGGTTCGTCGGAGGCGATAACTACGGCACGTTGATGGACTGGGTCTTCCGGCGTCGTTGGCGTCCCACGCCTTAGACACCCTCAAGGACGGCCGTGATCGCGGTCAGATCGTTCGTTCGGTTCTCGGACATCGTTCGCTCCTGATCGCTAGCGCTGCGGTGGCCCTCGGTGGGCTCGTAGTACATACCGGTGGGACGCCGCGAACTCATCGCGCCGGCCAGAGGTTTCTGCCGGCCGTGCCGCGAGGGCCGCGGCGGCCGGCTGCGCAGACGATGAGCCACGCCGACCAACGCCAATCGAGGTGTTCCGCGGACACCAAGCTCACTTCGACGCGTTGCGGCAGCGAACAATTGACCGCACTCATCCGCGGCACCGCAGACGCCCCCGGCTAACCGGCAATTGGACCGCCGGCAGGTCCACCGGGAGAGAGCGGGAGACGGCGGGCGCCGGCCGGGGCCCGCCGCTGTCGGCCACGGCTGGGCGTTGCGGGGGCTCTGGCCCGCGGTGACCCACGGGGCGCTGCTCGACTCGGCGCACTGAAGCTTGATCGTGACCGCGTGCACGTACTGGTCGGCCACCGGGCTGAAGTTGACGTCGTCGTACCAGGTCTGCCCGGTCGGTGCGCAGAAGTCCGAGCCGTAGTCGGTGTAGGTCTGCGTGAAGCCGTTGTCGTACTCCACCATCATCTGGACCCGCACGCACTCGTCCCGAGCGTTGTTGACCCAGATCCGTCCGACCAGCGTCGGCTCCCAGATCCCGGCGGTGTTCATGACCCAGTCGAGCCGGCCGTCGTCGGTCGGCCGGCCGGAAACGTCGTGCAGCCTGCCGTCTCCGAAGTCGAAGTGCTGCTCGGTGATCTTGAACTCGTCGACCCGGTAGACCGTCGCGTGCGCGACCCCGGCGATGCCCAGGCCCATCGCGACGGCCAGCCCCACCACGAGGGCGCGTAGTCCCCTTCTCCGCCAGCGCATTCCGATTCCTCCTCCTCGTCGTGGACCTCGGTCCGGTGACCGGGCCCGCGATGAAGTGTCGGAACGAGCCCTCACGGTGGCGTCATGCCGGCGTCAGGGTTACGCGTCAACGCGGTTCAGCGGCGGGCGTCGTACTGTTCACGTGCGGCGAGCACCGCATCGATGTGCTGTTCGGCCCAATTGCCCAGCGCCCGCAGCGGTTCGTGCAGCGTGTGTCCCAGCGGAGTCAGTTCGTACTCGACCCGGGGCGGCACCTCGGCGTAGACATGCCGGTTGACGAGGCCGTCACGTTCCAGGTCGCGCAGCGTGTCGGTGAGGACCTTGCCACTGATCCCGTCAACGGCGGCGCGGATGTCGCCGAAGCGCCGGCGGCCCTTGCCGAGCACGATCACCACCATCGCCGTCCACTTGTTGGCGATGCGCGCCAGCGAGCTGCGCGACGGGCAGGTCGCGGTGAGCACGTTGAAATCCGGGTGCTGTGACACCGGCCACACTCCTCCATTAGTTACGTTGAGGTAACTGGTCACCGATAGTGACCATAGGCTACCAGCAGCGAAAAAACCTCGACTAAAGGGAGAGCCCGATGTCCGATTCCACCAGCACGCTCGCCGTTGCCCGCCGGTACGTGGACGCGATGAACGCCAAGGACTTCGCCACGGTCGCGAGCATGTTCGCCGACGACATCGTGTGGCACCAGCCCGGCGACAACCGGTTCTCCGGCTCGCGTCACGGCGCCGCCGCGGTCAACGACATGCTCGGCGGGCAGATGGCCATCACCAACGGCACCCTGGATGTCCAGGTGACTGGCGCGCCGATGGTCAACGGCGCGTTCGTGACACTTCCGGTCCACTTCAGCGCCGAACGTGACGGCGCCGAGATGACGATGGACGGCGTCGACGTGCTGCGCGTCGACGGGGACAAGATTGCCGAGGTGTGGCTGTTCTCGGCCGACCAGCAAGGCGAGGACGCCTTCTGGGACGCCAGCTGAGCGGCGGGGGCGCCTCGGCACGACACCCGCGCTTGTCAAGGGCCGGCACCTGGCCGGCGCACACGGATTTCGCCCACGTTGATCACGTACGGGTCGGCGAGCAGGTCGCCCGCGCGCCGGTTGCCCGCGAGTGACAGCCAGGCCGCCTCCGTCTCCGACCACGGGAAGTCGTGCCAGGAGACCCAGTACGCGACCGCGGGATAGTCGGCGCGCAACCGCGTGGCGTAGCCGGTGGTGTCCAGGTCGCCGAACCGGTCGTGCGCGCCGAGCAAGGCCGCAGAGTACTCCGCAACGCCCACCACCTCGGGCAGCCGCAGGTGCTCGGCGTAGTCGAGGATGGCCAACTCGTCGTGGTACGCCGTGCCGGCCACCACGTCCACCACGTCGGAGCCCGGATAGGCCCACCCAGCGGGGTGTATTCCGGGCACCGGCTGCCCGCCGTAGGTCAGTCCGCTGGACGCGGGCGAGTACACCCACAGCAGGTTGTTCAGCCGGCGTACCTGGGTGAAGTACCGGTACATGTGCCGCCAGATGTCCACATAGGGCGACGCGTCGTCACCGTGCACGGTGCTGCCCCACCAGAACCAGAACCCGTTCATCTCCTGCATCGGCCGCCAGAGCACAACGACGCCCGCATCGCGCAGCGCGGCCAGTGCGTCCGCGACGCGGTCGAGCTTGCGCAGCCACACCCGGCCGGCCGGGGTGCCGGGGTCGAGCAGGTCGCGCAGATCGTCGACGCCCTCCAACTGTCCCGCGTCGGTTCGGGTGTCGGTCCAGCGGCCTGGGTTGCCCTCGATGTCGCGTTCGTCGTTGAGCCACGGGCTCAGCGGCGACCAGGTCACCGCGACCAGGCCACCGCGCCGCTCGTGCGCGACCAGCACGCCGTTGGCGGTCGTGAGCTGCACGGAGGTGAACACCTGGTCATGCTCGTAGTCGAGCCCTACCACGCCGACGCGCTGTCCGGTGTCCGCGGCGAGCCGCTCCACCAGCCGCGGGTAGCCGAACCAGCCATCCGAGTCGGTCGCCTGGGAGCCGTGCCCGACGTTCTGGCCCGAGACAACCCCGGCCGCGACGCCTGCCGAGCGGCAGGTCAGCGCCCACAGGTACGCGTGCGTGCGGACCGTCTCGGCCGTTGCCTGCCGGTTGGCGGTGCGCGGCGCGTGTGCACAGACCCGGGCCCCACCGGTGTCACCGGCGACGGCCACGGCCTGCCCGGCCGCGACCGCGCCGGTCACCACGGCCAAGGGAAAGACACCGGCGACGAGCGCGGTAATGGCCTTGAGCATGGCTCATTGTCGCGGCGGCCATCGATACCGGTCAACGGAAAGGCAGTAGCGTTCCGGCGTCGTGGCGGCAGTTTCAGTACTCGGCCTCGGGCACTGGAAGGCGACCGGGAGCCGGTATTTCTGCCGGATGACCGGTCTCGTCCGGGCTGACCTGATCGGAGTAGTGCAATTGCCCGTCGGCGCCGACGACGGTGGTGTGCCCCTCCCTGACGGCGGCCTCGACCAAGGCCGCGAGCTCTTCCTGTGAGGCGTTCGGATGGTCCATCGCGATGGTGCGACCTATGTTGTTGTTGTACAGATCCATCGTCTCGCGAAGTGCCGGGTTACCCGCCACGCTCTCGTGCGCGTTCGCGAACCGCTCGGTCCATTCAGGCCCATGCTGGCTTGTCATCAAGGCGTTCCAGTAGGCATGCCGGAACGCGTCTTGATGGTTGTCGTCGCCCCCGCTAGCGGGAAACCGCTCCTCGGCGGCGGCAAACGCTTCGTCACGCAACTCCCGGAACCGTATCTGCTCGGTCGGACTCAACTCGTGAAGAATCGCGGCCTCGGAGGCCTGGACCTCTTCCGACCCGAAGATCCACCCCGCCGGCGTGAGCCACCCGTCTGGGTACGTCACCCGCTGACTCTGGTCGGTCACCTGGTAGGCGGCCACGACGGCCAGATTGGGCCGACGCGAGTTGGGGTCACTGGCGGCCTGCGCCGTCTCCCCGGCAAGACCTGGGGTGCCCTCGATAATCTCCTCCGCGGGCGATCCGCCGAAGACCGCGGCCATGTTGTTCCAGATGGAGCCGGCGCGGAAGTTGGGCAGCATCTCGTACGCCGCGGTCAGTGCCCGCGCCGCGGTCTGACGTGCCTCGGCCTCGACCGAGATCGCCTGCCGGTACGCGCCGGATGCCGTCCCATAGAGATCCTCGGCCGTGGCGCGCACCTGCTCGATCTGTTCCCGTACCGCGTTCTCGTACAGCGCGTCGTCGGTACCTATCGTGGCCCGAAGGTCGTCCCACAGCAGCATCGGGCTCATACTCGCGCGCAGACCGCCAGGGATCAGACCGTTTCTTGACAGCAGGGTCCGCAGCTCTACCTCCGCGCCGAACCCAGCCGCGACGTGCAGTTTGGCCGCGTCCTGCCCCTCGACGTAGTCGGTGACCGCCCCGCCCGCCTTGTCATAGCCATCGCGCAGCTGCTCGATCAGCGAGATCGCCTCACGCAGCCGCTGCTCACACAGCTCACCCGCGTCGGACCGCCACTGCAGGGTGCCCGGCAGGGCGCCGAGAGTCGGCATGGCAGAGTCGATCAACCGCACCACACGCCGATACTCCTCGGCCGCCAAACCCACCAGGATCGGATCCATCCGTTCGATGTGCTCGACATCGCTGCGATACGTCACGGCGTCACCCGTCCCGCTGCTCGGGTGGCACGTAGGCGGAGTTCCTCAGCACATCCACGATGTCTCCGGCGACGTCCTCGTCGAGCGCCGCGTAGGCGCCCGCAGCCGACCTCAACTGCGTGGACAGCGCCGCCAGCACGGCGACCGCATCCTGGTACTGATCCTCGGCAAAGGCAGCGAACGTCTGGTTTACCTCGACAACGTCTGCATGAGCCTTCGGATCCTGCACCTGCCCGGTAATTCCGGGCTCGGGCCGCCCGGCCTGCAGCAGCCCCGCCAACTCCACGAGGACGTTCGCGCTTCCGTCCAAAGAAGCAGGTGCGACCTCAACGCCACTCATCGAGAATCCTCCCGACAAGGCCGCGCCTCGAGCGCCTCGCGGAGCCTGTCGACTCTATTGGCGAGTCGATCAACGTGCGTCATGACCTGTCTCCCCAACGCGCGCCGCCCTTGGCGATTCACAGATTCCGATACATGCCACGTTAGTTACTCGCGCACGTCGAGCAAGATCATCTGCTGAGAATTTACACGAATCTGAGTATCGGCAGCGGCAGAACAGCACGTCACCTCGATGCGGTTCGGGCGAGGCTCGCGGTAGTCGTCCCCTTCCGGGAACTGGGGGTCATGGGACGATCACGACGCCGCCGCGGACGCCGCCTTGGGCCAGCCGGTCATGAGCGGCCGCGGCGTCGGCGAAGGAGTACACCCCGGCGACCCGAAGCAGGATGTCGCCGCTGGTGACGAGTTTGACCAGTTCACCCAGCCGCGGTCCGTCCGGCAGCACCCCCAGCGCGAAGGTCCGGATTCCCCGCACCGGCTCCGGGCGAACCGGAGGCGACGCGGCCACGTAGCCGCCGCCGTCGCGGATGAGGCCCAGCAGCGAAGGACCGATCACCGCCAAATCGATCACCGCATCGAACGTCCCCGTCGGTTCGTCGGAGCGCGACAGGAATGCCGCGCCCAGCGACTCCACGAACGCACGGTCGTCCGATCCGGCGAGTCCCGTGGCCCGCAGGCCGGTCGCGCGGGCCAGCGCCAGGACGAACCCGCCGACCTGTCCGGCGGCGCCGGTGACGAGCACGGTCGAACCCGCCGGGACCGCGATCAGGTCGAGTGCCTGGGTGGCGGCGAGGCCGTTCGTCGGCAGGGTCGCCGCCTCGGTTGCGGCGACGCCGGCGGGCGCAGGGGTCAGCCAGGCCGCGTCGAGCACCACGTACTCCGCGTGGGCACCGACCGTGGTTCGCAGCCATGGCGAGAAGCCGATGACCTCGTCGCCGATCATGAACTGCTCGACCGCCGGGTCGACCGCGTCGACGGTGCCGGCCACATCCCAGCCAGGCGTGTACGGCAGACCGGTCGGCAGCGGGGCCGGGAACCGACCGGAGCGGATCATCAGGTCGACTGGGTGGACGACGGACGCGGCGACCCTCACCCGTACCTGCCCCGGCCCCGGCTCGGGCATCGGCACGTCGGCCACGTGCAGGACCTCCGGCCCGCCGAACCGTGCATAGCTGACTGCGCGCATCGCTGTCTCCTTGTTGGACTCTCGTGATCCCCACGACCGTACGAATCAGCGGGCACCATGAGTAAGTAGGTACCGTGAAGTACCTAGGGCACCGATGGAGGGCAAGATGGCGACGACGACCGCGGCACAACGCCGCGAACAGGCCAAACGCGACTACGACGCGTTCCTGCAACAGTGCCCGACCCGCGAGCTGCTGAGCAGGCTCACCGACAAGTGGGTCGCACTGGTGATCCCAGCACTCGCCGACGGCCCGCAGCGGCACAGCGAGCTCGCCAACCGCATCGCCGGCGTCAGCCAGAAGATGCTCACCCAGACCCTGCGCACGCTGGAGCGCGACGGCCTGGTCACCCGCACGGTCACCGCCTCGGTACCGGTTCGCGTCGACTACGAACTCACTCCGCTCGGCCACGAACTGTTTCCGGTCATGATCGCGATCAAGAACTGGGCGGAGACGCACATGGACCGAGTCTTCGAGGCCCGCGCCCGATTCGACGCACGCCCCTAGTTGGTGCGCGGACCTTCGCCGGCCGGACGCCGGCCGATCCGCGCACCGAGGTCGTCCAGCTCGACGACGGACAAGCTCACCGGGCCGCGACCGGCCGGTTAGCCCGCCCGCCAGTGCGCGCCAACGCCCGCGCCGGCACGGTGACCCACCGCGACAGCCGGTACGTCTTGGGTGGGCTGCTGGTCACCGCCTCCTTGTAGGCCACCGCCGCCCAGCCGGTCAGATACCACCGCGCGGGTGAATCGTCGGGATGAGTGAACTGGATGACCGCGTCCCGCCGGCCGAGGCTGACCGGCTGGTGAATGTACCCGAACCGGAACGGCTTGGGCTTCTTGCCGCGCAGCCGGCGGGCGATGCTGTCGGCGGCGTGCGCACCCGTCGGGATACCGCTCTGGCAGGTGCCGTGGATCTCACCCCACGCCTGCCGGATCGCGGCGGCATCACCGATCGCGTACACCGAAGGATGCGACACCGAGGCCAGCGTCGCATCGACCACGACCCGGCCCTTGCCGTCGACAACCAGACCCGCCTCCCGGGCGAGCGGCGCGGCGACGAACCCGGTGGTCCACAGGCAGGCGTCGACCGGCACCAGTTCGCCACCGGCCAACTCCACCGCGTCCGGCAGCACCTTGGTCACCTCGACCCCGGCGAGCACCTCCACGCCGAGCCGGTCCAGCGCGTCGCGCAGGTAACGGCGCGCCTTGGCTCCCATCATCGCGCCAGGCTCGTCGCGGCCGAGTAGCACCACCCGCACGCCCTGATAGCTCTCGGCGATCTCCGCGGCCGCCTCGACGCCGGTCAAGCCTGCCCCCGCGACGGCGACGGTGCCGCCGCCGCGCTTGCTCAGTTCGGCAAGCCGCGCGCCGAGACGCGCCGCCTCGGCGGGGCTGTTCAGCGTGTACGCGTGCGCGTCCACCCCCGGCACCGTGGTGGTGTCGGTGACGCTGCCGACCGCGTACACCAAATAGTCGTAGCTCAGCAGCCGCTCGCCCTCGGCCCCAGTAACGCGGACCTCCTGTCGCTCCGGATCGATGTTCGTAGCCCGACCTTGCACGAACTCGGCACCGACGCCGGACAGCAGCTCCGGAATCCGATAGTCGGACAGCGCCTGGCCGGTGGCGATCTGATGCATCCGCAGCCGCTCGGTGAACCGGTCCGACGGGTTTACCAGAATCACCTGGGCGCGAGCGCGTCGGGTGTGCCGGGCCAGCCGGACCGCGCTCATGACGCCGGTGTAGCCGCCGCCGAGCACGACGATCGTAGGTGTCATGTCGTCCTCCTCGTACACGCGCCCCGAGTGGGGCTTTCACCCTCACGGACGAGGCAGCACGGGCAAGTGTGACCAGGCGTGAGGCCGACCACACCGAAGGGCGAGCCGGTCAAGTGACCGGGGTCATGACTGCTTCGGTGGTGGTACGGGACGGACGACAGCGACCGGGCAATCGGCGTGGTGGATCAGCGCCCGGCTAACCGACCCCAGCAGTAGGCCGACGAAGCCGCCGTGGCCACGCGACCCTACGACGACGAGCTGCGCATGCCGGGACAGGTCCTTGAAGGCCTCAGCCGCGCGACCGCTGACCAGCCGCTGCTCGACGGGCAGGTCAGGGTGAGTCTCGGCCAGGCCGGCGACCGACTCGGCCAGTACCCGCCGCTCTTCGGCCTCGACCCGATCCACGTCGTACACCAGCGGCAGCATGTCTCCCGGGCCGGTGGAGACGGGCGCGGTCCAGGCGTGCACCGCCAGCAGCGACGCGCGCCGCCATTCCGCCTCGTCGGCGGCGAACGCTATCGCGGCAGCCGAGGTCGGTGCCCCGTCCACCCCGACCGCCACCGGGCCGCTTCGCCGATGCTCGCCCCGCGTTACCAGGAACGGGCAGGCCGCGTGCGCGGCCACCTGCACCGCCACCGACCCCAGCAGAAGACCGCCGAACCCGCCGTGACCGCGCTGGCCGACCACCAACAAGGCGGCCTTGTCGGATTCACTGGTCAGCACCGCGGCGGCACCGCCGTCGATCACCTCCGCGGACACCCGTACCCCGGGCGCGCAGTGCCGAGCGTGCGTCTGGGCGTGCTCGACCACCTGTTCGGCGTGGGCGCGCAGCGAGGCGTCGGCGTCGCGGTACGCGTCGAGCTCGCCGTAGGCATCGGCTGGTAGCGCCGCGGTCCCCAGCGTTGGCGGTACCGGCGTGTACACCGGCGACACGAATCCGTGCACGATCCGCAGCGGCCGATTGCGCGCCACGGCGATCCGCGTCGCATGCTCCACCGCAGTCAGGCTTTGGTCGGAACCGTCCACCCCTACCAGCACAGGGCCGCCGGCCAGCGCGGTCACCTCGCCCCCCAATCACTCGAACAGCGAGTAGTGGCGGCCAGGCTCGGCCCGGTGGCGGCGACGCAACCGTCGGCCCACCACGATCAGATCGATCAGGGCGACGGCGGCGAAGATGGCCGACAGCACCGCCAGCACCGGCTGGTCGGCGCGGAACAGCAGCGCGGCCAGTACGACCATGAAGACCAGCCCGAACCCGGCCATCAGCGCCCGCATGTTCAGCGCGCTGTAGGCGTGGCCGACCGTGCCGCGGCGGCCCTTGGGCTGCCCAGGCTGTGTCATATCGGATGGCATACCCACACTTGCTGGGGGGATAAACAGGCGGAGCCGAGCTGGGTTCAGTGGGCGCCGGCCGCCGGGTCGTCCTGGGTCCGCATTTCGCGCAGAGCCTCGTCGGCGGCGATGACCTCCTGGTACCACTGCCGGTGCACCTTGTAGGTGCGGTCGAGTTCAATCTTGTGGTAGAGCCCGGTCGGCTTGCCGAACCAGAAGTCGCGCGGGAGCCGCTGTGCCTCGCCGTGGCCCACGACGAGGATCGCGCGGTCGGTGACCACGAATGTCTCCGCCGGCACCGTGAAGATCCCCGAACCGGTCACCGTGACGAATCCCGTCTGGATCTGCTCGCCGGGCTCCAGATGCGGCTCCGCCCGAGCGGCGATCATCTTGGCCCGTCGTTCCTTGTAGCCCACGGCTTTCCTCCCGCTACCACGCGCATCCGGGCGGCCTGATTCCAGGACACGCGTCACTGGGAATCCGACGTTATCACCGTCACCGGCTCCCGCCGATGACCCCGATCCGGTCAGTGTGGGTGTCTCCCGGTCGGGGTAGTACCGGCCTGTGGCCAACCCACGAACCCGGCACGATCTGAACCACGAGCAGCGGAAGTCGCTACACGGCTAGCCGGGCCCCGATGCTTCTGTTCCTCTGTGGCGACGTGATGACCGGTCGAGGCGTGGACCAGATCCTGCCGCATCCGGGCAACCCGACGCTGTGGGAGCGATATGTGGCCGACGCGCGCGAGTACGTCGCGCTGGCCGAGTCTGCCCAGGGCCGGTTCGAGCGGCCGGTCCCGCCGTCTTGGGTGTGGGGCGACGCGCTCCGCTTGCTGGACCGGCTCCAACCCGAGGCGCGGATCATCAACGTGGAAACCAGCATCACCTGCCGCGGCGAGCCTGCACCGGGCAAGGGCATCCACTACCGCATGCACCCGGCCAACGTCGCCTGTATCACGGTCGCGCGGCCGAGCGTGGTTAGCCTTGCCAACAACCATGTGCTGGACTTCGGCGCGCTGGGCCTCGCGGACACCCTTGGCACGCTTTCCGCGGCGGGCGTCCAGACCGCCGGCGCCGGGTCCGGCGCCGCCGCCGCGCGGCGGCCCGTCGCGGGCCACGCCGGGAACGGCCGCCGGGTCGGGGGGGTCGCCCGCCGCACCCCCGGCCGTGGCATCCCATCGGCGTGGCGCGCGACCCGCGACCGCGCCGGGGTCCACCTGCTGCCCGACCTGTCCCGCCGCACGGCCGCCGAGGTAGGCGCCTACATAAACGGGTTCAAACGCCGCGGCGACGTCGCGGTCTTCACCGTCCACTGGGGATCCAACTGGGGCTACACCGTCCCCACTGAACAGGTCCGGTTCGCGCACAACCTTGTGGAGTGGGGCGTGGACATCGTGCACGGGCACTCATCGCACCATCCCCGACCGGTGGAGATCTACCGTGGCAAGCTCATCCTGTACGGCTGCGGCGACTTCATCGACGACTACGAGGGCATCGGCGGCAACGAGCGGTACCGGCCGGACCTGCGCGTGATGTACCTGCCCGTGGTCGATCCCGACACCGGCCAGCTGGCGCGGCTGACCATGATCCCCCTTCAGGCCCGCCACATGCGGTTGCAACCAGCCGCGGAGGCGGACACGGCGTGGCTGGGGAACATACTCGACCGGGTCAGCCGCCCTTTCCACACCCGCGTCGCGTACACCGGCCAGCACACGCTCGCGGTCTGGCGCGATCAGGGCACCTGGTACGACATCGACACGGCGATCCCGGGCCGATAAGCCACGCAAACGCGCCGGCCCTGCGTGGCGATGATCAACCTTTCGGGGTCCTGTTCGCGGAGCGGTTTCGCCTGGTCCTGACCGGGTACGCCGAGTTCACGGTTGACTCTGCCACTGGAGGTGCGCCATGGCGCAGAAAGTGCGCGAGCTGATGACACAGCATCCCGTTACTCTCACACCCGACGCCACGCTGGTCGACGCGGCCAAGCAGATGCGGGCCAAGGACATCGGGGACGTACTGGTCGTCGGTGGCGACGGCCGGCTGCGGGGAATCGTGACCGACCGCGACATCGTGGTACGCGCGCTGGCCGACGATCGAGACGCCGGCTCCACCACGCTCGGCGAGGTGTGTAGCCCAGACCTGGCGGTCGTCGCCCCCGACGACGACAGCGGCCGCGCGGTCGAGCTGATGCGAGACCGGGCGGTGCGCCGGATACCGGTCGTCGATGCCGGCGAGCTAGTGGGTGTGGTGTCGCTGGGTGACCTGGCGATCGAGAAAGACCCGCACTCCGCCCTGGCCGACATCAGCGCGGCCCGCGAAAACACCTAACGGCCGGAGGGTTCGGGTCGGATGACGGCGACCGGGCAGGTGGCGTGGTGCAGCACGGTCTGGCTGGTCGATCCGAGGAGCAGGCCGGCGAAGCCGCCATGACCGCGGGAGCCGACCACGATCATGGCCGGGTCGTCGGCGGCGTCGAGCAGCGCGCCTGGGGCGGCGGTCTCGACCGGCCGCTCGTCTACCTGCACGCCGGGGTGCCGCTGCCGGCCGGGTTGTAGCGCATCGTGGAGCAGTTGCCGCGCGGCCTGCGCGTACCGTGCCCGGTCCTGGCTGCTGGCCAGCATCGCGGCGGCTTCGGCGGGTCCGGTCGGCACCGGCGCGCCCCAGGCGTGCACGGCGACCAGCCGGGCGCCGAGGCGGTCGGCCTCGGCGAACCCGAATGCCACCGCCGCGTTTGATGGTTCGGACCCGTCGACGCCGACCACGACCGGGCCGTTCGCGGGCGCCTCGCCGCGCACGACGATCGTCGGGCAGTGCGCATGGCTGGTCAGTTGGGCGCTGACGGAGCCGAGCAGAAGCCCCATGAACCCGCCGCGGCCGCGGGAGCCGACCACCGCCAGGTCAGCGGTCGTGGACGCGTCGACGAGCGCGGCGGCGGCCCCGCCGGGTACCAGCTGCGTGGTTACCCGCGCCCGCCCCACCAATCCGGCGGCTAGTTCCCCCGCTGCCGCCAGGACGGCTTGCCCAGCGCGGCCGTAGTCCTCGACGTTGACGTCATAGGTTGGAAGGGCCGTCAACGGCATCGCCGGCGCGGGCGGCGGCAGCGCATACGCGTGCAGCAGGTGTAGGCGTCCACTGGTGTGCTGGAGCCGGGCGGCGGCCCACCGGACCGCCGCCTCCGCCTCGGGCGAACCGTCGACACCGACGACAACAAGTTCTGTCATGAGTACGGATACCTGAGCGTCCACCGAGCGACCGCAGGCCAGCGAGCGCCGGGCACCAAGCCGTGCCTGTATGGCGCGTACCCCGGCGATGCGCACGTAAACTCGTTTGAGCTCTGCGCCCGTTTGGCGGCGCGGCAGTTCGGGTAGGTCGCGGTAATGGTGCAGGTAAAGCGGTGGACGGTCGAGATCGTCATCGACGAAGGCGGCGACGAGCGGCTCACCGAAGCGAAGGCGCGGCTGGAGGCGCCGGGCCGGCCGCCGATGGCCGGTGTCGGCGGGGCGCGGCGCAACCCAGCGGACCCAGAGGTACCGAAGATCGGCGACGAGTTGGCTGTGGCCAGGGCGCTGTCCGATCTGTCCCACCGGCTCCTCGAGGTGGCCGCCGCCGACATCGAGCGGGCCAACGAGGACCGGGCGCGGTTGCGCGGTTGAGGCCGGCTACCGCGGGACGGGAATCCGGACCGTTTCGGCCGGTACGAGGTCGTGTAGCAAATGCCACACGCCAGCCAGCCGCAAGACCCGCAGTGGCACGCCGGCCGCCCTGACCACGCGCAGCATCGCCGCGTGCGCGCGGGCGGCGTTGCGGCCGGCGACCAGCACGCCGACAGTGACGCAGTCAAGGAACCTAACCGCGGCCAGATCGACCTCGACGAGCCGCACGCCAGGCGTGGTCACCGCGTCGAGGAGGGCCCGGCGTAGGGCCGGCGCCGTCAGCAGATCCAGCTCGCCGGCCAGAACGATCCGGACCGTACCGTCCGGACTGATCTCACGTAGGTGCACGGAAGTACTCGGCATTCGGCATCACCTCTTCGGGTGCCGTCCAAGGCCCGTTCGAGCCGGATTCTACGCTCCTGGCGTCGGGTTGGCGACCGCGGCTGTCGGGCATACCCGCCGGCTGTTAGAAGAACAGCACCAGCGTCACCGCGAAGAGGAAGCCGAGCATCAGCGGCCAGTAAGCCAGCCTCGGTAGGGCGTTGTCCTCCCATGTCAGAAAGCGGGGCGGCGGGTCCCAGGCCATCAGCACCCCGTTCACGGTGACGAGCAGGATCATCGCGTAGATGGCGAAGTACACATACTCCAGGTAGAGCACCGAGCCGTCGGTGGCGAGCTCGCGTACGGCGTTGTGGTCGACCACCACCGCGATGAGCATGGTGACGGTGAAGGCCACCACCGCGAACGAGTTGAAGCCGGCCACCGCCATGGTCCGCTCGTCGCGCGTGGTGATGAACAGCGACGAGAACACGATCAAAGCGATGAGGACGCCGGGAATCAGCTTTGCCAGCGTGGGGCCGCGGTAGTCCCGACTGAAGATCATGTTGAAGTACATGTCCGGGTAGCTGACCGGCTGGGTATACCGCGCGAGCCCGAAGGACGTGGTGTACCGGTGCCGCAGGTAGCTGTAGGTCGTGTACTGCGGCAGCCACTCCCCCGTAACCATCTCGGGATCTGTGCCCAGCATCCCCCGGGCGAGCCATGGCGGGTAGGCGGAAAAGTCCGGCACCAGCACCGCGTCCACGTCGAAGTCGGGCTGCCACAGCCGCAGCCACACGTTCTGCCGGTCCAGTGGGTAGGCGCGGTAGTCGAACTTCTGGCGCAGCGTCGCCTCGATGTACCAGCCGATGGTCTCGGTGCCCCCCGCGTCGGTGCGCCGGTACACCTCCGTGGCGGCGTACGCGTCGCCCGCCTCCGGAAGCACCACCCCGCGCGAGACCGTCCGCGGCACCGCCGCCGCGAAGCGCTGCCAGACATAGCCGGAGACGAGCACATTGTTTCCGTTGGTGAACTCGATGGACTGCACGAACAGCCCGGTAGGCACCCGCACCGTAGCCGCCGGCAGGCCTTGCTCGCTGAGGTACCGGCCGACGTCGGCGTCCGAGCGCACCGCTGTACCGGCGGTCAGGTGGTGGCCGGGGTCGCGGTTAATCACCACCCAGGCCACCACCATTCCCAGTGCACACACTGCCACGAGCGACCAGCTCACCCACCACATCAGACGCACGCCGCCCATGCGCCGGGGCGCGAGCGCCACAGCGACGAGGAAAGAGCCGATCGCGCCGGCGGCGAGCATGGCCTGGAGCGCGGCGTCGCCGCGGACCTCCCGGTCGCCGCCTCGCCAGGCGGGGCGGGCCAGGACGGACGCCGCGGCGGGGAGGCCGCCGCCGGCGAACGCGCCGATGCGGTGTGCGGTGCGCACCATCCGCTCCGTTTCAGACCCGGTCTGCGGCGATGAGCAGGTAGTGGAAGCTGCCTTCCCGGTACGCGGTGAGGAACGCCTCCTCGATGCCAGTGGCCACGGACGACTTCGCCCGCAGTTCCCAGTACGGGATGGTGAGCGCGGTAAGGTCCACGACGCTGACCGGTACGAGCCTGTGCGCGGCCATCGCCTTGAAGTAGTCGCTGCGCCGGTGGATGTTGCACACATAGTGCTCGTCGATGCGGCTGACCGCCTTCGAGCGGCCGCCGGTGACATCGTTGTAGCAGCCGGTGACGCAGACGTACCGGCCGCCGAACCGGAGCAGCCGGCTCAGCTCCGCGTAGAGCTGGCTCAGGTCCACGTACATCGTGGTCTCGTTCGTCCAGCAGGCCGCCAGCGATCCCGACTCGAAACCGGTGTCGAGCATGTTGCGGAAGTGGAAGCGCACCTTGTCGGCCACGCCGCGTGCGACGGCCTGCTGGTTGGCGAACCCCACCTGGTACTCCGATATGGACACGCCGTCGACGAGGCAGCCGAACCGCTGGTTCGCCATGAAGCTGGTGCCGCCCCGGCCGGAGCCGGCGTCGAGTATCCGGTCGTGCGGGGCCAGCGGACCGAGGTGATCGAGCACCAGGTCGGCTTGGGCGCTCTCCAGCCGGTGTAGCTCGGCGATGATCCGCTCGTCTCTGCTGTCGTCGGGTCCTTCAAGCACGGCCGGGTCGTAGTCGCCGATGCCGTAGTGGTGGTGGTACAGGCCGTCGACTTCTCCGAGGCGGAGGTTGACCGGGTCCTGTTGATTGTTGTTCCAGTAGGCGGCCACCGACTTCTGGTAGGCGGTGCGCAATACATCGTCGGGAGTGGACACTGTCGTTGTCATGTGTGTTCTCCTTCACGTGAGTGGTAGCGGGCGCTCGTGGCGTGCCATTCCCGGCCGCCGCCCAGCCACGCCCACACGCCCGCCAGGAAACGGCGCAGCGCGGGTGAGCCGGTGGCGCTCAGCGCGGCGGCCTCCGCCTCGATCGTGTGCATCAGCTCGTTGTGGATCTCCACGCTGCGGTCTATCGCCTCGCGGAGTGAACACCCCTCCTCGGCGGCGACCACCGCGGGCAGGTTGAAGTTCTGGCCGCCGGTGTCCGCCTCCTTCGCCATCGAGTACAGGTCGTTCACCAGCACCGCCGCCGAGCCGGCCATGGTGCACACCCGGCGCACCCGGTGATCGGCGAACTCGGGCGCCGGCAGTTCGTACCCGGCGACCGCGTCGACCAGCACGATGCACGGCAGGAAGCCGTTCTCGTGCCGGTGCATCAGGTACTCCCAGACGGGCACGGGCCGCCCGGCGCCGCGCCAGACCGCCTCCTGCCCGTAGCCCACGAGCATCACCGACAGCTCCCGCTGGAGGCGGGCGACCTGCGTGACGGAGGCGTACCGGCCCAAGTTGGCGAGGCTGGACCGTAGCGCGCGCAGCACCGGGTCGAGCCGCACCTGCTCCTCGTAGTCGGGCACGTACCGGACGGGAAGCTGCACCGGATCCAGCGCCGCGTGGGCGATGGCCAGCCGCTGCCCGATCAGTTGCGGTTCGACCGCGTCGTTGTCGATGTAGTGGTCGTCCACCGACCACTCCGCCAGCGCGCACTTCGCCGCCGCGAGCAGCCGGTCCGGGTCGTCGCTCTCCGGGTGGGCAAGCATGATGAGGCGGCCGAAGTTGGCCGTCCGCACCTCCTCCAGCCGACCCGGATAGACGCCGACCTCGGCCGCCCATTCGACCAGCCGGTCGTTGACCACATCGCCGAGCACCCGGTCGTCCCGGACCGCCGGTGGGCAGTACAAGGCGGACAGCGGCGTTTCGTTCGACCGCCGGCGGGTCGGGACGCGCAGCGACGACGTGCCGATGCCGGTCGGGCCGGTGGTCAGGCGGTGCCGGGTGGCGCTCAGGTCGCGCGGCGCACCACCGTCCTGGTTGGACAGCAGCGTCGTTACCGCGGTGGCCAGGTCGTGGACGCGCGGGCGTGCGAGGGCGCGGGATGCTAGGGACACCACGCGCTCCTCAGCCGTCGGCGCGGGCGAGCTCGACGTCGTCGAGGACGCCGAGCGCGTCGGGAACGAGCACTGCCGCCGAGTAGTAGGCGCTCACGAGGTACGACATGATCGCCTGTTCGTTGATGCCCATGAAGCGCACGGAGAGGCCGGGCTCGTACTCGTCGGGTATGCCGGTCTGGTGCAGGCCGATGACGCCCTGGTCGTCCTCCCCGGTCCGCATGGCGAGGATCGAGGTGGTGTACCCCTCGGAGATGGGAAGCTTCCCGCACGGGAAGATCGGTACACCCCGCCAGGCCGGCAACCGGTGACCGTCCACTTCGACCGGATCGGGGTAGAGACCCCGGCGGCTGCACTCCCGGCCGAACGCGGCGATCGCCTTGGGATGAGCCAGGAACAGCCGGGTGCTGCGGCGCATGCTCAGCAACTCGTCCATGTCGTCCGGCGTGGGCGGGCCCGTGCGGGTCGAGATGCGCTGCCGGAGATCGGCGTTGTGCAGCAAGCCGAACTCCCGGTTGTTGACCAGCTCGTACTCCTGCCGCTCTCGCAGCGCCTCGATGGTCAGACGCAACTGCTGCTCGAGCTGGTTCATTGGCTCGTTGTAAAGGTCGGCGACCCGGGTGTGCACGCGCAGCACCGTCTGCGCGACGCTCAACGAGTACTCGCGCGGGGCGACCTCGTAGTCGACGAACGTGCCGGGCAGCGCCTGCTCGCCTTCGTGGCCGGCGGAGATCTCGATCTCCGCCTCGCCGTGCTTGTTGGACGGCTTGTTCAGGCTCTCCCGCACCCGCGCCACGTGAGTGCGTAGCGACTCGCACTGGTCGGCGACCTCCCGGTACGCCTGTAGCGGCAGCGCCAGCACAGTGACGTTGGTCATCGCCTTGACGGTGAAGTCCCAGATGCGATGATCGTCGCCGATCGCCTCGGCCCCGAAGAAGTCACCATTGGCCAGGACGGCGAGCTGTACCGGGTTGCCGTACTCGCCCACGCCGACCTTGCTCACCTTGCCATACGCGATCAGGTACACATGGTCGATCTCGTTTCCGAACTCGGCGATCGTCTGGCCGGGCTCATACTCCTGCTGGTTGAACCGGCCGGCCAGCGCTTCGAGGGCGACCCCGTCGTCGAACCCTCGTAGCACGCGAAGCTCACCCAGCTCGGCGGGGACGACGCTGATTTCTGATCCCCGGTTGGTGAATGTCACGCGGCCGTCGCCGACCAGATACGTCAGGCGGCGGTTGACGCGGTACGTACCACCGGCGACCTGCACCCACGGCAGCCTTCGCAGCAGCCACCGCGAGGTGATTTCCTGCATCTGCGGCACCGACTTCGTCGTCGTCGCCAGATTTCGTGCCGCCGCGGTACTTAGGCTGAGTTGTTTCTGTTCCTCGCTGACTCCGGACTCCACGGAACTTGTCAAGACACACCCCCGTGTCGAAAATCAACAACACACCACCACTCGTTATAGACGAGCGCTCCGGCGCGGATGGTGGTTTCCCAACTTCACGTCGAACCGGCCAGTAACCGTCCACATTGGATCTGCGGGAAACCGCACGATCCACGGATGGCCTGCTCTATAACTGGGGCATGAGCACGGCTGGCTTGATCGCGGAGGGCAGGACGGCTGCCGAGGTACTGGCCTGGAGCAGAAGCGTCGTGGACCCGGCGCTGCACGCGGCCACCGAACGGCTGCCGGCATCCACCCAGCGGATCGCTGGATATCACCTCGGTTGGTGGGATGATGCCGGCCGGCCGACGACGCCGGCCGGCAAAGCGATGCGCCCGGCACTGGCGCTGGTCTGCGCAGCGGGTACCGGGAACACCGCGAGCGCCGGGATACCCGCGGCCGTGGCGGTGGAGCTGGCGCACAACTCGTCCCTTGTCCACGACGACGTAATCGACAAGGACGAGACTCGCCGGCACCGGCCCACCGCTTGGCGCGTGTTCGGCGCCAGCGCCGCGATCCTGGCGGGAGACGCGCTGCTGATCCTCGCGTTCGACGCGCTGGCCGCCGGCCCATCCGACCGCGCCGCACGCGGTGTCGCCATGCTCCACGCGGCGTTCCAGGATCTGATCGAGGGCCAGCACGCCGACCTCGCCTTGGAGGAGCGCGTGGACGTCGGCTTGCCGGACTGGTTTCGCATGGCCGAGGCCAAGACCGGCGCGCTGTTGGGCTGCGCCTGCGGTCTCGGTGCCTTGCTCGGCGGCGGAAGCCCCGGCCAGATCGAGCATCTGCGTCGCTTCGGCGCCCGGCTGGGCCTCGCCTTCCAGGCGGTCGACGACCTGCTCGGCATCTGGGGCGATCCGGCGATCACCGGAAAGCCCCGCCACTCCGACCTGGCGAGCCGGAAGAAGTCGGTACCGGTGGTGGCGGCATTGACCTCCGGCACTCCTGCCGCGCGCGAGCTGGCGGCCCTCTACCGACACCCCGAGCCGCCGGACGGCCCGAAGCTGGCGCGCGCCGCCGAGCTGGTCGAGCAGGCAGGCGGGCGGGCCGCCGGCCAGCGCCTGGCCGCCGACCTGCTCACCGAGGCGCCTGGCGAGCTGCGGGACGCCCGCCTCGCGCCGGCGGCCGGTGCCGGGCTGGCCGCGCTCGCCCGGGACGGGATCCACCGGGACCGGTGACCCGATGCCAGCCGCGTCTCCCGCCCTCGTCCCGGCCGCATACCCCGGGTGCCTTCAGCCGCGCACGATCCTGGTCGCTGAGGCGCTGCGCCACCCCGACGGCACGACGGTGAGCTGCCCGGCAGCCGCGCTGATCTCGGGCGAGCTGCATCGGCTCGGCATGCGGCCGCTCCGCGGCACTCTCCACCTCGACGCCGCTTGCGGGCCGGGAGCTGACTCGACGGGGTTGGCCGTCGTTCTCGACGGGTCGATCGGCATGGGAGTGGGCTTCGCCGAGCGCGACCGCCCCGGCCGGCTGGCCGCGCAACTGGCCCTCGGCGCCTGGTTGTCGGTCGTGGCACCGCGCACGATCCGGCTCGCCGCGCCACGGGCGTTCTGCGCTGGCGTGGAACGCGCCATCGAGGTGGTCGAGCGCGTGGTTCGGGACCGCGAGCCGCCGGTGTACGTGCGCCGCCAGATCGTCCACAATCGACACGTGGTCGCGGAGCTCGAAAGCCGGGGCGCGATCTTCGTCGAGGAGCTGGACGCCGTACCCGATGGGGCCACCGTGGTCTTCTCCGCGCACGGCGTCTCGCCCGCGGTCCGGGAGGAGGCCGCCCGCCGCCGGCTGGATGTCGTCGACGCCACCTGCCCGCTCGTCACCAAGGTGCACGCGGAGGCGCGCCGCTACCTGGCCCGCGGCGACACGGTCATCCTGATCGGGCACGCCGGCCACGACGAGGTCGAGGGCACGCTCGGCGAGGCGCCCGGGCGGATACGGCTGGTGCAGGACGTGGCCGAGGTGGCGCGGCTGCGGGTCGAGGACCCGGCCCGGGTGTCGTATCTGACCCAGACGACGCTCGCACACGACGAGACGGCGGCGGTGGTCGACGCCTTGCGCACGCGATACCCGACACTGCGGGGGCCGCGCGCAGACGACATCTGCTACGCGAGCACCAACCGGCAGGAGGCGCTGCGTGCCATCGCCGGCTCGTGCGACCTCGTACTGGTGATCGGCTCAGCGAACTCCGCCAACTCGCAGCGCCTCGTCGAGCTGGCGATGCGGCAGGGAGTCGCGGCGGCCCACCTGGTCGACGACGCCACGCAGATCCGGCCGGAGTGGTTGGCAGGGGTACGGACGGTCGGGTTGACCGCAGGCGCGTCCGCGCCGCCGCAGCTGGTCACCGACACGGTCACCGCCCTCTCCGGGCTCGGCGCGGTCACCGTCACGGAACACGAGACGACGCGGGAAACCGTCATCTTCTCGGTCCCGTCAGTGCTGCGCCGCCCCTGAGCGCCAGCCGCCGCCTCTGGGTTCCGACCACGGAGCGGATGACCACTTTGGGGTTGAGGAGCACCGATGGTTCGGCTGCTCGCATCGAGAACATCGCGATGCGGCGGGCGATCTCCGGGTCGGACACGCCTGCCGTTCGGACGGCCCGCTGGATGGCGTTGGGCGGCTTGGCGAGGGCTTCGCGCCGCCCGAGCGCGTCGTACTTGTCGATGAAGCGGTGGGCTCGACGGTACGCCCGCAGTGCGCCGGGCAGGTCACCGCCGTTGGTCAAGGCCTCGGCGGTCGCTTCGGCCAGCCACGCGGCGCTGCGGAAGGCCCAGCCGCACCCGACTGCCGGCACCGGGTCGGATGCGGTGGCGGCGTCGCCGATCAGCGCGAGCCCGGGCCGTGGCGCGGGGTCGCGGCGGATGCAGGGATAGTCGGTGGTTCCGATGAGGTTCGATACCTGTCGCGCGCCGGCGAGTGATGGTCCGTCCGGCAGGCGTTCGACGAACCGGCTGAAGGCGGTGGCTCTGTCGTTGGTGAACTCCGGTAGCCGGTCCTTTGTCGGGAAGACTCCTACCTGCGTCAGGCCGTCGCCGGCGCGGATGCACACGGCGATGTCCCGATCCATGAGCCAGACCTGGCCGTCGCCGGGGCCGTTCATCGTCGCGCCCTCGTAGTAGGTCCAGAACAGGAAACGGTTGTTTGGGGCGTGGTCTTCGGCCACCGCGGCGAGTCGGGCGACCGTGGATCGGTGACCGTCGGCGCCGACGACCAGCCGGGCGCGCAGCGTGGTGCGGTTGGCCCCGCCGGTGGTGACGACGACGCCCGTAATGGCTCCGGCGGCGTCCTCGACGAGATCGACGACCCGGTGACCCAGCATGAGGTCCACGCCGGGCGTCCGGCTGGCGAGGTCGCGGAGCAGCGGGTCGAGCTTGTGGCGACGCAGGCTGATCGCCGCGGGCACGGCGCTGCCTGGCGGAGGGGCTATCCAGCCCGAACGGCTCCAGGCGCCGAGCCCGGTGGTCACCGCCGCACCCTGCGTGAGCATCGGCTGCCAGAAGCCCATTTGGCGCAGGACGTCCTGGGTCCCGCCGAGGATGAAATGTCCGCACAGGGTCTTGTGTGCTTGGGGGCTGCGATGCCGTTCCAGCAACGCCACGCGGAGCCCGGCCCGGCCGTACGCCGTAGCGGCGGTGCAGCCGGCGAGGCTCGCTCCGACGATGATGACGTCGTAGTCCATGTCCGCCTCCGGTCCGTTCCTTCGCTCCTTCGGATCATGCGGAGGGGCGGGGGCGGCCGACATCGGTACCGCATACCTAATGCCACTGGTCAACTACCTAACCGTGCCTACCATCGAGGTCGTGGGCGGACGAGACCTCGTCGAGCGAGACCACGAGCTCGCGGCGCTGTCCTCATGGTGGGGGGAAGCGGTCGCCGGAGCGGGGCGGCTCGTCCTCGTGGGTGGGGACGCCGGTGCCGGCAAGACCGCGCTGATCCGCGAGTTCGCCAGGCGGCCGCGCCACATCCAGCTGATCAACGGCGGCTGCGAACCGCTCACCACACCGATGCCGCTCGGGGCGCTGCGGGACATGGCCGGCGACCTGCCGACCACGGTACGCCAGGAGCTGCTCGGCACCCCCGACCCGTTCGAGGTGCGCAGGCTGCTTCTCGATCAGCTAAGCGGTGGGAATCCCCCGACGCTCCTCGTACTGGATGACGCGCACTGGGCCGACGACGCCACGCTCGACGTGCTGCGCTTCCTGGGGCGCCGCCTCGGGCCGTGCCCTGCCATGATCGTCGTCTCGTTCCGGCAGGACGAGGTCGGTCCTCACCATCCACTGCGAGTGCTCGCCGGCGATCTGGCGACGCTGCCGGTGGTGCGGCGGCTCACGGTACCGATGCTGTCCGAGGCGGCCGTGGCGCGGCTGGCGGCAGGCACCGGCATCGACCCGGTCGACCTGTACCGGCGGACCGGCGGCAACGCCTTCTTCGTCACCGAGGTACTCGGCGATGATCGGGCCGCCGTTCCAGCGACGGTCCGCGACGCCGTTCTGGCGCGCGCCGCCCGGCTCGGTCCGGAGGCCCGGGACGCGCTCGACGCGTTCGCCTGCCTGGGCACGCGCGCCACCCCGTCGGTGGTGGAAGCGGTGTCGGGCCGGCCCGCCACCGCGCTTGACGAGTGCGTGGACCGTGGACTGGTCGTCGCCGATCGCGGCGAGGTCGCGTTCCGGCACGAGCTGGTACGCCTCGCGGTCGAGGAAGCGATCCCGCCGGGCCGGGCGGTGCGGTTGCGCCGCCAGGCCCTCGCCGTGCTCGGTTCCCGCCCACCGGGCGAGGTTGAACCGGCCCGGCTGGCGGACCTCGCCCAGCGCGCCGGCGACCGCCGTGCCGTGCTCGCCTTCGCTCCGCTGGCCGCCGAGCGGGCGTCGACACTGGGCGCCCACCGGGAGGCCGCCGAGCACCTGCGCCGTGCGCTGGAGGTGTCCGAGGGCATGCGCCCGGCCGATCGGGCGGCGCTACTGGAGCAGCTCGGCCGGCAGTACCACCTCAGCGACGACCTCGACGCGGCGCTGCGTGTCTGGCAGGAGGCCGTGCGCGCGTGGCAGGCCGTCGGCGATCGCCGGCGGCAGGGTGCCGCACTGGTCGGACTCGCCGTCACCGCGCTGCATCTGGCCCGGGAGATCCCGCGCGGCGGCGACGCCTGCGACCAGGCCATCGGCCTGCTCGGCGGGCTGCCGCCAGGCCCGGAGCTCGCGTACGCCTACGCGATCCGCGCGAAGCTGGCGGCGTTGAACTTCCGTAACACCGACGCGGTCGGCTGGGGTCAGCGCATCCTGTCGACAGCGGGCGACGACACCACCGGGCTGGTGCGGGCGCTCGGACTGCTGGCGATCGGCATCGGCCGCGCCCAGGACGGCGACCTCGGGGGTCTGGACCTGATCCGGCAGAGCATCCACCTGGCGCAGAGCGCGTCCGCGCACGACGAGGCCGGGCTCGGGTACTTCTGGCTCCAGCTGATCTGCGTGAGCCGCCGCTGGTACCGGCAGGCCGAGCGCTGGTACGCCGACGCGCTCGCCTACACCGAGGACCACGGCCAGGAGGTCTGGCGCCAATGGCTGCGCGCTTTTCGCTCCCGCGCCCTGCTCGACCAGGGTCGATGGGACGAAGCCGAGGCACTCGCGGGCGAGGTGCTGCGATCGGCGGGAGCGGACGATGGGCGCAAGATGCTCAGCATGGTGGTTCTCGGCCGGCTGCGGGCACGGCGGGGCGACTCGGATCCCCTGCCCTTGCTGACACGGGTACGCGCCACGATGGTGACCGCCGAACCCGTCGTCGGCTGGATGATCGGCGCCACCCCCGCGCTCGCCGAAGCCGCCTCGTACACCGGTGACCTCGACCAGGTTCGCGCGATCGTCGCCCCGGCCATCGGCGACGCCGAGGAGCAGGGCGAGCCGTGGCACCTCGGCGAGCTCGCGTACTGGCTCTCACGCGCCGACGGGCCGGCCGCGCCCCCGCCACGGGCCGCCGAGCCCTACCGGCTACAGCTGTCCGGCCGCTGGCGGGAGGCGGCGGAGCGCTGGTACGAGGCCGGCTGCCCGTACGAGGCGGCCCTCGCGCTCGCCGGCAGCGAGGACGAGGCGGCCCTCCGCGACGCCCTCGCCGCGTTCGACCACCTCGGCGCTCAGCCGATGCGGGACATGACCGCCCGTCGGCTGCGTCAAATCGGAGTGCGCGACATCCCGCGGCGACCGACCCGCACCTCGACACCGGACGGCCTCAGCGCCCGGGAGCAGGAGGTCCTGACCCTGCTGGCCGACGGGCTACGCAACCACGAGATCGCACAGGCACTGTTCCTGTCCCGACGAACGGTCGAGCATCACGTCGCCGCCGTACTGCGAAAGCTCGCCGTGCCCAACCGCACGGAGGCCGCTCGATATGCCCGGCGCAACGGCGTAGCCGTCACGTCACCGGGGAGATCGGCGTAACCAGAGCGGGTCGCGGCTTGACAAGAGTTGTGGTCCGGACAAAACTCTTGTCCATGCAGGCTCTGGCATCCATCGCCGACCCGGACACGTTGCAGGCACTCGCCCACCCCATCCGGTTGCGGATTCTGGCGGTGCTGCGCGAGCCCGCCTCGCCGGCGGAGGCCGCCCGCGGCCTGGGCGAGCCACGGCAGAAGGTCAACTACCACGTCAAGGAACTGGAACGAGCCGGCCTGGTCCGGCGCGTAGGTGAACGCCGCGCCGGCAACCTCATGGAAAGCCTGTACCAGGCGATCGCCGGCACGTTCGTCGTCTCGCCGCGCCTGGCCTGGGCCGACCCGCAGCGCTCGCGCGCGCTCGCCGACCAGGTCGCCCTGGAGAGCCTGGTGGCCGCCGGTGAGCGGCTTCAGCGCGCGGCGGCGTTGCTGCTCGACCGCGCCGCGTTCGCGGGAGAGCAGATCGCCAGCGCCGCCGTCGAGGCCGAGGTGCGACTGGCCGGCGAGGCGCAGCGAGCGGCCTTCCTCAGCGAGTACGTCGCGGCACTCGGCCCGCTGCTGAAAAAGTACGGCACCCGGGACGGCGACCCCTTCCGCGTGGTCCTCGCCGTCCATCCCGACCCGTCGCCATTGGAGGCGTCATGAGTGAGCAGCACGCACGGTTCGAAAAGACCTTCACGCTGTCGGTCCCGGTCGACAAGGCGTGGGAGGCGTTCACCGACCCCAAGCTGATCGAGGTGTGGCTGGCCGGCCCGATCGAAAAGGCCGATGTGCGGCCCGGCGGACAGATCGCCTGGGCAGCCGACGAGGCCGGGCAGCTGGTGTGGGACATCATCGACGTCGAGCCCGGCCACCGGCTGACCTACCGGGAGTCCGCGTTCATCCTGCCCGTCGCCACCGAGATCACCGTCACCTTCGAGGAGGCGGAGGCAGGCACACGGCTGACCGTGACCCAGTCCGGCTTCGGCGAAGGCGTCGACTGGCAGGCCCAGATCGAGAGCGTCGGCCTCGGCTGGGGACAGACCCTGGCCGCCCTCGACCTGTACCTACGAACCGGAGTACGGCTCGACCGGTTCTTCACGACCTTCCGTTCCGACCTCGGCTTCGAGGCCGACGACGTCCTGGCCGGACCGCTGGTCCGCACCGTAGCCGCCGACTCGTTCGCCGCCCGCGCCGGAGTCGAGCCCGGCGATATCGTGGTCCGCCTCGGCGACGCGCCCATCTTCAGCCGTTCCGACCTGTGGCTGTTCACCCGCGAACACACCGCCGGCGAAGACGTGGAGATCGCCTGCGCCCGCGACGGCGAGATCCACACCGGCCGCGCCACCCTCGACGCCCCCTTCGGCTGATCACCTCCCCAGCCAAGACGGGTCGGGATCGGCGGTCACGGGCGGGGGCGAGCCCTCCGTGGAGGTCTCGGGCTCCGATGGTGTGGTGAGGCGATAGCCGACGCCGCGCACGGTGTGGATCAGGTCTTGGCCGAGTTTGCGGCGCAGGTAGCCGATGTAGACGTCGACGATGTTGGAGCCGGGGTCGTGGGCTAGCCCCCACACCCGGTCCAGGAGTTGTTCGCGGGACAGGACCTGGCCCGGGTGGCGCAGCAGGATTTCGGCGAGCAGGAACTCGCGAGCGGTCAGCTCTACCAGCCGGCCGTCGACGCTGACGGTTCGCCGTACCAGGTCGAGTGTGACGGGGCCGGCGTGCAGCGCGGTGGGGGTGTCGCGGCCGCGGTCGCGCAGCCGGGCCCGGACGCGGGCGAGCAGTTCGTCGAAGCTGAACGGTTTGGTCAGATAGTCGTCGGCGCCCAGGTCCAGCCCGGCGACCCGGTCCGGGACGGCGTCTCGGGCGGTCAGAACGATGACTGGCAGTCTCTCGCCGCGCGCGCGGAGCTGTGCCAGGGCGGCCAGGCCGTCCTGGCCGGGCAGGCCGAGATCGAGGATGAGCAGGTCGAAGTCGTCGGCGCGGGCGTAGGCGGCGGCGGCGACGCCGTTGTCGACCACGGTGGCGGTGTAGCCGGCGGCGCGTAGCCCTTTGGTGAGGAACGAGGCGATGCGGGGCTCGTCCTCAGCGATCAGTACCCGGTTCACGAGGGCGTACCCCTTTCGGCGGGAAGGACGAGGGTGAAGGTGGAGCCGGCACCGGGGATGCTGTCGACGACGACGGTGCCGTGGTGGGCTTGGGCGATGGCGGCGACGATGGCCAGGCCCAGGCCGGCGCCCTCGGCACGCTGGCGCCCGTGTGCGGTGCGCGCGAACCGTTCGAAGATCCGCTGTCGGTCCTCCGGGGCGATTCCGACGCCGGTGTCCTGTACCGCGATCATGACCTGCCCGTCGGCGACGCTGGCGGACAGCTCGATCCGGTCGGTCGGGCCGGTGAACTGGACCGCGTTCTGGCACAGCTGCGTCATCGCCTGGGTCAGCCGCTGCCGGTCACCCCACACGGTCACGTCCGCGACGGCGCCGAGCCGCCACTGCCGGCTGCCCAGGGCGACCGCCTTGACGTAGACCTCGTGCACGAGCTCGGCTATCTCGACCCGGCCCGGCTGCAGGAAGTCCGGCTGCTCCGCCTTGGCCAGCATCAGCAGGTCGTCCACGAGCCGGTTCATCCGGTCCAGTTCGTCGGTGACCAGCGCGACCGTCTCGGCGCGGTCGGCCGGGTCGTCGCCCATCAGCTCCAGGTGACCGCGGACGATGGTGATCGGAGTACGCAGCTCGTGCCCGGCGTCGGACAGGAACGCCCGCTGGGCGGCGAAAGCCCGGTCCAGCCGGCCCACCATGGCGTTGAAGGTACTGGCCAGGTCGGCGACCTCGTCGCTGCCGGTGACCGGGATGCGGCGGGACAGGTCGGTTTCCTCGATCGAACGGGCCGTCTCGGTGACGGTACGCAGCGGCCGCAACGCCCGGCCCATGGCCAGGTAGCCGCCCGCGCCGACGACCACCAACACGAGCAGGCAGGCCAAGGTGATGAGGCGGACGGCGCGGTCGATCTCGGCGCGCCGCTCCGCGCCGAACTCGGCCACGACGAGGTGGCCGCGGACCTGCCTGTCGATCGATACCGGCACGGCCAGCCAGCGCGCCGAGCCCGCTGGCGTGCCGGCGGTCTGGCCGTAGAGGCTGTCGGTGAGCGCCGTCCAGCGAGCCACCAGCGCCGCGTCGCCGGTCAGGTCGTGTGGTGCCTCGGCGGTGCCGCGATAGAACACGCCGTCGACGAAGACCAGCACGGCCTCCCCGGCCTGCGGCTCGTTGCGCAGCAGGTAGGTGTCGGCGATCGCGCGCAGGTTGGCACCGAACGGTTGCCCGGTGGCCGGGTTCTGCCCACCGACCAGGCGGCGGAACTCGGTCACCTCCTGCCGCATGTCCGTGGTGATCCGGTTCTCCAGCTGGTTGAGCAGCACCTGCCGGATCACCACCACCGATGCCAGCGACGCGATCGCTAGCAGTACCAACGCCCAGCCCAGCAGCCGCAGGCGCAGACCGACCACGGGACGCGGCCCCGCCCGCCAACCCCGCTCCTTAGTCGTCGTCCTCCGCCCTGTCGCCCCCCCCTCGCTCACCACCCCCACCCTAAGCGCCGTCCCCCTCCCCGCCGGCGCCCCCAGGCCGGGCCCCCCCGCCGGCGTCGTCTCCGGCGTCGTCTCCGGCGTCGTCATCGTCGTCTCCCGGGCTCGCCGGAGGATTGGGAACCGGCTTATTGTCGCTGGCGTCGTCCGGTCTCGGCGCGGCCGGTTCGACGATCTGGATCACTGGAACCGCTGGTGGCTGGGCTAGCGCCGGCAGACCGACCCAGACCAGCAGCCCGGTCAGACCGGCCAGCCCCAGCCCGGTGGCGAACCGCTGCGCGCTCATGACCCCAGCCTGCCCAGCCGGTATGACCCCAGCGTGAGCGGCGCATGAGAACCCTCTCATCGAAGGGGTGCCAGACACGGGCCGCGGCCCGACCTCGGGGAAGGTCGGGCCGCGGTGTCGGGGACCGGAACTCAGTCCG
>NZ_JAIBNX010000460.1 GCF_026130045.1 Micromonospora sp. CPCC 205371
GAGTGGCTCACCGGTGAGGTGCTCGACGGCCAGCTGGCGTACTGGCGAAGGCAGCTCGACGGCGCGCCCGCGCTCGACCTACCGATCGACCGGCCCCGCCCAGCGGTGCGGTCGTCGGCGGGCGCGACGACGTCGTTCACGATCCCGGCGCAGACGGCGGAGCGGCTGCGGGCGCTGTCGGGCGAGAGCGGCACCACTATGTTCATGACGCTGCTCGCCGCCTTCACCGTCGTGTTGCGCCAGTACGGCGAGTCGGACGATGTCGTTGTCGGCAGTCCCGTCGCCAACCGAAACCGGGCCGAGGTGGAGGATCTCATCGGGTTCTTCGTCAACACGTTGGTGTTGCGTACGGTTCTGTCGGGTGATCCGACGTTCGGTGAGTTGCTGGCTCGGGTCAGGCAGACCGTTCTGGACGCGTATGCCCATCAGGATCTGCCTTTCGAACAGCTCGTCGACGCCCTCGCCACCGACCGGGACCAGTCGCGCACCCCGCTTTTCGACGTGCTCTTCAGCTACGACACCGCTGACGTCGGTGACGGCGCCTCCGGACAGTTCGCCGGGCCCGTCCAGGTGAAGTTCGATCTGGCGGTGACCCTCGCCAACTCCGGCGATGCGTTGCTGGGCCAGATTCAGTACAGCTCGGCGTTGTTTGATGCGGTGACGGTGGAGCGGTTGGGTGGTCACCTCGCAACGGTGTTGGCGGGGGTGGCGGCTGATCCGTCGGTGCCGTTGTCGCGGTTGTCGTTGCTG
>NZ_JAIBNX010000461.1 GCF_026130045.1 Micromonospora sp. CPCC 205371
CCCCCACCCGGGCCGCGCCCCCCCCCCACGCCGACCAAGGGCGATTGCCCGTGGTTTGACCGGGTTTTGGCGTGTCTGCGCCCTTGATCGATGAGAATGGCCTTGATCGGCGCGTGCGCGTGATCGCGCAGCGCCGGGAGGGCGGCGAGCGGCCCCCGTGGGACCGCCACCCGGCTGCGCAGGGTGACTCACTCCGGAGATCCGTCGAGCGCGCGGAAGCGCAGGTTGAGGCCAAGCGCCACGCGGCGGGCACCGCACCGGGTGGTGCCGGTGCACTTTCGCCGCCGCCCTCGCGGCCTGCGGTGCCCTGCGCGCCACGCACCCCGCCCACCGCGCGCAACGCCCCTCGCGGACCATGCACCGTCCACGGCGCGCCGCGCGCCGCGGAGCCCGGCCGCCGCGCCCGCGGCGGGCACCGGTCGAGGGGCCAAGGGCGTCGGGGCGGGCGGGCCGGCGGCGTGGCGGGGCCGGTCACCGCGCCCCGCGCGCCGCCAGGCGCACCACGCCCGACCGGATTATCCCGTTACGCACCGCGGACCACTCGGTTTACCTCGACGTTGATCAAGGGAGATCGCGTGGATCAAGGGCAAATGCACGCGGAAATGAGATCAAACCACGTGCATTCGCCCTTGATCGGCGGGGAGATCCGCGGGCAGCTGCCGTGGGGATTCGTGGAGGCCGGTGCCAGGTGACGGGGGAGCGGGATCGCTGGGCGGTTCTGGGAGGC
>NZ_JAIBNX010000462.1 GCF_026130045.1 Micromonospora sp. CPCC 205371
ATGGGCCACCCCGTCCGGGCCGGTCACCAGCCGGGTCCGCAGCACCTCGTGCCGGGCCACCACACCGGTCAGTGCCGCGGTCAGCGCGGCCACGTCCAATACACCGCGGAGTCGCCGCGGCGGCAACGGCAGGTTGTACTCGGTCGACCCCGGTTCGAGCTGGTCGAGGAACCACAGCCGTTGCTGGGCGAACGACAGCGGCAGCGGCCGATCCCGTCGCACCGGCGTGATCGGCGGCACGGCCACGCCCGTCGTGGCGGCATCGATCACACCGGCCAGGCCGCGGACGGTCGGCTGCTCGAACAGGTCGGCAAGGGCTAGCTCGACGCCGAACACGGTGCGGATACGGGAGATCGCCTGCGTGGCCAGCAGCGAATGCCCACCCAACTCGAAGAAACTGTCGGCGACACCAACCCGATCGGCCCCCAACAAATCCGCCCACAACCCGGCCAGCAACTCCTCCGTCGCCGTAACCGGCACCAGCACCTTGTCGACCGCGAGTTGTGGTGCCGGCAACGCCGCCCGATCCACCTTCCCATTGACCGTCAACGGCAACTCAGACAGCGGCACAAGCACCGACGGCACCATGAACGCAGGCAACCGGCTGGCCACGAAGTCCTTCAGCTCAGCCAAATCCGGGTCGCCAACCACGTAACCGACCAGCCGCCGATCAGCATCCTGACCGTGAGCCGTGACCACCGCCGCCGCCACCCCAGGATGA
>NZ_JAIBNX010000463.1 GCF_026130045.1 Micromonospora sp. CPCC 205371
GATCAAGGGCAAACGCACGCACTTTGATCTCAAATCCGCGTGCATTCGCCCTTGATCGATGAAGATCTCCTTGATCGCGGAGGCCGGGAGGCCGTGGTGGGAAGGCGCCGCACGGGTCCGGATCGGGATCGAGTTCTGGGCTACCGCGGCGTCCGCCGCGGTCAAGGCCGTCGCTCCCGCAGCCTCACCCTCCGCCGTTCACACCCCGGCCGTGCCCCGCCCGACCTGGGGGACCGCCTATGCGGGCGGCGGCAGACGCCCTTTCTCGCCGATCAAGGGCGAATGCACGTGGTTGGATCTCTTTCCGCGTGCCTTTGCCCTTGATCGATGCACTTGGCCTTGATCGGCGGACCTTCACGGCCGCCTTGACTTGCCTGTCGCGACTCGCCTCGTGCCGGGCGGGTTCGTGGCGGCCGGGTCTGCGGCCGCGCCAGGCGGGTCCGCCGTGCGCCGGGCTTCAAGGTCTAGGGCCGCTGCGCCGCGCCGGCCACGATCTTGAGGTGCCTGTGGCCGCGCGGTCGGCGCCGGTGGGCAGGCTAGCCATCCCCACGTCCGTTGCGCGGCGCGAACAGCGCGGTCACCGGCCCGCGCGGTCACCGGCCCCCGCTGGCTCCCGCCCCCGCCGTGCGTCGATCAAGGACATTCTCATCGATCAAGGGCGAATGCACGCGGAAAAGAGATCCAACCACGTGCATTCGCCCTTGATCGG
>NZ_JAIBNX010000464.1 GCF_026130045.1 Micromonospora sp. CPCC 205371
AGCGCACCCCAGATCTCCCACACCGAGAAATCGAACGCCGCCGAATGACACACACTCCACACCTGCCCGGGCTCGGACCCGAACACCACATCGGTCGCCCGGAACAGGTCACGAACGCTGGCGTGCTCGACCATCACACCCTTCGGACGCCCCGTCGACCCCGACGTGTAGATGACATACGCCAACTGACCCGGCTCGGCCGGCACACACACCGGCTCGACCCCATCAACGGCCCGCACATCGGTCACCAACACATCGGCGCCCGCATCGGCCAACATGAACTCCCGCCGATCCGCCGGATACTCCGGATCGATCGGCAGGTACGCACCACCGGCCAACCACACCCCCAGCAACGCCACCACCAGATCCATGTCGCGGGGCAGGCAGACGCCGACCACAGACTCCCGACCCACACCCAGACCACGCAGATGACCGGCCAGCCGGCCCGCCCGATCCCACAACCCCCCATACGTCAACGAACGCCCACCAGCCACCACCGCCACCGCATCCGGCGAACGGGTAGCCCACTCAGCCACCAAATCGTGCACACCACCGGCCGTGGCCGGCCACGACGCCGGCTCATTCCAACCCGCCAACCCCTCACGCTCGACCGGCGTCAGCAACGACAACCGCGACAACGGCACCGACGGATCAGCCGCCACCCCCGCCAACACCGTTGC
>NZ_JAIBNX010000465.1 GCF_026130045.1 Micromonospora sp. CPCC 205371
GCAGTCTGCGAACTGATATGGAACTACATTCCTCCTTCGTACCATCGTGGGCACGGGGCATACAGCGCGCAGCAACTCGCTTATCAAGTCAATCAAGCGTCTCTCGTTGAAGGCCGAATGAAGGACATTATCGCGGGGTTTGTTGAGAACGAACATGATCAATCTTCCAGCGTTGACGAGAAGATTGAGGCGGCGTTCGATTTCGTGCGGTACTGGCTAGACCACAATTTTCCCACTGCGTTGAGGGCGCTCGATGTAGTCGTGAGCGAGATTCTTGAGGAGCGCGGATTGGAATCTGGGTCATTCGACGGTTTCGCGGCCCGAGTTGAGAGCATGTTCTCCGCTCCGCATCTCACTACGTTGGAGGAGTACGGCCTGCCTCTTGAGATATCGCGACAGTTGGTACGCGGACTTGGGAACTCCCGAAGTCTCGATGAGATGCTTGAAGCAATTCAGGCGTTGCGTGGCACAGAGAGAATACCGCTTACTAGTTTTGGACGTTCGCTCCTCGGAGAAGTAGTGGCAACGATTTAGTTTCCGCTGCACTCAACCCATCAACCGAGTGAAGGGCACCTCTGCCGGGATGACTGCGCTCCACAGAGACGGCTTCTCGCCCGTGTGGTCTCGACGTTTTCAGCGTGGCGATCCTAGAACTGACGAATTGTCGG
>NZ_JAIBNX010000466.1 GCF_026130045.1 Micromonospora sp. CPCC 205371
TCCCGCCGCGCAGACCACCGCGGCCTCGAACCGGCTGCGCGGCCTGCTCCCCCAGATCCACCCCGCCCTGGAACGGGTGCTGGGGCCCAGGATCACGCACCCGGCGGTAGCGGATCTGCTGGGCCGGTACCCGACTCCGGGTAAGCTCAAGACCGCTGGGCCCGGGCATGTGCGTGCCCGGCTGCGCAAGCACGCGCCCCGACTGGCCAGCTCCATGACGGAGGAGGTCTTCGAAGCCCTGGCCCAGCAGACCGTGGTCGTGGCAGGTACTGAGGCTGCGGCCACGGTGGTGCCGATTCTGGCCGAGCAGCTGGCAGGGCTGATCCAGCAGCGGGCAAGGCTGGCCATCCAGGTGGAGGCTGTGGTGGAGGCCCACCCTCTTCATCCGGTCCTGATCTCGATGCCCGGGGTAGGGGTCAGGACCGCTGCACGGATTCTCACCGAGGTCGTGGGCAAGGACTTCGCCGATGCCGGGCACCTGGCCTCCTACGCCGGCATCGCTCCCGTCACCCGACGATCCGGGTCCTCGATCCGTGGTGAACACGCACCCCGCGGAGGCAACAAGCGGCTGGAGCGCGCGCTGTTCCTCTCGGCCTTCGCCTCGCTGCACCACGGCCCCTCGCGGGCGTATTACGACCGCAAGAGGGCCCAGGGC
>NZ_JAIBNX010000467.1 GCF_026130045.1 Micromonospora sp. CPCC 205371
TCATAGGTCTTCAATTCGTCACGGTCGGCCGCTTTCGAGATCGCCTTGGTCGGGACGTGTGCCTGGGCGGCAAGCGCTATGAGTCCAGCGTCGTCGGCGATCAGTTGGACCTGGAACCTGGCGTGGTCAAGGGCGGCACCGAGCCGGTCGCATTCCTCCCTGGCGGCGCGGTAGCCGGGATCGTCCTGGCCGGCGCCGCGCTGGAACCACAGATTCACGACTGCCCGCCGGTGATCGGTGACCGCACCGGCGAACGCCCCGTAGACAGCCATCCGCTCCTGGCGGAGACGTTCCTGACGAGCGAACCGTTCGGCGCGTCCGACGGTCTGCCGTTGGAAGAGGTAGGTAGTGGCGGAACCCAACAGGGTTCCGACGACAGCGATCAGACTGGTGACCAGGACCTCCACAGGGACAGCAGCGTACGTCACCGTGAACCGGCTGGGAATCGAAGAGGCGGAGCGAGCGTCGGTCACGTCGCTTGATCAGGTGCGCGCACACGCCACGAAGCTGGTCGCCACCGACGACCTGTACCGCCGGCTGGTCGAGGCCTGGCGGGTCGCCGGTCGGGCAGAAGAGGACCTGGCGTCCCTGGTGCCTGGGACGGTGGGATCGGGAGCGTGATCTCCAACAGC
>NZ_JAIBNX010000468.1 GCF_026130045.1 Micromonospora sp. CPCC 205371
AACCCCGCTGATGCAACCCCTGCCAGGTATCACACACCAACGGTTTAGCCTCATCCGCTTTCGCTCGCCACTACTCACGGAATCACAATTGTTTTCTCTTCCTGCGGGTACTGAGATGTTTCACTTCCCCGCGTTCCCCCCTACACCCTATGAATTCAGATGCAGGTCGCCACCCTCACAGATGACGGGGTTTCCCCATTCGGACATCCTCGGATCACAGCTCGTTTATCAACTCCCCGAGGCTTATCGCAGATTACCACGTCCTTCATCGGCTCCTAATGCCAAGGCATCCACCGTGCGCCCTTAACAATCTACAAACAGACACACAAAAAAAAATCAGCACCCACACACACCACACACCACCCACAAACCGGGGCAGCACACGACACATGGGGGCACAAAGATGTTCTTACAAATCACATAAAGAACAAGATGCTCGCGTCCACTATACAGTTCTCAAACAACACACCCACCACCACAGACCACCCAACACACGCCAGGCACCCCATGATGAGAGTCACCAGAAACAACCACCCCACACACCCCACCACCACCACACCACTCACCACAACCAGGGCAAGCAGCACAGCACAGGGTTACCC
>NZ_JAIBNX010000469.1:0-345 GCF_026130045.1 Micromonospora sp. CPCC 205371
CGGCCGGTGTGCCCCCAGGGGGGCCGGCGCTTGAGACCCCCCTCACGGAGGGGGGGCCAGCCCCGGGCCGCGGCCCGACCTCGGGGAAGGTCGGGCCGCGGTGTCGGGGACCGGAACTCAGTCCGCCGAGTCCGCCGAGTCCGCCGAGTCGGCGGAGTTCGACGAGGCCGCGGAGCCGGCCGAGTCGCCGCCGGTGGTCTTGCTGGCCGGCGCCTTCCTCGCTGGCGGGTTCGGGGAGTCCGCCGAGCCGGCCGAGTCGCCCCCGGCGGGCCGGTTCGGGGGCGGCGTGGCGGGGCCGGGACGGGGGGCGGCCGCGGGGGGGGGGTCGGGGCTGGGGGGGGGCAG
>NZ_JAIBNX010000469.1:355-602 GCF_026130045.1 Micromonospora sp. CPCC 205371
GACCGTTCCGACTTGGCCTTGCGGCCCGGCGCCTTCCCCGCGGGCGGGAGCGGGGAGCCCGCCGAGCCGGCCGAGCCGCCCCCGGCGGCCGGCTCCGTCGCCGGCTTGGCCGGCGCGAACGGTGAGTCAGCGGCGGAGGCGTTCGGGCTGTCCGCGGACTCCGGAGAGGCATCCGCCGCACCGTTCGGTGAGTCGGCGGAGTCGAACGGCGACGCGTGCGGGCTGTCGGCCGACTCCACCGAACCGG
>NZ_JAIBNX010000047.1:0-18468 GCF_026130045.1 Micromonospora sp. CPCC 205371
ACGCCGTGGCTAGGGTCCGACTTGTGGGGGTCGCGGGCGTGGCGGCACCGCCGCGGGCGCCTTCGGTCGCCCGGGTGGCAAGCCGACCCGTGGTCGCAAGTCCAAGAAGCAGCGCCGACAAGAGTTCGACAACCTGTCCGCCCCGACGATGAGCTCCGGCGCGCCGCGCGGTAACGGCCAGGCGATTCGGCTGTCGCGGGGTGCCTCGCTGTCCGACTTCGCAGACAAGATCAACGCGAATCCGGGCTCGCTCGTCCAGGAGATGTTCAACCTGGGCGAGATGGTCACGGCTACTCAGTCGTGCTCCGACGAGACCCTGCTGCTGCTGGGTGAGCACCTCGGATTCGACGTGCAGATCGTCAGCCCGGAAGACGAAGACCGCGAGCTGCTCGCACAGTTCAACATCGACCTCGACGCGGCGGTCGACGAAGATCGGCTGGTCAGCCGGCCGCCGGTCGTGACCGTCATGGGTCACGTCGACCACGGTAAGACGAAGCTGCTCGACGCCATCCGCAAGACCAACGTGATCGAGGGTGAGGCCGGCGGCATCACCCAGCACATCGGCGCGTACCAGGTCATGGTGGAGCACGACGGCAACGAGCGGGCGATCACCTTCATCGACACCCCGGGTCACGAGGCGTTCACCGCCATGCGTGCCCGTGGTGCCCAGGTGACCGACATCGTCATCCTGGTCGTGGCGGCCGACGACGGCGTCATGCCGCAGACGATCGAGGCGTTGAACCACGCCAAGGCGGCTGAGGTGCCGATCGTGGTCGCGGTCAACAAGGTCGACAAGCCGGAGGCCAACCCCGACAAGGTGCGCCAGCAGCTCACCGAGTACGGGCTGGTGGCCGAGGAGTACGGCGGCGACACGATGTTCGTCAACGTGGCCGCCAAGCCGGGCATCGGCATCGACGACCTCCTCGAGGCCGTCCTGCTGACCGCCGACGCTTCGCTCGAACTGACCGCTCCGATCGACGGCCCCGCCCAGGGTGTCGCGATCGAGGCGCACCTCGACAAGGGTCGGGGCGCGGTGGCCACGGTGCTGGTCCAGAAGGGCACCCTGCGTGCCGGTGACTCGATCGTCGCCGGTGGAGCGCACGGTCGCGTCCGGGCCATGCTGGACGAGAACTTCAAGCCGGTCACCGAGGCAGGGCCGGCGCGTCCGGTGCTGGTGCTCGGTCTGACGGCTGTCCCGGGGGCAGGCGACACGTTCCTCGCCGCCGCGGACGACCGCACCGTCCGGCAGATCGCCGAGCAGCGGCAGGCCCGGCGGCGCGCGGCCAGCTTCGCCAACCGTGGTTCCCGGGTCACGCTCGAGAACCTGCTGGAGCAGATCAAGGAAGGCGAGAAGACAACTCTCAACCTCATCCTCAAGGGTGACGTCTCCGGTTCCGTGGAGGCCCTGGAGGATGCGCTGTTCAAGATCGATATTCCGGACGAGGTACAGCTCAAGATCCTCGACCGGGGCGTCGGCGCGATCACCGAGAGCAACGTCATGCTCGCCAGCGCCTCGTCCGAGGCCGCGACGATCATCGGCTTCAACGTCCGGGCCACCAACAAGGTCCGCGAGATAGCCGACCGCGAGGGTGTGGAGATCCGGTACTACACGGTCATCTACCAGGCCATCGAGGAGATCGACGCAGCGCTCAAGGGCCTGCTCAAGCCGGAGTACGAAGAGGTCGACCTCGGGTCGGCGGAGGTCCGCGAGGTCTTCCGCTCGTCCAAGATCGGCAACATCGCCGGCTGTCTGGTCCGGTCGGGTCTCATCCGCCGCAACGCCAAGGCGCGCCTCCTGCGCGATGGCGCCGTGGTCGCCGACAACCTCACCGTCAGCTCGCTGAAGAGGTTCAAGGACGACGCGACCGAGGTCCGCGAGGGCTTCGAGTGCGGTCTGACCCTGCAGGGCTACAACAACCTTCAGGTTGGTGACGTCATCGAGACGTTCGAGATGCGCGAGAAGAAGCGCGCCTGACGATCGACGCGAACGCGGCCACCCCGCCCCTCCAGGCGGGAGCTGGCCGCGTTCGCGTAGATTTCGTCGCCGTGTACACCGGAACGGCAGTCTTCGACGTCCTGCTTCCCGGCGACTCGCGGTCGCTGAAGGTCAAGCGTTCCTATGTTCGACCGATCATCGCGGCGCTGCGCCGGTTCGACGTGTCGGTGGCAGAGGTCGGCGCGCTCGACCTCCACGCCCGCGCCCAGATCGGCGTCGCGGTGGTGGCCGCCGAGCCGCGCCACGTGGGCGAAGTGCTCGACTCGTGCGAGCGAGCGGTAGCCGGCCGCCCGGAGCTCGAATTGCTCTCCGTCAGGCGCCGGCTACACGGTGACGATGAGTAGGCAGAGCCCTGGACCTGGGTACCCACACAGGTAGTGTTCAGAGTTGTTGGCCGTGCTGCGGAGGTGACGAGATGACGGACCCAGCTAAGGTGCGCCGGCACGCGGAGCGTGTGCGGGAGCTGGTGGCGTCGGTGGTGCGTACCCAGATCAAGGACCCGCGGCTCGGCATGATCACCATTACCGACGCGCGGATCACGGCCGACCTGCGAGACGCCACGGTGTTCTACACGGTCCTCGGCGACGCGGCCGCCCAGGCGGGCACCGCCGCCGCGCTCGACAGTGCCAAGGGCATGGTGCGCAGCACCGTCGGCAAGGCACTGGGCCTGCGGCATTCGCCGACGCTGACGTTCGTCCACGACAACGTGCAGGAGCACGCCAAGCACCTGGACGATCTGCTGGCCCAGGCCCGCATGGCCGACGCCGAGGTGCAGCGGCTCGCGGCCGGAAAGGCGTACGCCGGCGACTCCAACCCGTACCGCGAGGACGAGCCGGACGACGAGCTGGCCGATGAGCCAGCCGACGAGGATGAACGGTGACGACGCTGGCCGAGCCGGCGGCCGACACGTCCGGGCCATCCGCCGCAGACTGGGAAGCGGCGGTCGCGGCGGTGCGCGGCCTGCCTGCCGACGCCCGCGTGCTGCTGGTCTGCCACGTCAACCCCGACGGCGACGCGCTCGGCAGCATGCTGGGCTTCACCCTGGGGCTGCGCCGGCTGGGCCTGCATCGGTCGCAGGCCACGTTCCCGGGTCCGTTCGAGGTGCCGCCGCCGTTCCGCGGGCTGCCCGGGCTCGATCTCCTCGTGCCGGAGGCAGACGCCACCCCCGACCCGGACCTGCTGGTCTGCTTCGACGCGGCGAGCTCTTCGCGGCTCGGCGGGCTGGTCGACCGGCTCGACACGGCGGGCACCTCGATCGTTCTCGACCACCACGCGTCCAACCCCGGCTTCGGCGGGATCAACCTGATCGACCCCGCGGCCGCCGCCACCTCGGTGGTGGCGGAGCAGCTGCTGACGCGGCTGGGTGTGGCGCTCGACGCGGAGATCGCCGAATGCCTGTACGTGGCGCTGGCCACCGACACCGGCTCATTCCGATTCGACATGACCACGCCCGCGGTGCACGAGATGGCCGCCCGGCTGATCGCCGCAGGCATCAGCCCCGGTGAGATCTCCCGACGGATCTTCGACACCCGGCCGTTCGGGGCGATCCGGCTGTACGGCGACGTGCTCCAGCGCGCCCAGCTCGAACCGGAGGTTGCCGGCGGCCTCGGCCTCGCGTGGACGTACGCGACCCTCGACGACCTGGCCCGGTATGACCAGAAGCCCTATGTGCTGGAGGCGCTCATCGACTCGGTGCGCATCGCCGCCGAGGCCGACGTGAGCTGCCTGGTCAAGCAGGTCCGCCCGCAGGAGTGGGCGGTGTCCATGCGCAGCAAGGGCGCGGTCGACGTGAGCCGCGTCGCCGTGGCGCTGGGCGGCGGCGGGCACCGGCTGGCGGCCGGGTTCACCGGGCGCGGCACGATCGACGAGGTGATGGCCGCGATCCGGGCCGAGCTGGCGGGTATCGACTCCGGCGGATAGCGCGGCGACAATCAACCTATGGTCGAGGAGGACGTCGCCGTCCCGCCACCGCGTTCCTGGGACCGCCCGGCGGTCACCGTGCCCGTCTTCGCCGCGCTCGCCGCGGTCGGTGGTCAGTTTCCGGGCTTTACGCACCAGGCCAATCTCTTCATCCTCGCCGTCGGCGGAGTCTTCGTCTGGGCAGGGTTGGCAGGCTGGGTACGCCAGCCGGCGCGGCCGCCGGTCCGATGGCGGGCGCCCGCGGCGTGGTGGTGGCTGCTGCCGGTCGCCGTTTTCGGGGTACTCGAGAGCGCCACGTTCCTGCTCGGCTCCAGCGACGACTATCCGACGTTCTCGCGGCTCGCCGACCCACTGCTGGAGCGCGAGGTGGTCCGCTCGGTGGGCTACTTCAGCTGGCTGACCGCGTTCTGGGGGCTGGTGCGGCGGTGAATCTTACGCGGGCGATGGCGATCGGCGGGTTCGTGCTCGCGATGGGGCTCTTCGTCGCGGTGGAGTGGGCGGCGCGGCGAGAGGGTTCGCGCATCCCGACGATCGGCGACGTGTGTGGGGCCGTGATGCGGGCCGAGGTCGCGCGGGTGCCGGTGGGCCGGATCGTGCTGCTCGTCTTCTGGTGGTGGATCGGCTGGCACTTCCTTGCGCGCTGATGAAGCTGAGACTACCGGTCCGTATCGCGGGAACCACGGGCGGTGGTTCCTGACTGAACGCTAACTTGGGTGCTGATCGACCGTTGCTGTGCCCTCCAGGGTCCACCCGACCCGGGCCGGCGCCCCGGCCATCTCTCCGGCGATCCCGGAGTGCTGTCCGCCGGTGCCACGCTCAACCGCCCGTAGTGTGGGCGCGCCGTCGGCGCACCGCACGCACCCTGGAAGGATCCGGTCCAATGGCGAGCAAGCCAAAGCCGGAGACGACTGAGGAAGCCCGCGAGCAGGCTCGCCGCGCTCTTCAGACGTCGATGGACACCCGCCAGTAAGGTTTCCCGCCCCGTTGCTCCGCCCTGTCACCATGCGGAGCTATGAGAGTCCGCGGCCCTGATGGGCGCCGATGGTGGGTCGGACGTCGCTGGCTTCCCTGGAAGCCCAGGGCCCGCAGGATGGATCGCGAGTTCCACGACTTCACGACCGTCGGCGGTGACGAGCCGGTCTCGTTCCTGATCGGCCTCGGTCTGACGGTCGCGCTGCTGCTCGTGCCGATCGTCCTGGTCGGCGTGATCCTCGTCGCCGAGTGGCTGATCCTGCTGCTAGTGCTGCCGCTGGCGACGCTCGTGCGGATCGCGTTCGGCGCGCCGTGGACAGTTGTCGCCCGCTCCCGCTCTCCGTACGGCCGCTACGTCGGCCGCGCCCCCGGCTGGGGGGGATCGCCGGGGCCCATCCGGTCCCTGGCGGCCGGGCTCGCCCGCGACGGCGCACCCCGCGCGATGGAGCGCGTCAGCGCCGGCTGACATTCGGCGCCTTGGTCGAGATCTTGTCGTCCGGTCCGATCGGGTCGCCCGTCACTGGAGCTGCGTAAGTATCCAACTGCCTTGCGGTCATTACTTAGCGGGTGCCAGGATGGCGGGCGATGTCCGAGTACTCGCTGCGCCGCGTCGCGAGCCTCGCGCTGCCCGCGCTCGTCGTGCTCGCCGCCGAACCGCTGTACGTGCTCGTCGACACGGCGGTCGTCGGTCACCTCGGCAGGCTGCCACTGGCGGCGCTTGCCATCGGTGGCACCGTCATGTCGGTCGCCGCGTGGCTCGGCACGATCATGGCTTACGGCACCACCGGGCGGGCCGCCCGCCGGTACGGCTCGGGTGATCGAGCCGCGGCGGTGGCCGAAGGGGTACAGGCGTCGTGGCTGGCGCTGGGAGCGGGCGTCGCCCTGGCGGTGGCCATGCAGGTGGGGGCCGGGCCGCTGGCCAATACCATCGCCGGAGCCGAATCCGACGTTGCCGGCGCCGCCGCGCAATGGCTGCGGGTCGCGGCGCTGGGCGCCCCTGGTTTGCTTCTCGCCGCCGCGGGCAACGGCTGGATGCGCGGGGTGCAGGACACGCGCCGGCCGTTGCGCTACGTGCTCGGCGCCAACGTGCTCTCCGCCGCACTGTGCCCTGTGCTCGTGTATCCCCTGGGCATGGGCCTCACCGGCTCGGCGGTCGCCAACGCGGTCGCGCAGACCGTTTCCGGGGTGCTGTTCGTGCGGGCGATCATCGTTGAAGGCGTGCCGCTGCGGCCGCATCCCGCGATGATGCGCCAGCAGGTGGTGCTCGGTCGCGACCTGCTGATCAGGGGCGCGGCGTTTCAGGCCAGCTTCCTGTCCGCCACCGCCGTCGCGGCGCGCTTCGGCACCGCCGTGGTGGCGGCACACCAGATCACGCTCCAGTTGTGGTTCTTCTGCGCGCTCGCCCTGGACGCGGTCGCCATCGCCGCCCAGTCGCTGGTGGGCGCGGCCCTCGGCGCCGGGCAAGAGGCCGAGGCGCGCGACCTCGGCCGGCGGATCGCGGTGATGGGCGGCGTCTGTGGGGTCGGCTTCGCGGTGCTGGTCGGGGCGGGTGCGGGCGTGGTGCCGGGGTGGTTCAGCTCCGACCCGGCGGTGCACGAACAGGCGATGGTGGCGTGGCCGTGGTTCGTGGGGCTGCTGCCTCTCGCGGGTGTCGTGTATGCGCTCGACGGCGTGCTGATCGGCGCCGGCGACGCCCGTTTCCTGCGCAACGCGACCATCGTGGCGGCCGTGGGCGGCTTCTTGCCCGCGATCTGGCTGGCGTACGCGCTGGAGGCGGGCCTCGGCGGCATCTGGGCCGGGCTGGCGCTCTTCATCCTGCTCCGCCTGGCCACCCTCCTCACCCGCCTCCGCTCCGGCGCCTGGGCCGTAGCAGGCGCCGTCCGCTAGCCCCGCCCGCTGCGTCTGCGCGCGGCGCCCGTGCCATCGCGGCCTTGGTAGAACGCCGTAGCGCTGAACCCAACGGCGCCGATCAAGGAGAAGTCCATCGATCAAGGTCAAACGCATGTGGATTTGAGATCGAACCACGTGCGTTTGCCCTTGATCGGCGGGGACTGAGGAGCCGCTCAGGCCCGCCCCGAGGCGGGGTGCGGCGCCTGAGGTCGTCGGGGCCCGGTCTGGCAGGGTGGGAGGGTGAGCGATGGGCTTGTGGTGGTGGACAAGGCGCCGGGGATGACGTCGCACGACGTGGTGGCGCGGGTGCGGCGGTTGGCGCGGACCCGGCGGGTGGGGCATGGGGGCACGCTCGACCCGATGGCCACGGGCGTGCTCGTGATCGGTGTCGGCCGGGCGACGCGGCTGCTCACCTATGTGATCGGGTCGGCGAAGGGGTACGCGGCGACGATCCGGCTCGGGCAGAGCACGGTCACGGACGACGCCGAGGGTGAGATGGTCACGACCGCGCCGGCGGGTCACGTCACCGATGATGCGGTACACAGCGGGCTTGCCGCGCTCACCGGTGAGATCGACCAGGTGCCGAGCGCCGTGAGCGCGATCAAAATCGACGGCAAGCGGGCCTACAAGCGGGTACGCGAGGGGGAGCAGGTCGAGCTGGCCGCGCGGCGGGTCACGGTGTCGCGCCTCGACGTGCTGGCGATCCGGCGAGACGGGGAGACCGTCGACGTCGACGTCGATCTTGAGTGCTCCTCGGGCACCTACGTGCGCGCGATCGCCCGCGACCTCGGTGCCGCGCTGGGCGTCGGCGGGCATCTCACCGCCCTGCGGCGTACGACCGTTGGTGGCTTCACGCTGGCCGAAGCGTCCACGTTGGACGAGTTGGAGAAGGTCGCGCCCGACGTGGTCAACCTGCCGCTCGCGGCCGCGGCCCGGCGATTCTTCCCCACCCGCGAAGCCGACCCCGTCGAGGCGAAGACGCTGTCGCACGGCGGTCCACTCGCGACGGTCGGCATCGACGGGCCGTACGCGGTGTTCGCCCCGGACGGCGGTCTGCTGGCGGTGGTCAGCGAGCGGGACGGAAAGGCCCGGCCCGAGGTGGTCTTCACTGGGTAGCGGGGCGGTCGTCCCAGGCGCTACGCACCGAACTTCCCGGGCCCAGGCCGTCTTCGCCGAGCACCTGCGCCTGCTGCCGGTACACGTTGACGACCAACCCGCCGAGGCCCGCCAGCGGCCGCAGATCCAGTGGGTCGCGCCCGTGGTGGTGCAGCTCGATCGTCGACACCTCGGCGCCGGCGAGCGCGGACAGGTCAGGCGACTCCGCCAGGTGTACGCACAGGTGTCGCAGGGCCGGAGCCCGCGGCAGCACGATGGCGGCGCCCCTGCCCTCGATCTCCAGGTCGAGCCGTTCGAGCTCGGGAAGCTCCACGTGTTCGAGCGGAGCCATGCTCCGGACGCCGTGCAGCGTGAGCCGCCGTAGCCGTGGCCAGTTGGCGGCGCCGATCTCATGGAATGGCAGGGCCTCCATGCCGAGGCTGGAGAGATCGAGCATGGGTAGCACCTGGCCGTTGATCACCTGGCCCCGCACGCTGAGATCTCTGAGCTGCGGCATCTCGGTGGTCGGCGCGAGGTCCAACGGGCCAGTGGCAGCGACGCGGAGGCTCTCGAGCGGATAACCGGCGAGCGGGGCGAGGCTGGCGCAGTTGGAGACCGCCAGATGCCGCAGGGCGGGCAGGTCGCGTACGAACCCGAGGTCGACCGGTTCCAGATCGAGCGAGGAGACGGTCAGGTAGCGGAGGCGGCGCAGATGTCGCAGCGTGGGCAGCAGGCCGCGGTCGTCGACCTTCAGATCGCCGGCGCGCAGCGGCGAGTCGCGGAGCACGATGCGGGCGTACTCGTCTGGGTCGAAGCGCGGCCAAGCCTGGATCAGGGCGTCGACGACGCCGAGCCGCGAGTCGCCTCCCAACCGGGCGAGCAGGGGCAGGGCGGCGGGGTCGGCCGTCGCGGCGGCCGCCTTGACGGTCAGGACGCGCGCGTACTCGTTGGACACGTCGGGCGAGGCCATCAGGAGGTCGAGTGCGAACGGTCCGGCCCGGCCCAGCGCGATGGCCGCCGCCTCGGTGCGTGGCGGTAGGAGGGTGGCGGTGGCCTTCCGGATCGCTGCCTCCAACTCGGGCCCGCGCTCAGGCGAGGTTTCCAGGCAGGCGAGGGCGATCAGCCGCAGCAGGTCGCGGCGCGCCCGCGGCACATCGGGGTCGGCGCCTCGGTCGAGCAGCCCGTACAGCAGGCTTTCGCGGGCGCTCGCGCTGGCGTGACCGGCCGCCATCACCACCACCTCGTGCCACGCGGGCAGGTGCGCGTGCGCCGTCAGCACCCCGAAGTCACCCTCGTCGACCGCCTGCTTGGCGGCCAGGTACTCCTGGAAGGAACGGTGCACGAAGTCGACCCGCTCGGCGACCTACTCCCTCATCAGGCCGCTGCGTTCGAGCAGTACCCGGTAGACCTGATCCGGCGCGGCCGTGACCTGCGGCATGGCCCGGAGTTTCGCGGCGATCCGGCCGACCGCGTCGGCGCGGGCGGCGTCCGACCACCCATTGCGGATCAGCCAGTACGCCAGGTCGCACAGCAGCAAGGTCTGCTCGGTGCGGCCGAGGGCGGGCTGCGCGTCGATGCGGCGTTCGCGGTCGCGGCGCTCCAGCAGCATGTGCAGCGCCACCTCGTACAGCTCCATGCGGTTGCCGGGGAGCTGGCCGCGCCGGTCCCGGTGCAGGGCACAGAGCAGCGCGCACAGCAGCGGGTACCCGGCGAGCTGGCGCAGGTGGCGGTGCTGGTCCAGGGCGGCAAGCAGGCGGCGTTCCTGCTCGGTGACCTCGTCGCGGTCGGGCTCGGTGCGGCAGCCGCTGCGCATCGCCTCGTGCCAGCGGCCCACGAAGATGCGCACCTGGGCCGGTGTCATCGGCTCCAACTCGGCCGGTAGGAAGCCGTCGTTGTCGAGCCAGTCGTGCGGTGCGGCGGCCGGGCGAGACGTAACCACGTACCGGGCGAGCGGGAACGCGTCGATCAGATCGCGCAGCCAGCGGCGCACCTCGTCACGCCGCTCCTCGGCCAGCTCGTCGACGCCGTCCACCAGCACGATCGCCCCACCCCGGGCCCGGAGCTGGCGCTGCACCCAGCCGGGCGGCATCTCCTCGGCGATGTGCCTGCCCACCTCGTTGAGGAAGTCTTCCGGTGCGGGCAGATCCGCGGTGGCGTACCGGCGCAGCGGCAGGAAGAAGGGCACCCTGCCGTCCGCGTCGCGCGCGGCCCGCACCGCGATCCAGTGCAGTAGCGTCGTCTTGCCGATGCCGGCCTGGCCGCGGACGAAGATCCGGTCGGAGCGGGCCAGTACCTGCTCGACGGGAGCGGCGCCTTCCACGGCCTCGCGCGCCGTCAGGCTCAGGTACGCGACGGAGAGCGGGTACCGGCGGCTGGACTCGCTGAGCGTCGCGCCGAAGAACTCGACCCGGTCGAGCCGGTTGGCGACGAGCTGGCGATAGTCGCGTGCGAAGTCTTCGATGCCGCGGCGCTCGGGCAGCCGCGCCAGCACCTCGGCCACGTCGTCGAGGATCTGGCGATCGCGGCGCAGCAGCTCGGCCAGGCCCGCGACGCCGGCGCCGGGCAGCGTCCGGGCCACCTCGATCGTGTACGCGGAGCACTCCCGCAGCAGCAGGTCGTAGAGCCGGACGCCACCGTCACCGAGCCCCGCCCTCGCCGTGCGGTCCGGGTCCTGCGAGCGCAGGTACCGGTCGAGGTAACCGGCGTCCAGGTCCTGCTTGAACAGGTCGTCCTCGGTGAGCGCGGCCGCCTCGAAGGTGTCTCGCACGGCGTCGACCGCGGCGCGCCGCTCGTGCTCCGGCAGGTCGGCGAACTCCCGCTCCACCAGTGGCTGCACCCGGTCGGCGATGAGGTCGGCGGTCTCGTCCCGTACCCGATGGAGCCGGCGCCGCTCGCGCTCGCTGGTGAGCTTCTGGGTGGCGAGGTCGATCGCGCTGTTGCCGACCTCGGAGGCGAGCTTCGCGTCGCCGAACCAGACGCCGAACGCCGCCTTCACCACCGCCGCGCCGAGTGTGATCGCGGCCACCTCAAGCCCTGGCACGCGCCGAGGATGTCACACGCCGGCAAGCCGTACCCACCGCGCCGCGGCCCGCACGAGCGGAGCGAGTGCCAACAGGCACGGCTTAAGCTGGGCGGCATGCAGAGGTGGCGGGGCTACGAGGCGGCGCCCAGCGGGTTCGGCCGTTCGGTGATCACCATCGGCGTGTTCGACGGCGTGCACCGTGGGCACCAGGCGACCATCGGGCACGCGGTGTCCAGGGCGCGTGAGCTGGGCCTTCAGTCCGTCGTGGTGACCTTCGACCCGCACCCGTCCGAGGTGGTCCGGCCGGGCACGCACCCTGCGGTACTCACGGAGCCGCACCGCAAGGCGGAGCTCATCGAGCAGCTGGGTGTCGACGTGCTCTGTGTGGTGCCGTTCACACTCGAGTTCTCAAAGCTCTCGCCGCAGCAGTTCGTCCACGACGTACTGGTCGAACACCTGCACGCCGCGGTGGTCGTGGTGGGGGAGAACTTCCGCTTCGGGCACCGGGCCGCCGGCGACCGGGCGCTGCTGTCGGAGCTGGGCCGCACGTTCGGGTTCACGGTCGACGACTCGCCGCTGGTGTCGGAGCGCGGCACGGTGTTCTCCTCGACGTACATCCGCTCCTGCGTCGACGCCGGCGACGTGGCGGCGGCGGCCGAGGCGCTCGGGCGTCCCCACCGGGTGGAGGGCGTCGTCGTCCGCGGCGACCAGCGCGGCCGGCAGCTCGGCTTCCCGACCGCCAACTTCCTCACCGGCACCTACACGGCGATACCCGCCGACGGTGTGTACGCCGGCTGGGTGATCCGCCGTGGTGAGCGGCTTCCGGCGGCGGCGTCCGTCGGGACAAACCCGACATTCTCCGGCACCGAGCGTCGTGTCGAGGCGCACATCCTGGACTTCGACGACGACCTGTACGGCGAGCGTCTGGAGCTTGAGTTCGTCGATCGCACGCGCGGGCAGGTCAAGTTCGACGGCGTCGAACCCCTGATCGCGCAGATGAAGGAAGACGTCGCCCAGATCCGGTCGGTGCTGGGGCGGTAACCCGGCCTGGTAATGTGGTGAAGACGTCGGGTCACCGACGCACGGCTCCGCGTGCCTGCACGACGCCGCGGGTGCGGGGTTTGGATACCCACAGAAACTAGGGAGAAAATGGCGCTCGACCAGCAAGCCAAGGCCAAGATCAGGGCAGATTACGCGACCGTCGAGGGCGACACCGGTTCGCCCGAGGTCCAGGTGGCAGTGCTCACCAAGCGGATCGCCGACCTCACCGAGCACCTCAAGGTGCACAAGCACGACCACCACAGCCGTCGTGGTCTGCTGCTCCTGGTGGGCCGCCGGCGCCGCCTGCTCAACTACATGGCCAAGAAGGACATCAACCGCTACCGGTCGATCATCGAGCGGCTCGGCCTGCGGCGATGAACAATTGCGGGGAGTGGCCGACGCCGCTCCCCGCATTCACAACCACAGGGGTCCGAGAGCCGATCGGCGCACCGGTCCTCGGTAGTGGCCCCCGGGCCCGCCGGCACGCCGCCGGCCCACCGTCCCGGGCGCTTCGATCGAAGACCGGCCCGCTAGAGCAGCTCTCCAGGTGTGACCCCACCCAAAGAAGGAGAGCAACACACACATGACCGAGAAGACACTCGGCACCCACAGCAGCACTGCGGTGATCGACAACGGGTCCTTCGGCACCCGCGAGATCACCTTCTCCACCGGGCGGCTGGCCCGGCAGGCGGCCGGCTCGGTGATCGCCCAGCTCGGCGACACCGTCGTCCTGTCCGCCACCACGGCGAGCAAGACGCCGAAGGAGCAGTTCGACTTCTTCCCGCTGACGGTCGACGTCGAAGAGCGGATGTACGCCGCGGGTCGCATCCCCGGCTCGTTCTTCCGCCGCGAGGGTCGCCCCAGCGAAGACGCCATCCTCACCTGCCGGCTGACCGACCGGCCGCTGCGTCCCAGCTTCGTCAAGGGCCTGCGCAACGAGGTCCAGGTCGTCGCGACGATCCTGGCGCTCGACCCCAACCACCTGTACGACGTGATTGCGATCAACGCCGCGTCGATGTCGACCAAGCTGTCCGGCCTGCCGTTCTCCGGCCCGATCGGTGCGACCCGCATGGCGCACATCGACGGCCAGTGGGTCGCGTTCCCGACCCACGAGGAGCTGGCGCGGGCCACCTTCGACATGGTCGTGGCCGGGCGGGTCCTGGCCGACGGCGATGTCGCGATCATGATGGTCGAGGCGGAAGCGACCCCGAACGCGGTGGCACTGATCGCCGCCGGCGCGACCGCGCCGACCGAGGAGGTCGTGGCCAGCGGCCTGGAGGCCGCCAAGCCCGCCATCCGCGAGCTGTGCCGGGCGCAGAGCGAGGTGGCAGCCGTCGCGGCCAAGCCGGTCGCGGAGTTCCCGGTCTTCCTGGACTACCAGGATGACGTCTACGCGGCCGTCGCCGGCGTTGCCAAGGCCGAGGTGGCCGAAGCGCTGAAGATCGCAGGCAAGGCCGAGCGCGAGGACGCGCTCGACCGCGTCAAGGACAAGGCGTACGAGGAGCTCGGCGGCCAGTTCGAGGGCCGCGAGAAGGAGATCAGCGCCGCGTTCCGGTCGCTGGTCAAGTCCGAGGTCCGGGCTCGCGTGCTGCGCGAGCAGGTGCGCATCGACGGCCGCGGCCCGCGCGACATCCGGCCGCTGACCGCCGAGACGCAGGTGCTGCCGCGAGTGCACGGCTCGGCGCTGTTCGAGCGGGGCGAGACGCAGATCCTCGGCGTCACCACGCTCAACATGCTCCGCATGGAGCAGCAGCTCGACACGCTCTCGCCCGAGAAGCACAAGCGCTACATGCACAACTACAACTTCCCGCCCTACTCGACCGGTGAGACCGGCCGGGTCGGTGCGCCGAAGCGGCGCGAGATCGGGCACGGCGCGCTCGCAGAGCGGGCCCTGGTGCCGGTGCTGCCGAGCCGGGAAGAGTTCCCCTACGCGATCCGCCAGGTGTCCGAGGCGCTCGGCTCCAACGGCTCGACCTCGATGGGCTCGGTCTGCGCGTCCACGATGTCGCTGCTGTCGGCGGGCGTGCCGCTGAAGGCACCGGTCGCCGGCATCGCGATGGGCCTCATCTCCGACGAGGTCGACGGCAAGACGGAGTACGTGACGCTGACCGACATCCTCGGCGCCGAAGACGCGTACGGCGACATGGACTTCAAGGTCGCCGGCACCCGCGAGTTCGTGACCGCGCTGCAGCTCGACACCAAGCTCGACGGCATCCCGTCCGACGTGCTGGCGGGCGCGCTGCAGCAGGCGCACGAGGCTCGGCACACGATCCTCGACGTCATGCAGACCGCGATCGACGTGCCGGCCACGATGTCGGAGTATGCGCCGCGCGTCACCAGCGTGAAGATCCCGGTCGACAAGATCGGCATGGTGATCGGGCCGAAGGGCCAGACCATCAACGCGATCCAGGACGAGACCGGCGCCGAGATCTCGATCGAAGACGACGGCACGATCTACGTCGGCGCCACCAGCGGCCCGTCCGCCGAGGCGGCGGTCGAGCGGATCAACGCGATCGCCAACCCGACGCTGCCGAAGGTCGGCGACAAGTTCCTCGGCACGGTGGTGAAGACGGCCGCGTTCGGCGCGTTCATCTCGCTGCTGCCCGGCCGCGACGGCCTGCTGCACATCTCCAAGGTGGGCAACGGCAAGCGGGTCGAGAAGGTCGAGGACTTCCTCAACGTCGGCGACAAGGTCGAGGTACAGATCGCCGACATCGACCAGCGCGGCAAGATCTACCTTGACAAGGTGCGTCCGGAGGGCGAGGAGGCGCCGGCTGAGGCCGAGGGCTCCGAGCGGCCCGCCGGCCGCGACGGCGACCGCGGTCCGCGCGACCGTGGCGACCGCGACCGCGCTGACCGCGGCCCGAGCCGCGGCGAGCGGACCGAGGGCGGCGAAGGTGACAGCGAGGGCGGCCAGCCCCGCCGCCGCCGGCACCGCCGCTGATGGCGCTGGATCTTAGGGACGGAGGCAGCACGGTACGCCGTACCGTGCTGCCTTCGGGCCTTCGGGTACTGTCCGGGGTGATCCCTTCCGTGCGGGGCGTCTCGGTCGGCAACTGGGGCGCGGTCGGCTCCCGTGACGAGCCCGACGGTCTTGGCGGCGTGTCGCACTTCCTGGAGCACCTGCTCTTCAAGGGCACCAACAAGCGCACGGCGCTCGACATCTCCGCGCAGATCGAGGCGGTGGGCGGCGAGACCAACGCGTTCACCACCAAGGAGTACACCTGCTACTACGCGCGCGTACTCGACGAAGACCTGCCGCTCGCCATCGACGTGATGTGCGACCTGGTCGCCGACTCGGTGCTCGACCCGGCTGACGTCGAGACCGAGCGCGGGGTGATCCTCGAAGAGATCGCCATGCACGACGACGAGCCGGGCGACGAGGTGCACGACGTGTTCGCCGAGGCGATCTACGGCGACCACCCGCTCGGGCGGCTCGTGTCGGGCACCGAAGACACCATCTCGCCGATGAGCCGCGAGCAGATCTTCGACTTCTACCGGTCGCGATACACGGCATCGTCCGTTGTGGTCGCCGCCGCGGGCAACCTCGATCACGACGTGGTGGTCGACCTGGTCTCGCAGGCGCTTTTCGATGGCAATGGCGTGCCCGCGTCGCTGCGGCCCACCCTGGCGGTGCCGACCCGGCCCGCCGACACCGTCATCCGCGTCAAGGACACCGAGCAGGCCCACCTCGTGCTCGGTGCGCCCGGGATCGCCCGCCTCGACGAGCGCCGGTTCGCGCTCGGCGTGCTCAACAACGTGCTCGGCGGCGGCATGTCGAGCCGGCTCTTCCAGGAGATCCGGGAAAAGCGTGGGCTGGCGTACTCGGTCTACTCGTACTCCGGCCAATACGCCGACAGCGGGCTGTTCGCGGTTTACGCGGGCTGCGCCCCCGGCAAGGTCGACGAGGTGCTGGAATTGACCCGGGCCGAGCTGGCGGCGGTCGCCGAAAAGGGGCTGACCGAGGCGGAGCTGGCCCGTGGCAAGGGGATGGCCAAGGGCGGGCACGTGCTCGGGTTGGAAGACACCGGGTCACGGATGAGCCGCCTCGCGAAGGGCGAGCTGCTCTACGGCGACATCCTCGCCGTCGACGAGCTGCTGTCGCGCATCGACGCGGTCACGCTCGACGAGGTCAACACCCTCGCGACAGACCTCCTGACCCGCGAGATGTCCCTAGCCGCGATCGGCCCCCTCTAGCCCTCCCGCGCGCCGCGGGCCCCTCCCGCGCGCCGCGCCGCTACTTTCGCGCGCCGCCGCTGCTTTCGCCGATCAAGGGCAAACGCACGTGGTTTGATCGCGAATCCGCGTGCATTTGCCCTTGATCCATGCGATCTCCCTTGATCGGCGCGCGCTGCGCCGGGTCGCGCGCTGCGCCGGGTCGCGCGCTGCGCCGCGCCGGGTCGCGTACTGCGCCGGGGTCGCGTGCGTTTAGGCGAAGAAGTCGGCTAGTTCGCGGTCGCGGTCGGCGAGCTCCTCGGCCTCGCCCTCGTAGCGCATGTGGCCGGCGGTCAGCACATACAGGTGCTTCGGGCCGGCCAGGGCCTGGAAGACCGCGAGCTGCCCCAGGGGCGGTACCGCTGGGTCGCGGCGCGCCAACGAGATGTACACCGGGATGTGGATGCGGGTCGCGGCGGTCGCCGCGTCGAAGTACGCCAGCACCGCCCGCAACGACGGCTCCCGAGCCACCGCCTGGCGTACCGCCTCGCCGCTGCCGGTACACGGCTGGCGCAGCCGCACCGGGTGGTGGCCGAAGCTGGGCAGGTAGAGGTGGGCGCGGCCGAACCGGTCGTCCCACGGCAGGGCGAGCGCGCCGATCCCACCGCCGAAGCTGCCTCCCGCGTAGTCGAGCGGTGCCTCGATCGACGGGAAACGGCGCAGCAGCACGGAGCCGGCCCGCCAGACGTCGGCCGCGCAGAAGCGGTGCACGTATGTCTCGCGGGACCGGATGCCGTGCAGCACGTGCTCGGCGGGCGCCGCCGGGATGGTCGGCGACAGGCTCCGGGGCAGGCCCGGTGCGCACGGGAAGATCTTCGCCGCGGACGGGATGGGCACGTACTCGTCGGGGCCGTCGTCGCGTCCCTGGTACCCGTGGCCGATGACGACGCCGCGCTCGATGGCGGCACCCGACGGGTACGTGACCCACGCGAACGCGCGCTCACCGGTCGCCGACTCGAACGTGACCTCTTCCACCCGCCGCCCGAGCCGGGCGTCGTCGTACTCCCGTTCCACCCGCCAGCGCAGCGGCGCCTTCGTCAACTCGGCATGCGTCGAACGCCAGAAGTCGTCAAAGTCTGGCGGGGCCGGAGGGGGATCGGCGTCCATCACATCCATCGTGGATGATCACGCGGCGGTGCGGGAACCCTCCAGATAGCCAGCGAGGTCGTGCACCGAGGTCGGTGTACGAGCGCAGCGCCCTGTCAGTGTGCGCATACGTGCACATGCGTCGGACGGCGCGGGAGTGTCGGGGCGTGGCTCTGGGTGGGATAGGTTGTGCCCCGTGAGTGACGAGCGCGAACCGATCCGCGTCGGTGTGCTGGGCGCCCGCGGGCGCATGGGTGTCGAGGTGTGCAAGGCGGTCGACGCTGCCGACGATCTCGAAGTGGTCGCGATGATCGACCAGGGCGACTGGCTGTTCAACGCCTCTGACGCTGGCGCCGAGGTGGTCGTCGACTTCACCACGCCCGACGTGGTGATGGACCACCTGCACTGGTGCATCGACCAGGGCATCAACATGGTGGTCGGCACCAGCGGCTTCACCGAACAGCGGTTCGAGCGGGTGCGCGGCTGGCTCCAGCACAAGCCCGAGGTGGGCGTGGTCATCGCGCCGAACTTCGGGGTGGGTGCGGTGCTGATGATGGAGTTCGCGGCGCGGGCGGCCCGGTTCTTCGAGTCGGTGGAGATCATCGAGCAGCATCATCCGCGCAAGCTGGACGCGCCGAGCGGCACGGCCACGCACACGGCGCGCCTCATCGCCGAGGCGCGGGCCGCGGCCGGGATGGCCGCGATGCCCGACGCGACGAAGGACGAGATCGCCGGTGCGCGGGGTGCCGAGGTCGACGGCGTGCGGGTGCATTCGGTACGCGCCAGCGGGCTCGTCGCGCACCAGGAGGTGCTCTTCGGCACGACGGGGGAGACGCTGACGATCCGGCACGACTCGTTCGACCGGGCGTCGTTCATGCCCGGCGTGCTGCTGGCGATCCGGTCAGTGATCAGCCGTCCCGGTCTCACCATCGGTCTGAACCCACTGCTGGGGTAGTCCGGAGACAGTCGCGCGGCCCGCCGCGTCGACGGTCACGTCCACCGGGGCCCCGGCGGTGCGCAGGCCGGGCGCGGACAGCGCGCCCAGCGGGATGCCTGGGCGGAGCGTGACGCGCCCGTTCGGCGCGTCGGGGTCCAGGCCCAGCGCCGCGTGCAGGATGACCACGGCGGCCGCCGCCGGCCACGCCTGGGGGGGGCAGGCCGCCCGGGACGGCACCGCACCGCCCACGGCCGCGGGGGGGTCACCGCTGGACAGCTCCGGTATCCGGGTCTC
>NZ_JAIBNX010000047.1:18478-20761 GCF_026130045.1 Micromonospora sp. CPCC 205371
ACGCCTCGCCGGCCGCGAGCAGCCCGTCGGCGAGCCGGGCGGCCGCCTCGGTGTGACCGGCACGTGCCAGGCCGGCGAGCACGATCGCGGTGTCGTGCGCCCAGATCGATCCACAGTGGTACGACAGTGGACTGAAGCCACCGTCCAGTTCGGACATCGTGCGCAGCCCGAAGCCGCTGGACATGGCGGGCGCCGACAGCACCGAGGCGACGGCTGCCTCCTCGGCCCGCGACAGCAGGCCGGTGCCCAGCAGGTGCCCGATGTTGCTGGTGAGCGCATTGACCGGGTTTCCCTTGCCGTCCAGGGCGAGCGCCGGGTACCCGTCCACCCAGTACGCGGCGCGGAACCGGTCGGCGAGCCCGGCCGCGTACTCGCGGAGCCGGTCACCGCCGGGGCGGCCGAACCCGTCGAGCAGCGCCGCGCCGTTCACGGCCGCCTCGTACGCGTACCCCTGCACCTCGACCAGCGCGATGGGCGGCTCGGCGTGGCTGCCGTCGCGGAAGCGCACCGCGTCGCCCGAGTCCTTCCAGCCCTGGTTGGCGAGCCCGCGCCCGGTGCTGTCGACGTACCGGAGGTAGTCCTCGTGACCGGTGATCCAGCGGAGGGCGGCCTCCAGCGCGGGCAGCAGCGCCTCGACCTCGGCGACCGGCATGCCCCAGCGCCAGGCGTCGTGAAGCAGGTTGACCCACAGCGGCGTGGCATCGACGGTGCCGAAGTACGTGGCGGGCAGCACGATGCCTCGGCTGGTGAGGTGCAGTTCGCGCCGCCGCAGCTCATGGATGATCTTGCCGGGCGCCTCTTCGGAGTTCGCGTCGTTGATGCGGCCCTGCCGGCGGGCGAGTACCCGGAGGGTGCCGGCGGCCAGCTCGGTGCCGAGCGGCAGCAGCATGCGAGCCGCCCAGATGCTGTCCCTCCCGAAGAGCGTCAGGAACCACGGCACCCCCGCTCCAAGAAACGTGCCGTGACCGTCCGTAAGGCGCAGCGAGGCGAGGTCGTCGAGCGACTGGTCGAGCAGGCGTACGAGGCGGTGGTCGCCGGCGACCTCGGGCCGCGCCCACTCGATCGGCCCGGACGGCGCCGACACGACCGCGCCCGGATCGTCGACGCGCACCTCCCAGCGCAGCGTCGTGCTGCCCCGTGGCGGTAGGTCGATCTCCCACCGACGCTCGGGCGTGACGGCGACGGAGACACCTTCGGTCGGCGGCGCGGTGATACCCGACTTGACCGCCTCCATCGGCGCCATGTCGGACGCGACCTCCAGGGTGACCGTGGCCCGCACCGGCACGCTCGCGGCGGAGCTGATCCGGATCTCCTCGGCCAGCCCGCCGGGCACCACGCGGCGGTGCCGGTCGATGCGCACGGTCGGGTCGGGGATCGGGTCGCCGAGCCATCGTACGAGCGACACGAACCGGGCGGCGCCGGGACCGTCCGGCGCGTACTGGACCGGCTCCGGCTCGCGCCCGTCGACGAGCAGCCGCGCCTCGGCCAGTACCCGGGTGTCGGCGTGGAAGACGCCCTGCACCCCGGTAGGTCTGATCTGCCCGTCCCGCCCGCTGAGCGCGGTGGTCGGCGCCGCGGTGGTCGGCACAAGATCGTGCAGCAGCGGTTGGAGCTTGCGGTCGGGCACGAGTACCACTCCTACGCTCTGCTCGCGGTCAGCTGAGTGCGGTGCGGAGCCGGAGTTGCTCGATCATCTGGTCGTCGACGTCGAGCGCGCGGGCGGCACCGTCGGGCTCCCACCCGGCCGACTCCAGAAACTTCCGGCTCGCCGCGTCACCGTCGTACACCCACGCCACCGCCTGTGCCACGCCGTCTTCGCGCCACAGGTCGACGGTAGCGGCCAGCAGCCGGCTGCCGTGGCCGCGCCGGCCCCACCGCGGCTCCACCAGCAACTCCGTGAAGGCCGCGACGTCCGCGCCCAGTGCCGGCTCGTCGGGCGCGAGCGCTTGCTCGTCGGCGGGGCCGCTCGCCGCGAAACCGACCAGGTGCTGCGCCTCCTCGGCCTGTTCGACGGCTACGAGTACGCGGTGCCGCGGCGACGGCGGCGCCTCGATGGCCGCTGTCCACTGTCGCGTGATCCAGGCCTCGTCGAGCCGGTCGAGTGCCCGTTTGGGGAGCACCCGGCGGTACGCGGTCCGCCACGTCTCCAATTGGATGCGTGCGATCTCGGCGGCGTCTCCGGGACGCGCTGGCCGGACGTACCCAAGCGCCATGACCGCCCACCCTACGGCGTACCCCCTCCCCCCCGTGATCAGGGGGGGGCGCACCCACGTCACGTGCCGT
>NZ_JAIBNX010000047.1:20771-44195 GCF_026130045.1 Micromonospora sp. CPCC 205371
CCTCAAGACGTTAGGGCGACTTGTGGGACGCCCTGATCACGGGAGCCCGCATCCGGGTCAGCTCGCTAGGCGGGTGCGGGCGCCGGTCAGGCCGGAGCGGATGGTGCGAGCGGTCTCGTACGCACCCAGGCCCGCGAGCCGGGCGGCCGGCGTGAGGGCGTCGACCACGTCGCGCTCGTCGAGCAGGCCGGTCGCGACGAGCCTGCCGAGGCGGCGGGTCGCCGAGTACAGGGTGTTGTTGCGGGTGCCCACCGGTGCCCGGCGCACCCGGTCGGCCTCGTTGTCGAGCGCGGCGGACGCATAGCGGGACGGGTGGTGGATCGCCGATAGCGGCCTCGGCGGCGGCTCCGGTGGGGGCGCGACCAGCGCGCGGAGCACCGGCGGGCACAGCGGTGCGGGTCCGCGCGAGATCCACCTGTACCGCTCGCCGCTCGCGTGCGTCGACGGTGGCGCCACCACGTATCCGTCGACGCCGCGCCAGTCGACGCCGGGGAGCACGCGCACCCTGTTGGGCAGGCCGGTGGCGGCGAAGTACAGATGCAGGCCGCCCGAGCCGGTGCGCACCGTGGGCACCTCGCAGTCGACCAGCGCCTGCACGAGCCGAAGGCCATCGGCGGTGTCGACATCGCACACGTCGACCACGACGCCGGTGCGCAGCCCGACGTTGGCCGCCGGCCAGGTGGCCCACCAGAGGCGCAGCACTTCAGGGTCGGTGCTGGCCTGGTGCAGCCCGGCGGTGAGAAGGCGCGGATGCCAGCGCGGGTGCTTGCCGGGGCGGTCACACTGCGGCCGGCGGCACGAGCAGCCCCCGTCGCCGGTGCCGGTGTGCAGGGGCAACACAGGCACGCCGGCCGCCGCATAGCGGAGCGCGCTGGCGAGCATACGCTCAGTCTATCGAACATCCGTACTAATGTCGTACCCGTGAATTAACGTGCGACGCGATGGCAGTACACGAATCTCTCTCGATCGCCCAGGCCCGCCGGATCGCTCTGGCCGCCCAGGGTTTCACCGACCCCGCGCCAGCGGGGTCGGTCACGATGCGCCACCTGCGCCGCGTGCTCGGCCCGGGGGGGCTCCTCCAGATGGACTCCCTCAAAGTCCTCCACCGCGCCCTCTACCTGCCGCTCCTACAGCCGGCTCGGGCCCTACCCGACCGAGCTGCTCGATCGCGCTGCCTACCGCCGGCCCCGCGCGCTGTTCGAGTACTGGGGGCACGAGGCGTCGCTGATCCCGGTCGGCTTGCAGCCGAGCCTGCGGTGGCGCATGGCGGCCGCGCAGACCGACTCGTGGGGTGGCATGCGGCGGATCGCCGAAGAGCAGCCCGAGCTGGTCAAGTGGGTCTACGACGAGGTGCGCGTCAATGGGCCCCTGACCGCCGCCGAGATCGAGCACGACGCGCCCCGAGAGACCGGCAACTGGGGGTGGAACTGGTCGTCGGTCAAGCGCGCGCTGGAGTTCCTGTTCTGGGCCGGTGAGGTGACCGCCAGCTCGCGCAATGGCAGCTTCGCGCGCGTCTACGACCTGCCCGAGCGGGTGCTGCCAGCCGACGTGCTCGCCACGCCTACGCCCGAGCCCGCGAAGGCGCATCGCTCGCTGGTCGCCGTGGCCGCCCGCTCGCTGGGTGTTGCGGCCGAGTTCGAGCTGCGCGATTACTTCCGGCTGCCCGTCGCCGCCGCCCGCACCGCCATCGCCGAGCTCGTCGAGGCCGGCGAGCTGCTCCCGGTCGAGGTGCGCGGCTGGCGGCAGCAGGCATACCTGCACCCCGAGGCCAAACGGCCCCGCCGCGTGCACGCGCAGACGCTGATCAGCCCCTTCGACCCGCTGATCTGGGAGCGGGCACGCACCGAGCGGCTGTTCGACTTCACCTATCGCATCGAGATCTACGTGCCCGCGCCCCAGCGGGTGTACGGGTACTACGTGCTGCCTTTCCTCCAGGGTGATCGCTTCACGGCCCGCGTCGACCTCAAGGCCGACCGCAAGGCGGGCGTCCTGCGGGTGCCGGCCGCGTGGCTCGAGCCGGGCGCCGATCCCGCCACCACGGCACCAGCGCTGGCCTCGGAGCTGCGCAGGCTGGCCGGGTGGCTCGGCCTGTCCGCCGTCGCCCCGCCCGAGGGCGGCGATCTCCGTTTGCCCGCCGGTGTACCGTGACAGCGTGACGAGCGTGGTGAGCCCCCAGACGCCGTACTACGCGCCGCCGCCGCCCAACCGCTTAATGCGCCTGATGGCCCGGTCGCCGCGCTGGCTGGCCCCCGTCGCCGCGCTCGGCTGCATGGCGAGCGCCGTAGGCTACACGCTGATCGCCGACCCGACCGACAGCACCGCCGACGCCGCGCCGACCTGCCTGCTCAAGCTGACGACGGGCTTCGACTGTCCGGGGTGCGGTGGGACGCGCGCGTTCTGGTATGTGCTGCACGGCAACCTGCCCGCCGCCGCGCGGCACCACATCCTGTTCCTCTTCGCGCTGCCGTTCCTGCTGTACATGTACGTGGCGTGGGCCGGGCAGCGGGTCTTCGGGCGGAAGCTGCCGCAGCTGCGCATCTCCCCGAAGACCATCGGCGTGTTCCTGGGCGTGTGGTTCGTCTTCACGATCGCCCGCAACCTCCCCTGGGCCCCGTTCACCTGGCTCTACGTCTAACCTTCCGCCCCGCGCTCCACGTCCGCGTCCCGCGCGCTCTCCCGCGACCGCGCCCTACGGCGCGCCCCCCGGGCGGTCCGCCGATCAAGGCCATTCGCGTCGATCAAGGGCAAATGCACGCGGAAAAGAGATCGAACCACGTGCATTTGCCCTTGATCGGCGAGGGGGATGGGCCGGGGATCGGGTGGGGATCGGGCGGGGATGGGCCGGGGATCGGGCGGGGATCGGGCGGGGGCGGGGAGGAGAGGGGTGGGGGGCTTGGTAGCGTGCGGGGCATGCCGGAAGTTGTCCAGCCCCAGGTGAAGCTCATCGCATGGACTCACTTCGAGCCGCCGGACGACGTGCCGTGGTCGACCGACGCAGAGGGTGGTCAGGCGCTCGCCGAGTTCGCGGGGCGAGCCTGCTACCAGTCCTGGAAGAAGCCCAACCCGGTCACCGCGACCAACGCGGGCTACCTCAACCACATTCTCGACTCGGCTCACCTGTCGGTGCTCGAGCATGGTTCGGTGACGTTCTACATGACGGGTGTCTCCCGGTCGCTCACCCATGAGCTGATCCGTCACCGCCACTTTTCGTACTCGCAGCTCTCCCAGCGGTACGTGCCGGAGCGCGACGCCGCCATGGTCGAGCCGGATGTGATCGCCGACGACCCTGAGCTGCACAAGAAGTTCGTCGAGGCGGCGGAGGCCAGCGTCCGGGCGTACACGGAGCTGCTGGAGGGGTTGGAGCGCAAGTTTTCCGACGAGCCCAGCCCGACGCTGCGCCGCAAGCGCGCGCGCCAGGCGGCGCGTGCCGTGCTGCCAAACGCGACCGAGACCCGCATCGTGGTCACCGGCAACTACCGCGCGTGGCGGCATTTCATCGCGATGCGCGCCACGGAGGCCGCTGACGTGGAGATCCGCGAGTTGGCGATCGAGTGCCTGCGCCAGCTCCAGGGCGTCGCGCCGAACGTTTTCGCAGATTTCACCATCTCGACGCTCGACGACGGTTCTCAGGTGGCGTCGAGCCCATATGCGCAGGTGTCCTGAACCATTCGGGGAGCACTGCGCCGGTCCGCTAGGTTGTCAAGCATGACGCACGACCATCGACCGTTCGGGCGGCTGATCACCGCCATGGTCAGCCCGTTCCACGATGACGGCTCGCTAAACGCCGAGGGGGCGGCCCGCCTCGCCACCTACCTCGTGGATGAGCAGGCCAATGACACGCTGGTGATCAATGGGACCGCCGGCGAGTCTCCCACCACGTCCGACGGGGAGAAGGAGACCCTGGTACGGGCGGTCGTGGAGGCGGTGGGCGACCGCGCCAAGGTGGTCGCCGGCGTCGGCACCAACGACACGCGGCACACGATCGAGCTGGCCGCCGCCGCCGAGAAGGCCGGCGCGCACGGCCTGCTCGTGGTGACGCCGTACTACAACAAGCCGACACAGGCGGGCCTGATCAGGCATTTCACGGCCGTGGCCGACACGACCGGCCTGCCGGTGATGCTCTACGACATCCCGCACCGCTCGGGTGTCGAGATCGCGACCGAGACGCTGGTCAAGCTGGCCGAGCACCCGCGGATCGTGGGCGTCAAGGACGCGAAGGCCAACCTGACGGCGACCTCCTGGGTCAAGCGGCGTGCCGACCTGGCGTATTACTCCGGCGACGACGCGCTGACCCTGCCGCTGCTGGCCATCGGCGGCGTGGGCGTGGTGGGCACGTCCACGCACCTCTGCGGTCCGGAGACCAAGGAGATGATCGAGGCGTACGAGCGCGGCGACGTCGCCACCGCGGGCGAGCTGCACCGCAGGCTGTTGCCGCTCTACACGGGCATCTTCAAGCTGCCGGGCACGGTCATGGTCAAGGCGGCGTTGAAGGTGCGCGGCCTGCCCGCAGGCCCGGTGCGCTCGCCCCTGGTGGACGCCACCGACGCCGAGCTCGCTGAGCTCCGCGACGACTGCGCGACCGCGGGGATCGCCCTATGACGGCAGCGCACGTCGAGCTCGACGCGCCACCGCCGCTTCCGGAGGGCGGCCTTCGGGTCACCCCGCTGGGCGGCCTGGGTGCGATCGGTCGCAACATGACGGTTTTCGAGTACAGCGGCAAGATGCTCATCGTCGACTGTGGAGTCTTGTTTCCCGACGTCGAGCAGCCGGGCGTCGACCTGATCCTGCCGGACTTCCAGCCGATCCTCGACCGGCTCGCCGACGTCCAGGCGATCGTGCTGACGCACGGTCACGAGGACCACATCGGCGCGGTGCCGTACCTGCTCGCGCACAAGCCCGACATCCCGCTGGTGGGTTCGCAGTTCACGCTGGCGCTGGTGGAGGCGAAGCTCGCCGAGCGGCGGATCGAGCCGTACACGCTGACCGTTCGGGAGGGGCAGCGGGAGCGGCTGGGGCCGTTCGAGTGCGAGTTCTTCGCGGTCAACCACTCGATACCCGACGCGCTGGCGGTCGCCATCCGCACGCCGGCGGGGTTGGTGCTGCATACGGGCGACTTCAAGATGGACCAGCTCCCGCTCGACGGCCGGATCACCGACCTGGCCGGGTTCGCGCGGCTGGGCGCCGAGGGCGTCGACCTGCTGCTGTCCGACTCGACGAACGCGGAGATGCCCGGCTTCGTCACCTCAGAGCGTGACATCGGCCCGGTCCTCGACTCGATCTTCGCGAAGGCGAAGGGCCGCATCATCGTGGCGAGCTTCGCGTCGCATGTGCACCGGGTGCAGCAGGTTCTTGACTCGGCGTTCGAGTACGAGCGCAAGGTGGCCTTCATCGGCCGGTCCATGGTGCGCAACATGGGTATCGCCCGCGACCTGGGCCTGCTGCGCATCCCGGGTGGACTGGTGGTCGGGCTCGACGAGGCCGCTACGCTGCCGCCGGACGAGATCGTGCTGATGTCCACCGGTTCGCAGGGTGAGCCGATGAGTGCCCTGGGCCGCATGGCCACCGGCGACCACCGGCACATCACGATCGCTCCCGGCGACACGGTGGTGCTGGCCAGCTCGCTGGTGCCGGGCAACGAGACATCCGTGTACCGGGTGATCAACAAGCTCTCTCGCGCAGGGGCGACGGTGATCCACAAGGACGTGGCGAAGGTCCACGTCTCCGGCCACGCCCCGGCCGGTGAGCTGCTCTACCTGCTCAACATGGTCAAGCCGAGCAACCTCATGCCCATACACGGGGAGTGGCGGCACCTGCGCGCGCACGCCCGCCTAGGCATAGAGTCCGGTGTCGAGGCCGACCGCGTGGTTCTGTGCGAAGACGGCGACGTGGTCGACCTAGTCGACGGCCGCGCCGAACTGGTGGGGCACGTCAAGAGCCGGTACGTCTACGTGGATGGGCTGGCGGTCGGTGACGTGGGCGAGTCGCTGCTCACCGAGCGGCGCATCTTGGGCGACGGCGGTTTCATCGCGGCAACAGTGGTGGTCGACTCGGTCACCGGCAAGGTCGTCGGCGGCCCGACCGTGTCCACGAAGGGCTTCTCGGAAGACCCGGGCGCCTTCAACGCCGTCGTTCCCTTGATCACCGAGGCGCTCGACCGGGCCGCGCTGGACGGCATCACCGATCCACATCAGCTCCAGCAGATCGTCCGCCGCACCGTTGGCCGCTGGGTCAACGAGGCATACCGCCGGCGTCCGATGATCGTGCCGACGGTCGTAGAGGTATAGCGGTTTCGCATTCTGCCATATCGCAGTTAGCGGTATGGCGATCACGGACCGTGTCTGCTCATACTGGCGTCAGCAAGATGCGGTGCCCGGCTCGCACCCAGGCACCGCAGAGGCCTCACCCACTGCCAGGAGGGGCGGGCCGGACACCAGCCATCTTGGCGCAGCCGCCTCCTTCTTGGCAATGACAGAAGGAGGTGCCGGGATATGACCATCTTCTACCGGGGCCCGCGCATTGTGATCACGCACCGGGACTTCCGGATCTTGCGCCCGTACCCGCGTGTGTTCGCCATCCGCGAATTATCCGACGCCCAGGTCATACTGCTGCGGCGGGACCGGCGCTTCGAGTTGTGGGCCCGCCATCAGGGCACCCCGGTCTGCCTCTTCAGCACCTGTGACGAGCGATCATTTGGCCAGGTCAAGAGGGCCTTGGTGAGGGTCATGGAGCAGGCCGTCGACGCGTAAGATTTATCTGTCGGGTCCCCCCATCGGCGTGTTGGAGGGTGTAAGGTCCAGCGTTGTCTCGATCTGCCATATCGCACTCTGCCGAGTAGGGATCATGGTGTCCGGTGAATCCCCTGCGGCGGCCCGCCGCCGAGTTCGTCTCGCGTTGCGTGCCGCACGCGAGGCGAAGGGTTTCACCCAGGGATATGTGGCTGACGAGCTGGACTGGTCACTTTCGAAGGTCAACCGCATAGAAAAAGGCGACGTGACCGTATCGCGAACTGACCTGCTCGCGATGCTGGAGCTGTACGGCGTCGATGGTCAAGAGCGGATCGAAGACCTGGTCCAGGCCGCGCGGAGGTCTCGCCAACGCGGCTGGTGGGACGAGCCGCGATACCGCGAACACATGACCCCTGCCATGCTTCAGCTTCTTCAATTCGAAGGTGAAGCGACGGCTATCCGCTATTTCCACCCAACGCTCATCGCCGGCATCCTGCAGACACGCGAGTACGCGAGTTATGTGCTGAACTTCTGGCGACACGATCTCTCGGACGTCGATCTGGATGCACGCCTCGAGGCGAGGATGCAGCGTCGTGCCCACGTTTTCGACCGACCGGACCCGCCTGACTATTTCCTCATCTTCGACGAGTCGGTGCTGCACCGGGAGGTCGGGGGCGCGCGCACCATGGCAGGTCAGCTCAGAGAGCTGGTCTCACTGACACGGGCCGGCAGGGTCGTCATCAGGGTCGTACCGTTCGCGGAGGCGGCTCCCATCGCGATGCTCGGGCCGTTCACGATACTGGATATTGGGGACGAGGAGAATGCTGTCCTTTATCGGGAGAGCCATCTGCTCGATGAGATCGTCCATGCCCGAGCCAATATTGACAGGCATAGACGTATATTTGAACAACTCTGGACGGCTTCGTATACCGAGGAGGAGTCCGCGCGGCTGATCGAGGCTCGTGCCGCAACGATGATCTCCTCCCTGGATCAGCGCAAACGTCCCGGCTGACAAGCGCCGGCGGCCCCGCCGCCCGCCACCGGCACGGCCGATCGCTGTCCGAAGCGGGCAACCATTCACTATCGAAAGGACTACATTGCCCAGCAACGGACCGACGCGGTTGTGGAAGAAGAGCAGCAGATGCGAATCATCGGCGTGTCTGGAAGCTAGTTTCGACAACCTTCCCAAGGTATATGTGCGTGACTCGAAAGAAATTGCCGGACCAGTGTTGGAGTTCTCTACGACGGGTTGGGCGAATTTCCTCCAGGCGCTTTGCGACGGGACGTTGAAGAGCCGCTCATAAGCACGCGTGTCGGTCTTGGTGGTCTGCCAACAGGTGGACCACCAAGATCTTTTTTCTAGCGCTTCTGTTGATCGGTCTCGCTACGTATCGTGGTTGTGGCATCTACGGAAGGTGGTCGGTGATGGCAGGCGCCGTGCACGTGCTGTGGCGACAAAGCTCTTATTGTGAGTCAAATGCCTGCGTGGAGGTGGCTCTTGCGCAACCGCTGGTTGCCGTGCGCGACGGGAAAGACCGAACCGGGCCGGTGTTGACCTTCGAAGTGGAGCAATGGCGCGCCTTCGTCGCCGCCATTCGTGATCACGAGTTGTGATCGGTTCACTACTCGGGTGATTTTCTTTGTGAGATCGACCACCGGCGGTGCATTCATCCGCGTCTAGCTCTGTTTCCGTACTCCGTTTCAACGTCAGTGACGTTGGGGGAGGCGGAAGGAGGCACGGATGGATCGCAGGCGGGTACTCGCTGCCAGCGTGATCATCGGGACGCTGGGGGCGGCCGCAGCGATCACGGTGCCGGCGCTCGCGACGGCGGGCGAAGATGAGCGCATCACGGCCGGCAACAGGGCGGAGCCGGAGCTGCTCGCGGCTCTCCAGCGCGATCTGGCGCTCAGCGCGGATCAGGCGCAGCGGCGGCTGGACTCCGAGCGGGCGGCTACCCGCACCCTCGCGGAACTGCGACAGGACGTGTCGGCGGCGTACGCCGGTGGGTGGTTGAACAAGGACAGTGGTCAGCTCATGGTCGCGGTGACCGACAGCGCGCTGGCCGACGAGGTGCGGGCTGCCGGCGCCGAGCCGAAGGTCGTGGAGCGTTCCGCGACCGAGCTCGACTCCCTCAAGCAGAGCCTGGACCGGCGAGCGGCAACGGCGTCGCCCGAGCTGCCCGGCTGGTACATCGACGTGGCGACCAACTCGGTCGTGGTACTGGCAAATGCTGGTGCTGAGGCGGCGGCCCGCGAATTCGCGGGCGGTGCGGCCGGCGTGCGTGTGGTGTCGACCGACGAGGCGCCGGTGCCGTTCTTCGACGTGCGCGGCGGCGACCCGTTCTTCATCGGCAACGGGCGCTGCTCGGTCGGCTTCTCGGTCGAGGGTGGCTTCGTGACGGCCGGGCACTGCGGCCAGGTCGGCGACGACACCACCGGCTTCAACCAGCAGGCGCAGGGCACCTTCAGCGCCTCGTCGTTCCCCGGTGACGACTTCGGTGTGGTGCGGGTGAACGGTGACTGGACGCCGCGGCCAGTGGTGAACGACTTCAACGGTGGCGAGGTCGTCGTTGCCGGTTCGGAGGAGGCACCGGTGGGCGCGTCGATCTGCCGGTCAGGCTCGACGACGGGCACGCGGTGCGGCGTGATCCAGGCCAAGAACGCAACGGTCAACTACCCGGAGGGCACGGTAACCGGCCTGACCCGTACGAACGTCTGTGCCGAGCCGGGTGACTCGGGCGGCTCGTGGATGTCGGGTGACCAGGCGCAGGGCGTCACATCGGGTGGGTCCGGCAACTGCACGGTCGGCGGTACGACGTTCTTCCAGCCGCTGAACGAGATTCTCCAGCGCAACGGGCTGACGCTGGTCACCTCCGCGAACGGCGGCGGCGGAGGGGAAGCCCCGCCGCCGGCCACGGAGGCGCCGGAAGAGCCCGCCGAACCGCCGGCCGGCCAGTGCGCCGACATGGAGAACGTGATGACCGGTTCGCTCGGCCGCACCGGCAGCCGCCAAGTCCAGCCCAACGGCCGGTTCTTCCGGATGACCGGTACGGCGCAGCTCACGGCCTGCCTCGACGGTCCGGCCGGTGCCGACTTCGACCTCTACCTCCAGCGGTGGAACGGCCGGTCCTTCCAGACCGTGGCACGCGCCACCGGACCGAGCTCCGACGAGCAGATCGTCGTGGACGCGCCGGCCGGTGCCTACCGGTACCGGGTGGAGTCGGACAGCGGCTCGGGCGCGTACACGCTCGGGATCAGTACTTCCTAGCTTGTGGTGCGGGAGCCCGGCACCTGCCATCCGGGCTCTCGCGGGTGAGCCGCGGCGAGCGCAACCTCCTCGTTCGCCGGGGCTGAGGTGAGGGGCCCCGACGCCCGCCATATCGGGTCAGGCGGGTCGGTGGGCCGGTCGGGTGCCGGCGACCAGGTACGGGACGGCGGCGCCACGTCCCCTGGGGGCGCGACCTCACCCCGACCGCGCGGGGCGGGGGTGAGCTTGCTGGTACATGGGGTACCAGTACCTGACCACGCTGATTCTCGGCCTGCACTTCGCGTACCTGCTGTACCTGGTGACCGGCGGCTTCCTCGCGTGGCGCTGGCCGCGCGCGATCTGGCCGCACCTGGTCGCCGGTGCGTGGGGATTCGCGGTGATCGCGGGCCGGTTGGTGTGCCCGCTGACCTACGCCGAAGACTGGTCGCGGCGTCAGGCCGGCGAGGCCGGCCTGACGCAGGGCTTCATCGACCGGTACGTCGAGGGCGTCATCTACCCCCAGCAGTACACCCCCGTGGCGCAGGCATTGGCGGCGGCCGCCGTGCTCACGTCATGGATCGGCTACCTCATGCTGCGGCGGTCCCGAGCTAGGGCAGCTGCGCCGCCTCGTCCGCGAACTGGGCACCGGTCATGAGCGCGGCGTGGATCAGCACGGCCAGCTGACCAGCCGCCACCCCGTGCTCCAGGTCGGTGCTGACGTCGCCGGCCAGGATCAGCTCACCCTCGCCGGTGTCGTGCACGTACGCCTTCGGCAGCAGCTTGTCGTGGTTCCAGGCGTTGCAGAACGCGTACGCCTCGGCCAGCCGCTCGGCGGATAGCCGGCGCTGGGCGACGACCCGGATGTGCAGGATCTCGTTGCCCTCGCCCATCCGGTCGAACGTGATGTGCGCCCGTCCCCAGGTGCCACCGACCGTGCCGTCCTCGTCGACGTAGTACTTGTCGCCGCGGTCGTTGAGCGCCCCGGTGATCGCCTCCAGCGTCAGGGGACCGACGACCTCCTCGCGGCCCTCGGCGGGCAGCGCGGCCTCCGGGCCGGGACCGGCCGGCTGGTCCGGCGGCAGCTCCACGTGCTCGGCGATCGGGCTCAGGGCCAGCCACGCCTCGACCCGCCGGGACTGGTGGTCGCTGCCGTTGCGGGCGTCGAACTGCGCGGCGATCTCGCGTGCCTGGTTGGCCAGCTCCTTGCCGAGCTCGCCCGCTGGGCGGCCCGCCACCACGGTGTCGGGGGACAGGCCACAGGCCAGCGCACCGGCCGCCGCGAACTCCATCGCCGACGCCTCGTCGAACGGCCGCTCCAGCCATTCGAGGTGCTCGCCGAGGATCTCTAGGGCCCGGTCGACGTTGCCGGTCAGCGCGCAGAACCGGATGTGCTCGGGCAGGAACGGGAACGCGTCCCGCTCGAACCGGTGCCGGCGGTACGCCCGCACGTGCGCCCGCGCCGCGTCGTCGAGGCGCCCCAGCCGCATGTACGGCTCCAGCACGGTGACCAGCGCCTTTTCGGGCTGCTCGGTGCAGCCGAGCACGCCGTTGAGCACGGGCTCGACGGTGCGGAGGGCGTCTTCCCACTCGCCCCAACCCGCGAGCAGCTCCGCCTGGCGGGACGGGTCGCAGCCTGCGCAGTCGCTGTTTTCGTCCCGGTCGGTGGTGCGCCACAGCTCGAACCACCGCCGCGCCTCCTCGCGGTCACCGACGTGGTCGGCGATCTTGCACCGGAGGTTGTAGATGGTCTGCATGCTGTGGCCGCCCTCGCGGAACCGGCGCTCCATGTCGTCGAGCGCGGCGCGGGTCTGCGCGAGGCCGACCCGAGGCGTGCTGCGCAGCGTGGCGACCGCCCACTTGTGGTACCAGCGCAGCTGCTCGGCGTCCCAGTCGTCGAACAGCGAGGGGTTCTTGTCGAACGCCGCCAGGCACCAGCCGAACGCGGGCAGCATCCGCCAGCGCTCGGTGTGGTTGTTGTACGCGTCGATCAGCGCGATCCGCGAGTCGTATGCGAGCCGGACGTCGCCGGCGGCGTCGGCGTGCGTGGTGATGCGCTCCAGCTCAGCGATCTTTCCATCGCCGTCGGGCATCGACGTGGCGTCGTCGAGCGCGTGGCGCAACTCCGTACTCATGGTGCCTCCGATGGGAACGCGCGGTCGAGCAGCGCGAGGAAGGAACGGTTGAGCGCCGCGCTGTCCACTGCGCGCAGCGGGTGATGGCCAGCCAGCAGGGCCTGGCCGTACAGGGCCTCGACGGCGTGCCGCAGCGCGGGGCCCGGCGGGTACGAGGCGAGTTTGCGGATCAGCGGGTGCCGCCAGTTGAGGACCAGCTCTGGCCGGTGCTCGACGGTCACGTCGTCGAACGCGGAGAGCACGTCTGCCCACAGATCGTCGGACGCCTCACGGCCGCGCCGGACCGCGTCCTGGGTGCGGGCGCGCTGGCTGATGACGTACAGAGCGGGCATGGTCACCGGGTCGAACTGCCGGATCAGCGGCACGCAGTCGAGCTCGCGCAGCACCGACCGGGCGGTCTCCAGGAACGGCGCGACCGTGACCTCCTGCTCGGTGGGCAGCGGTTCGAGCCGGGCGGCCAGCTCACCGGGGTCGAGCCGGCGCACCCGGATGTCCGGGTCCAAACGGGACAGTCGTTCGAGGATCTCGGTGTCGTACGCGTATCCGGCGTTGACGACCGGCGTGCCAGCGGCGCTGGCGATCGCGGCGAGCGCCCGGAACTCGTCGACCGTCTCCACGTACCGGATCATCGTCACGCCACGGCGGAACACCCGAAGCGGCATGCTGCCCCGGCTGGTCTCGAACGGCAGCCACGCGTCGACCAGGCGGAGCATCTCGTCGTCGCGCACCGCGAGCGCCTTGACGCCCAGGTGGTGCACCCGCAGGAAGGCCGCGAGCCGCTCCGGGTGGTTGGCGGACAGGTCGAGCAGCCAGGTGCGCACCTGCGCGCCCAGCGACTCGCGCACCGACGAGAGCAGGTCGTCCTCGTACAGGGCCTCACGGCTGGCGGTGGGACGCAGCTGTGAGGTGTCGACCACGCAGCGCACGAAGAACGCCCACTCCGGCATCAGTTTCGACGCGTCTTCGCTGAGCAGCATCCGCTTGAGGTACACCCGGTGCCCACCCTGGCCGACGGCCGTCGGTGACGCGAGCACGAAGCCCACGCCGCGCAATCCGGCCTCCGGCACGTCGAGGTCGATGACCTCCATCGGGCGGCTGCCGAGCAGCGTCGCGCCGTAGTCGAGGAGCGCGGCCCGCCGTACCTCCGGGTCGTCGTGCTTGATCTCCCACGGAGCCTCCGGCTCCGTGATCCGCTCGCCACTCACCGTCACGTCGACGTCCAGGAGGTGGGCGTACGAGGACGCGAGCTGGCGGACGGTGTCGGGCCTCAGCCAGTGCTCGGCGCCGACGCGGGGGCGCAGCGTCACCGTCGTACCGGCCTCGTCGCGCTCGCCAGCGGCGACGGTGTACCGCCCATCCCCGTACCCGGTCCACCGCACGGCGTCGCCGCCCGTGGCGGACTTCGTCACGACCTCGATGGCGTCGGCGACCATGAAGCAGGAGAGCAGCCCGATGCCGAACTGGCCGAGGAAGTCCTGCCGGGCGAAGCCCAACTCGTCGCGCTTCGAGGTGCGGCCGACGCTCGCCAGGAACGTGTGCACCTCTTCCTCGGTCAGGCCGATGCCGTTGTCGCTGACGCGCAGCGCGCCGTCGGGCAGCGGCTCGATGACGACCCGGCCCGGCTCGCCCTCGCCACGCGCCGTGATGGCATCAGCGGCGTTCTGCAACAGCTCGCGCACGTAGACGCGCGGGCTGGCGTACAGGTGGTGGCTGAGCAGGTCCACCACGCCGCGCAAGTCGACCTGGAACCGGTGCTCGCTCACCCTTTGAGCTCCGCCGCCGCGCTCGCCAGCTGGCAGCCGGTGGCGATACCGCACTCCATGAGCTGGTCGAGCTGGGCCAGGGAGACACCGCGCTCGAGGTCGGTGGTGAGCTCGCCACAGACCCGGGCCGAGCCATCGTCGGCCACGTGCACGAACGCCTTCGGCCACAAGCGGTCGTGGTTCCACTCGTTGCAGAACTCGTATAGCCGCGGCACGTCGTCGACCGTGAAGTCGGTGCTGGACAGCACCCGGATCTGGAGGATCTCGTTGTCGGCGCCGCGGCGGAAGAAGTAGATGACGTTGTCGTCCCACATCCCCCCGACGTCGCCGTCGTCGTCGACACCAAAATGGTAGTCGCGCGCGCTCAACACCTGCGTGATCAGCTCATTGGTGAGCGGCGCGAGAATCTGCACCTCACCGTCCGGCGGTGGCATGCACGTGTCCTTCCGTACTGGCGTGAGTTGTCCAGAGCACCCTACGTCGAGCGTGCCAACGCGTGGACACGCCCACAAATCCCCAGGTTCGCGGGCTGAACCCCCTACCGTGTGATGGTATGGCGGGCCGTACCTCTTCGGCGAGTCGGCGGCGTGGCGCGACCACGACGCGCGGCGCGGCTGCCACGCGTGGCACCACAGCCCGCAATCGCCGGCCCGCTCGGCGTACCACGAATCCCAGCATCGCGGTCCTGGCCGGTCGCGGCATCCGCGCGGTCTGGATGGGTGTCGCGCACAGCGTCGGCTGGGCGGCGCGCAGTGTCGGCAAGCAGGCGGCGACCGCCCGTGACCTCGACCCCGAGCATCGCCGCGACGGCGCCGGCCTGCTGGTGCTCGGCGTCGCCATCCTCAGCGGCGTGGCGGTTTGGTTCTCCTCGGCGGGCCCGGTCGGCACCTGGGTGGCCGACAGCATGCGGCTGTTCTTCGGTGCGATCGCGGCGGCCCTGCCGTTGCTGTTGCTGTTCGCTGCCATCCGGCTGATGCGCGAGCCGGGCGACCCGGCGCGCCGCGGCCGCGGCATGGTCGGTTGGTCGGCCCTCATCCTGGCGTCCGCCGGCCTGCTCCACATCGGGCAGTCGCCCATCGACAACACGCAGCGCGACTACGCGGGCGGCCTCATCGGCGCGGGCATCGGGTCGCTGCTGGAGCGGGCGGTGACCCAGTGGGTCGCCGTGCCGTTGCTGGTCCTGCTGTTGCTCTTCGGCCTGCTCGTCATCACCGCGACCCCCATCAACAAGGTGCCCGAGCGGCTGGGCGTGCTCGTGGCCTCGGTGCTGGGCCGCCCGGTCGCCGCCGAGGAAGGCACAGACGAGGACGAGGAGGACGAGGAGCCGGTCCCCGCGCCCCGCCGCCGCTCGTCACGGCGCCGCCAGGCGACGATTGCGGAGCAGGGCAGCGAGTCCGGCGACGAAGACGAAATCGTCCGTGACACGGTGGCGATTCCCCGCAAACGCGGGGGTGGTCCGGTGGCCGAGCCGCCCGAGCACTCACCGCCACCCACTCGGGCAGAGCAGTTGGCGATTACCGGATTGGCCGGCGACTACAAGCTGCCGCCGGCCAATCTGTTGCGCGCGGGGGCCGCGGCGAAGACCCGCAGCAAGGCCAACGACGAGGTGATCGCGGCGCTCCAGGGCGTCTTCGAGCAGTTCGACGTCGACGCGGCCGTGACCGGCTTCACACGGGGTCCGACGGTCACCCGGTACGAAGTGGAGCTGGGTCACGGCGTCAAGGTGGAGCGAATCACCCAGCTGTCCCGCAACATCGCGTACTCCGTGAAGTCGCCCGACGTGCGCATCCTGAGCCCGATCCCGGGCAAGAGCGCGGTCGGCGTCGAGATTCCGAACTCCGACCGGGAAGACGTGGCGCTCGGTGACGTGCTGCGGTCGCGGGCGGCGGCCAGCGACCACCACCCAATGCTGGTCGCGCTGGGCAAGGACATCGAGGGCGGCTACGTGGTGGCCAATCTCGCCAAGATGCCGCACATCCTCATCGCGGGCGCCACCGGCGCGGGCAAGTCGTCCTGCCTCAACACGCTGCTCGTCTCGATCCTCAGCCGGGCCACGCCCGACGAGGTGCGGCTGGTCCTCATCGACCCGAAGCGCGTCGAGATGACCGCGTACGAGGGCATCCCGCACCTCGTCACGCCCATCATCACCAACCCGAAGAAGGCGGCCGACTCCCTCGAATGGGTCGTGCGCGAGATGGACATGCGCTACGACGACCTGGCCGCCGCCGGGGTACGCCACATCGACGACTACAACCGCAAGGTGCGCGCGGGGCAGATCAAGCCGCCGCCGGGCAGCGAGCGCGAGATCCGCCCGTACCCGTACCTGCTGGTCATCGTCGATGAGCTCGCCGACCTCATGATGGTGGCGCCGCGCGACGTCGAAGACTCGGTCGTGCGGATCACGCAGCTTGCCCGCGCGGCCGGCATCCACCTGGTACTGGCCACCCAGCGCCCCTCGGTCGACGTGGTCACCGGCCTCATCAAGGCGAACGTGCCGTCGCGGCTCGCGTTCGCCACGTCGTCGCTCGCCGACTCGCGGGTCATCCTCGACCAGCCCGGCGCGGAGAAGCTGATCGGTCGCGGCGACGGGCTGTTCCTGCCGATGGGCGCGTCCAAGCCCATCCGCATCCAGGGCGCCTGGGTGTCCGAACCGGAGATCCAGGACATCGTCAAGTTCTGCAAGGACCAGCGCGAGCCGGAGTTCCGGCCGGACGTGCTGGCGCCCGCCGAGCCCAAGAAGAAGATCGACGAAGACATCGGCGACGACCTCGACCTGCTGGTGCAGGCGATCGAGCTGGTGGTCACGTCGCAGTTCGGCTCGACGTCGATGTTGCAGCGCAAGCTGCGGGTCGGCTTCGCCAAGGCGGGGCGCCTGATGGACCTCATGGAGACCCGGGGGATCGTCGGGCCGTCCGAGGGCTCCAAGGCGCGTGACGTGCTGATCAAGCCGGACGAGCTGGGCGAGGTCATGGCCTCTATCACCAATGGCGGTGAGTCTTAGACTCGGAGAGTGGACGATTTGGACGCCCTCTCCCTGCTGACCGACCCTGTGCGGCGTGCGGCGTACGACGCCGTGGTCGCGAGCGCGTCGCCCGTCGGGCGCGACGAGGTCGCGACGGCGGTCGGCGTCGGCCGTACCCTTGCCGCTTTTCATCTCGACAAGCTGGTAGACGCCGGCTTGCTGGAGGCGTCGTTCGCGCGGCGTACCGGAAAGTCCGGGCCGGGGGCCGGGCGGCCCGCGAAGCTCTACCACCGCGCGGCCGTCGAGCGCGCGGTCAGCGTGCCACCGCGCACCTACGGGTCCGCGGCCGAGTTGCTGGCCGAGGCCATCGAGCGTTCCGGCGCCGACGCGGCGCTCTTCGAGGTCGCGCGCCGACGCGGCCGCGCGGACGCCGCCGGGTCCGACGTGGTCGCCCTGCTCGCGGAGCGCGGGTACCACCCAGCGGTCGAGGATCAAGAGGTGCGCCTGCGCAACTGTCCCTTCCACCGGCTGGCGGAGCAGTTCCCGCCGCTGGTGTGCGGGATGAACCTGGCGCTGGTCGAAGGCCTGGTAGAGGGCACCGGCTGGTGTGCCCGGCTGGACCCGGCACCGGGCGACTGCTGTGTGCGCCTTTCTAAAAACAACGGCGATGATTTATAGTACGCGCATGGATTTCCACCTCGCCGAGCTCAACGTCGCTCGCATGAACGCCCCCCTCGACGATCCCTCGATGGCCGACTTCGTAGCCGGCCTGGCCCCGCTCAACGCCCTCGCCGACGCGTCGCCCGGGTTCGTGTGGCGGCTCATCGAGGAGGGCGGCGAAGACTCGACTGGCCTACGCCCGTTCGGCCCCGACATGCTGGTCAACCTGTCGGTCTGGGAGGACGTGGAGTCGCTGCGGGCGTACACCTACCAGACTCGTGACCACCTGGAGGCGGTGCGCCGGCGGCGGGAGTGGTTTCACCACGAAGGCGTCGGCGAGCACCTGGTGCTGTGGTGGATACCGGCCGGCACCCTGCCCACCCTCCAGGAGGCTGGTAAGCGGCGCGACCTGCTGAACCGGTCGGGTCCTTCCCCCGAGGCGTTCACCCTGCGCCGCCCGTTCCCGGCGCCACGCGCCGCCGCCGTCTAACTACGAGGTTGTCAGGCCCGACCGGTACCCTCGGATGGTGTCTGACTCCTCCTCCGCACGCCCCTCACTTGCGCAGCCCCGCAGGGTCGCGCTGCTGACGCTCGGCTGCGCGCGTAACGAGGTCGACTCGGAGGAGCTCGCGGGCCGGCTGCACGCCGACGGCTGGGACGTGACCACCGACGGCGAGGCCGCCGACGTGGTGTTGGTCAACACGTGCGGCTTCGTCGACAAGGCCAAGCAAGACTCGATCCAGACCCTCATGGCCGCCGCCGACACGGGCGCCAAGGTGGTGGCCGCCGGCTGCATGGCCGAGCGATACGGGCGCGAGCTTGCCACCAGCCTGCCCGAGGCGCACGCCGTGCTCGGGTTCGACGACTACCCCGACATCTCCGCGCGGCTCGAAGCGGTGCGCAGCGGCGAGCAGTTGGCCGCGCACACCCCCCGCGACCGGCGCGAGCTGCTGCCGATCACGCCGGTGGCCCGGCGCGACACCGGCGTCGTCGTGCCCGGTCACGCGCTGCCCAAGCACCTGCGCCGGCGCCGCCTACAGGAGGGCCCGGTCGCGTCCCTCAAGCTCGCTAGCGGCTGCGACCGCCGGTGCTCCTTCTGCGCGATCCCCTCATTCCGTGGGTCCTTCGTCTCGCGTACTCCGGACGAACTGCTCGCCGAGGCCGAGTGGCTGGCCAAGACCGGCGTGCGCGAGCTGGTGCTCGTGAGCGAAAACTCCACGTCGTATGGCAAGGATCTCGGTGACCCCCGGCTGCTCGAAAAGCTGCTGCCGCAGCTCGCCGCGGTCGAGGGCATCGTCCGCGTCCGGGCCAGCTACCTGCAGCCCGCCGAGACCCGACCGGGCCTGGTCGAGGTGATCGCCACCACACCGGGCGTCGCGCCGTACTTCGACCTCTCCTTCCAGCACTCCAGCGAGCCGGTCCTGCGGCGCATGCGCCGGTTCGGGTCGACCGAGCGGTTCCTGGAGCTGCTGACTTCCGCGCGGGCACACGCCCCCGAGGCCGGTGCGCGCAGCAACTTCATCGTCGGTTTCCCGGGCGAGACCCGGAGCGACGTCGATGAGCTGGTGCGCTTCCTGACCGAGGCGCGGCTCGACGCCATCGGCGTCTTCGACTACAGCGACGAAGACGGCACCGAGGCCGCCACGATGACCGGCAAGGTGAGTCGCGCCACGATCAAGCGGCGATACGAGAAGCTGCTGTCGCTGGCCGACGAGCTGTGCGCCCAGCGGGCCTCCGACCGACTGGGCAGCACGGTCGAGGTGCTGGTCGACACCATAGACGACGGGGTGGTCGAGGGGCGCGCGGCCCATCAGGCGCCCGAGGTCGACGGTTCCACCACGCTGGTCGCGGGCGACGGGGTCGACCTGGCCGCGCTGCGCCCTGGCGACCTGGTGCGGGCCACCGTCACCGCCACCGAGGGTGTCGACCTGGTGGCGGTGCCGGTCGAGATGGTTTCGGCGGCGGTGGCGGCTGCGGGAGGCGGCGCATGACCGAGCGGGGGGCAGCGGCCGTCTCCGTTCCGGTCGTCAACGCCGCCAACGCGTTGACCCTCCTCAGGCTCGTGCTCGTACCGGTCTTCGTCGGCATGGTGCTGGCGTCCGAGATGGTCCACCAGGGCTGGCGGATCGCCGCGTGCCTGACGTTCATGTTCGCCTCGGGCACCGACTTCGCCGATGGCTGGATCGCCCGGCGATACGGGCTGGTGACCGCGTTCGGCAAGGTGGCCGACCCGATCGCCGACAAGGCGCTCACCGGCACCGCACTGCTGCTGCTGTCCTGGTACGACCGGCTGCCGTGGTGGGTGACCGTGGTCATCCTGATCCGCGAGTTCGGGGTGACGGCGCTGCGGTTCTGGGTCATCCGGTACGGCGTGATCGCCGCCAGCCGCGGTGGCAAGATCAAGACGACGCTCCAGATCCTGGCGATCAGCTGGTACCTGTGGCCGTTCCCGTCGGAACTGGCCGCCGTCGGTCCGTGGATCATGGCGGCCGCCGTGGTGGTGACCGTGATCACCGGGCTCGACTACACACTCCGGGCGCTGCGCCTGCGCCGCAACGCCGGCGCCACGTGACCGTCGATACGCTCGTCCGGGCGCTGATCGAGCGGCGCGAGACTCTTGCCGCCGTCGAGTCGCTCACCGGTGGGCTGCTGGCCGCCACACTGGTCACCATTCCCGGAGTGAGCGCCGTGTTCCGGGGCGGGCTCGTGGTGTACGCCACCGATCTCAAGGCGACGCTCGCGGGCGTACCCGAAAAGCTTCTGGACGAGCGCGGGCCGGTCGATCCGGACGTAGCCGTGGCGCTGGCCCAGGGTGGGCGCGAGCGTTGCCGGGCCGACTGGGGGTTGTCCACCACGGGCGTCGCCGGGCCCGACCCGCAGAACGGCGTACCCGTCGGCACCGTCTACGTGGCGGTGGCCGGCCCTTCCGGCTCGGCCGTGCGCGACCTACACCTGTCCGGCGACCGCCAGGCCGTCCGCGTGGCCGCCGTCGACGCCGTGCTGGCCCTCCTCGGCGAGCGTCTCGGCGTGTGCTGAGCGCGATCTACGCTGTGCGCGAACCGGCAGCGCGGCGGGATGTCGTGCCGCCGGATAGCGGGTACGGTTGCGGGAAGCCTCCGGCAGCCGCCGGTCGGTCCGCGTCAGGGGGAGGTGCGATGGTCCTGCTACGTCGGGTTATCGGCGACGCATTGCGCGCGCGCCGGCAGGGTCAGCATCGCACCCTGCGCGAGGTGTCCACCGCGGCAAACGTGAGCCTCGGCTACCTGTCGGAAATCGAACGCGGCCAGAAAGAGGCGTCCAGCGAGCTGCTCTCGGCGATCTGTGACGCACTCGGCGCCCAGCTGTCCGAGCTGCTGCGCGAGGTGAGCGACACGCTCGAGCTGGCCGAAGAGATGGACGGCGTCCTGGTGCCGGTGCGCGACGAGCGGCGGGCCACGGCCGAGCCGGCGCAGATCCCGGCACAGGCCGACGCGGGGCGGGCGCTCGCGCCAGATGCCTCGATGCGCCGGGTCGCCATCGACGGTTCGGTGTCCGTGTCGGTACGCCAGGAGACGCCACTAAAGGCCACCCTGCGCACCACCCGCAACATGCGCCCCGTCCAACGCGACCGCGACTTCTGCGCAGCCTAGGGCGCCGCCCGCCTAGGCGCGCCCGCCCGCCGCGCTCCCGCGCGCTCCGCGCCCTCTCGCTCCCGCGCGCTCCGTGCGCTCGCGCTCCCGCGTGCTCCGCGCCCCTCTCGCTCCCGCGCGCTCCGTGCGCTCGCGCTCCCGCGTGCTCCGCGCCCTCTCGCCGTCGATCAAGGGCGAATGCACGTGGTTGGATCTCTTTTCCGCGTGCATTTGTCCTTGATCGGTGCGGTTGCCCTTGATCGACAAAGGGTGGCTGGGCGCATGCGCATGCGCGTAGGGTTCTCGATGAGACGGCCGAAACCCGGATATCCCCCTGAGGTCGCATGACGGGTTGGCGTCGGGCTGGGACGATGGGGATCTGCCGCGCCGTCGTCCGGGTTGCTGCCCGGCGCCGGCGCCACAAAGAGCGATCACACTGAGGGGATACCGCGGAGATGGCGAACCCGTTCGTCAAGGGCTGGCGCTACATGATGGCCTTGTTCGGCGCCAAGATAGATGAGTACGCCGATCCCAAGGTGCAGATCCAGCAGGCCATCGAAGACGCCCAGCGCCAGCACCAGGCCCTCGTGCAGCAGGCCGCCGCCGTGATCGGCAACCAGCGACAGCTCGAGATGAAGCTGTCCCGCCAGATGTCCGAGGTCGAGCGGCTCCAGTCCATGGCCCGGCAGGCCCTTGTGCTGGCCGACAAGGCCCGATCCAGCGGCGACGAGGCCGAGGCCGGAAAGTACGAGCAGACGGCGCAGACGCTCGCCACCCAGCTCGTCGCGGCCGAGCAGTCGATGGAAGACCTCAAGACGCTGCACGACCAGGCACTCGGCGCCGCTGCACAGGCACGCCGGGCGGTCGAAAACAACTCGATGGTCCTCCAGCAGAAGCTGGCCGAGCGCACCAAGCTGCTCAGCCAACTGGAGCAGGCCAAGATGCAGGAGAGCGTCGCCCGTTCCCTGGAGTCCATGTCGTCGCTGGCCGCGCCGGGTAACACTCCGTCCCTCGACGAGGTGCGCGAGAAGATCGAGCGCCGGTACGCCAACGCGATGGGCCGCGCCGAACTGGCCGGCAACTCCGTCGAGGGGCGCATGCTGGAGATCCAGAAGTCGACGCTCGACATGGCCGGCGCGTCCCGGCTGGAGCAGATCCGGGCGAGCATGTCCGGTGACAAGCTCGCGGCGAAGCCCGAGCAGCCCGCCGTCGAGCAGCCGGCCGCCAACGCCACCAACGCCGCCGACACGGCTGGAGTGGCCCGACTCGACGAGATCCGCGCCAGCCTGTCCCGCGACAAGAGCGCGGGAGACACCAGCGCCGCAGGCTGACACGCCACGGGGAGGACGAGATGGCAGACGCCCGGACCAGGTACTTCCGGCGGCTGAAGCGGTTGCGCCGATCGGCCCGTCGCTGGAGCGTCCTCGCGGGCGGCCTCGGTGGCGCGGCCATCGTCCTCACCCCGTACGCGGGACTCGGGCTCGCGGACGCCTTCTGGGCGGCCGCCGCGGGCGGTTCGGTCGCGCTGGCCGGGTGGCGCTGGGCCGACCTGCGCGCCCTGGCCGCACAGCCGGCCCCGCCGCCGCCCGACCCGGCCCTGGCCGGTGAGCAGGCCCGCCAACGCCTGGTCAACGCCGTCCAGCGGCTGCCGATCGGCCGCACGGCCGTCGAGGAGGTACGGCGGCAGCAGGCCCGGTTCGCTTTGCGTGGTTCGGGGGCGGCCGGTCCGTGGGCGCGCCTCGATCGGGCCTCCATGACGCTAAACGGGCTCGCCGCACGGCTCACCGGTCCCGGCGAGCCGGCGGTGCTCGAGGCAGCGGTCGCCGAGCGTTCGCTGCGTGACCTCGCGCAGCGGGTGGCGGGAGTGGAAAAAGCGCTGCGGTTCGCGCCGCCGGACACCCGGCCCGCGCTCGAAGACGCGCACTCGACGCTCGTGGAGCAGCTCGATACCGGCGTGACGGCGTACGAGCGGCTCGTGGCGGCTGCCGCCAGCTACGTCGCGGAAGACGGCCGGATGGTCACCGAAGACCCGTCGGTGGCCCGGCTCACCGAGGCGAGCGACCTGCTCCGCGGGGTGGCGGCGGGGCTGGCCGAGCTCCGCGACACCACCCCCCGCACCCCTCACCCCGGCCCAACCCTCGCCTAACGGCCCACGCCGCCGCGCCGCGCCGTGCGCCGTGCCGTGCGCGCCGCTTTCCTCGTCGATCAGTCGTAAACGCGCTCCGCGCGTTTACGCGGCCCGTGGGCGGGCGCGCCGCGCGGCCCGCGTCGGTCAAGGGCAAATGCACGCGCCTTGATCTCTTTTTCGCGGGCGTTTGCCCTTTGTC
>NZ_JAIBNX010000047.1:44205-46340 GCF_026130045.1 Micromonospora sp. CPCC 205371
GCACGCGCCGGCCCGCCGCCCCCACCCCCCCCCGCGCCGCCCCCGCCCCCGGAGCGCGGGCTGCACCGACCGGATTGTCCCGATCCCCGCGGCGAGCCTCTCGCGCTGTGAACATCTACTGCTGCTCTGGCAGCTGCTCTGGCAACAGAAAGTGTTCACAGCGCGTCATGGAAACGGCGACCTTGGCAACTGGCTCACGCGCTTGACTCAACGGCGTTGTCTCCTCGATCGGCACTGCCGCGTTAAGCGATCCGGCGCTGCGTCAAGCCCGACCACTGCGGCCCGCCGGGCGCCGCTACATGTTCGAGATTGCGGGAGAGGCGGCGGATCAGGCCTCGGTCCGCAGGGCCACGGGGCCGAGGAGCCAGGCGTCGTCGCCCGCCGTCGCGGTCAGCGCCGCGGACCCCGAGATTCGTGTACCGAGACGGCGTGCATCCGTGCCGAACGTGTGCCACCCATCCGGGGTACCCGACGCGCGGCTCGCCGCCACATTGTCGCCGAGCGACCGCCCGCCGAGCTTCACACGATCGCCGGTCAGGGTGCGGTCGCCTTCCCAGCCCACGAACCCGACCTGCGCCGCACCAGGAGCCCCGAAGACCGGCGCCGAGAACGACTGCCCCCGGGCCAGCGGCGTGAACCCGTCGAAGACGGCGACGGTGCGTGCCGGACCGTGGGTCCGGACCACCATGAGCAGCGTCCAGCCGCCGAACGCGTTCGTGCCGGTCCGGAACGCTCCCTTGTCGACGGCCACCCACCAGGTGCCGTCACGTGCGCCGCGGACCAGCGTGGTGACGTCGGCGGTCGCCTGGTACGCGCCACCGTCGAAGTCGTCGTGGGTCGTCCGGTCCACACGGTCAGCGCGGATCGTCGCGTATTCGGCGGCGCCTGGTACGCGCAGGCGAGCGGCCACTGTGGTCGGTGGGGTGCCGGAGCCGGCCCAGTACAGGCCTGCCCACACCACCGATCCGGGTACCGCGATGTCGGCCCCACTCACCATGGAGCCGTACGGGAGGCCGGCCGGCGCCTCCGGGTCGGCGTACCGGGCCATCCGGTGGTCGCCGTTGTCGCCCGGCTTCGAACCGGCGCGCACCGCTGGGCAGGTGAGCGACAGAGGATCGCAGGAGAGCAATGAGTTGCCGCCGACCGCGATGGTGGCGGGCAGGGAGCCGGCGAAGACCGCGGCGAGGCCGGCATCCCGTACGCCCACCGGCGCGACCGCCGTCGTGCCGGCGCGAGGCGCGGTGAGCCGGACCCGCGGGGTGCCTGCCGCGGTCCCGGAGACGGTGACCGGTAAGTATCCGCGGGTGGTGGCGCCCGGGCGCAGAGTGGGCCGCGTGCAGCGGATACGCCCGGCGGACCCGGTGCACCGCCACCCGCCACCCGGCGCTCCGTCGCGCAGCGCGACGCCACCGGGGACGGTGACCTCCGCGGTGAGCGGGCCGGTGTCGGGCACGGCTGGCGCGGCGGCCAACCGGCCCCGACCGGCCTCCACGACCACCCCAAAACCGCCCGCGCTGCCCGCGCCCGCGCTGCCCGTGTTCTCGCTCGGGCCGGCCGGACTCGCCCTAGTCCCACCAGTTCCGGCCGTGCCCACCCCAACTCCGGCGGCGTGACTGCGGACGAAGCTGCCGGCGGTGCCGCCGGCTCGGCCCGTGTGGGTCACCGTCAGGGCCAGCACGGCGGGGCGGCCGCGCACCAAGGTGCCGACCGGTTCGAGGCGTGCTTCCACCGCCGCGATTGGCTGGTCCGGTGACCGCGAGGGAGGCGCGGGCACCGAGCTTGGCGGCCGTGTCGGGTCGGGTGGCGGCGTCTGGGTCGGCGAGGGCGTCGGGGCGGCAGGGGGCGAGGCGGGAGCCGCTCTGGTCGGTGAGGGTGCGGCCTCCGGATGTTCGACCGGCGTGGGTTGGCCGGTGAGCACAAGCGCGATCACCACCAGGCCCGCCGCGACGGCGCCACCGCCGGCAGCCGCGTGCGTGGACCGCTGGCGCAGCACCCTCCGGACGGCGGCACCCTTCCCGCCGCTACCGCCGGCGCCGGCCCCGCCCCCACTCGGGGCGCCCGCGCCCGCCCCCCCCCCGCCCCCCGCCCCCCCCCTCCCCGCCCAGCCGCGTCCGAGCCACGGCGTTCTCTGGGGC
>NZ_JAIBNX010000470.1 GCF_026130045.1 Micromonospora sp. CPCC 205371
GCCTCACCCAACGCCCGACCCTCACCCACACCCACACAGTTGAACGGCCGCACGATCGTGTACGGCAACCTGTACTGCTCCCACGCCGCCCGCGCGTAATACTCCACCGCCAACTTCTGAAAACCGTACGACGACAACGGCGGCGGAACCCTCCGCTCATCCCCCTCCACAGAAGGCCAACGCTCGGTCGACTCGAACACCATCGACGACGACATGTACGTCACCTTCTGAAGCCGGCCATCCCGACGCGCCGCGATCGCCGCGTCACACGACGCCGCCATGATCCGCTCATTCGTCGCCAGCAGATCATAGGCGTAGGCGTGGAAGTACGAAATCCCACCAATCATCGCCGCACCTGCGATGAAATGATCACAATCCGCCAACAGCTTCGTCATCAGCGACGTGTCCCGAGCGTCACCCTCCACGAAGTCATACCCAGGATGCGTGTCGTAGCTGTGCGACACCGGACCGTACTTCGAATAGTTGTCCAGCCCGACCACCTCATGGCCACGGCCCAACAACTCCTCGACCACATAACCGCCGATGAAGCCGGCCGAACCCGTAACCAGAACCTTAGCCACTAACCTTGCTCTCCTTCTC
>NZ_JAIBNX010000471.1 GCF_026130045.1 Micromonospora sp. CPCC 205371
GTACAACCCGTGATTTGTTGGCTAACCCTTCTCTACCTAATATCTATGGGGCAACAGGTAAACTACCTACGCTCACTGATGAAAGCCGTAGAGCAGAAGCAAACCGCAATCAGTTAAGCTCCCAACAATTCCTTGCACAGCGTCAACAGTTGAAAGGTGCAGGCGCTATTACAGACTTTGAAGGGCAGAAAGCAGAACGGGCGGCATCAATTGCAACAGACCCTAACGTAGATGCTGATTCAGCTAAACAAGCTCTGTATCAGATTGTTGATATCAACGCTTTAGGCCGTGCCCGTTTACAGGCTCGCAAATCAGACCCTAATGCGCCAATGATTCAGGCCGCTCCTGATGAAGCGTTATCTCATTTGCGTGATAACTACGTTAAGTTGGCTCCAGCATTTAAACAGAAGTACGGCTATTTGCCTGTTTACCACTAAGGAGGGTTATTAAATGGCTAACCCATTTGATCAATTTGATTCAACAGGGCCAGCAATGGCCCAACCAACTAATAACACTCCTGAAGCTACAGCTAATCCCTTTGACCAATTTGATAATATCAATTTGCAACAAGCGGCCCCACAATCAACAACCC
>NZ_JAIBNX010000472.1 GCF_026130045.1 Micromonospora sp. CPCC 205371
CATCTTGTCGAAGTTGCGCAACGGCGGCGGGCAGCTCGTGGCCCACTCGAGCGAGTTGCCGTGGCCCCATGGGTCGTCGACGTCGACCACCTGGCCGGCCTTGTACGACTTCCACACGTTGTAGAGGAACGGCAGCGTCGAGGCGCCCAGCACGAACGACCCGATCGTGGAGATCGTGTTGAGCGTGGTGAAGCCGTCGCCGGGCAGGTAGTCGGCGTATCGGCGGGGGAAGCCCTCGTTGCCCAGCCAGTGCTGCACCAGGAACGTGGTGTGGAAGCCGAGGAACGTGAGCCAGAAGTGCACCTTGCCGAGCCGGTCGTCGAGCATCCGGCCGGTCATCTTCGGGAACCAGAAGTAGATGCCGGCGAAGACCGCGAAGACGATCGTGCCGAAGAGCACGTAGTGGAAGTGGGCGACCACGAAGTACGAGTCGGAGACGTGGAAGTCGAGTGGCGGGCTGGCCAGCAGCACGCCGGACAGGCCTCCGAAGAGGAACGTCACGAGGAAGCCGATGGAGAAGAGCATCGGCGTCTCGAACGTGATCTGGCCGCGCCACATCGTGCCG
>NZ_JAIBNX010000473.1 GCF_026130045.1 Micromonospora sp. CPCC 205371
ATCAGCACGGTCGGGCCGCCGATGTGGGTGAAGCGGACGTCAGCGGGCATGGGCGAGCGCCCAGTCCAGGACCTCGTCGGCGATCCGCTCCCAGCCTTTCTGCGCGGGTAGCAGGTGGGCGTATCCCTCGTACTCGCGGTGTTCGGTGATGGTGTTGGATTTGTAGTGCTTGGCGTTCGATTCCTGGATGGCTGGCGGCATGATGTGGTCCTCGCTGCCGGAGACGAACAGCAGAGGTGCCCGCTGGTCGTTGTGGTAGTCGACCCAGGTGTCCTGGTGACCGGGCTGGAAGTTGGCCAGTACGCCGCCCCACACGATGGCTCCGGAGGCGGGGATGTGGTAGCGCTCGTAGAGGGCGCGCCCCTCTTCTTCCGAGAACGTGTTGGTAAACGCGTACTGCCATTGCTCGGGCGTCAGGCCGACCGCCTTGTGCCGGTTGGCCGGGCTCTTCAGTACCGGGAATGTGGACTTCACCTGGGACAGCGGCACGACCCGGACGCCCTCGGTGGGTGCCGAGTTGAGCGCGACGCCGGCGGCGCCGAAGCCGTGGTCGAGCAGGATCTGG
>NZ_JAIBNX010000474.1 GCF_026130045.1 Micromonospora sp. CPCC 205371
ATCAGCACGGTCGGGCCGCCGATGTGGGTGAAGCGGACGTCAGCGGGCATGGGCGAGCGCCCACTCCAGGACCTCGTCGGCGATCCGCTCCCAGCCCTTCTGCGCGGGCAGCAGGTGGGCGTAGCCGGCGTACTCGCGGCGTTCGGTGATGGTGTTGGACTTGTAGTGTTTGGCGTTCGATTCCTGGATGGCCGGCGGCATGATGTGGTCCTCGCTGCCGGAGACGAACAGCAGCGGCGCCCGCTGGTCGTTGTGGTAGTCGACCCAGGTGTCCTGGTGGCCGGGCTGGAAGTTTGCCAGTACGCCGCCCCACAGGATGCCGCCGGAGGCGGGGATGTGGTAGCGCTCGTAGAGGGCGCGCCCTTCTTCCTCCGAGAACGTGTTGGTGAACGCGTACTGCCATTGCTCGGGCGTCAGGCCGACCGCCTTGTGCCGGTTGGCCGGGCTCTTGAGCACCGGGAACGTCGACTTCACCTGGGACAGCGGCACGACGCGCACGCCTTCGGTGGGTGCCGAGTTGAGCGCGACGCCGGCGGCGCCGAAGCCGTGGTCGAGCAGGATCTGG
>NZ_JAIBNX010000475.1 GCF_026130045.1 Micromonospora sp. CPCC 205371
CCCCCCTAACCCCACACCCCCCCCCCCCCGCACCGTGCCGCCGGGCCGCGGCCCCGCGCGCCGCGCCGTGCCGCGCCCGCCGCGCCGCCGCGGCTCTCCCCGCCGATCAAGGGCAAACGCACGTGGTTGGATCTCTTTTCCGCGTGCATTCGCCCTTGATCGATGCGAACGCCCTTGATCGCCGCCGGCCGTGCCTCGCGCCACTCACCCCCGCCCGACTGGGCACGCCTGGGCCGTCACCTGATCGCGGATCAAGGCCAGCGCACGAGTCGCGGCGCCGCCGCGCCGACATCCGCGAGCCCGGGGCCGGCCGGGCTGTCGCGGGAGATATTCAGGCGATCTGACTGGCTGCGGGGTTGCAAGCGCGTCCGGGGGCTCTCGGGCTGGCTCACGCCACCAACCCAACGACGCCGATCAAGGAGATCCGCATCGATCAAGGCCGAATGCACGCGGAAAAGAGATCGAACCAGGTGCGTTTGCCCTTGATCGGCGCGGGGCGCGGGGCGCCGGGCGCGGGGCGTGCGGCGCGGGGCGCGGAGCGCAGGGGCGTGCGGCGCAGG
>NZ_JAIBNX010000476.1 GCF_026130045.1 Micromonospora sp. CPCC 205371
GGACCGACGGGGCAGCGACCCGCCGGGGCGGCGCGGGGCAGGCGCGGCAGGGGGCGCGGGCAGGCGCCGCGGACGGCACGGGCAGGCGGCGCGGGTGGTGCGGGCGCACAGCGGACCCGCTGGCGCGAGCGAGGGCGCAGCGGGCGGGTGCGGGGCACGGTGCGGGCGCGCGGTCTGTGCGCGCCCGCGGAGGGACGGGTCAGTCCTTGGGGCCTTCTAGGTCGGCCGAGCCCGCGGACGTGCTGGGCTTGTCCTCTGGCGGGGCGGGCGGTGCGGCCTCCTCGTCGGAGGCGGGCGCGGTGGCCGTGGAGCCGGGCTCCAACAGGGCGGTGAGGGCGGCGCCCGTCACGCGGCGAAACGTGCGGCCCTTGCGGCGGCGGTCGAGGACGGCCACCTCAAGGTGGTCGGCGCCGATGGTGCGGGCCGCCCCGCCCTCGCCGCCGACGCTGCCGAGCGCCTTGGCGGCCAGCTTGACCGCGTCGGCGAGCGACGCGGCGCCCCGGTGCGCCTCCTTGTGCACCGCGGGGGGGGGCCCGGGCTGGCCGCCCATC
>NZ_JAIBNX010000477.1 GCF_026130045.1 Micromonospora sp. CPCC 205371
GCCGCGCCCGCCCCCGCCGCCCCGGCGGCCGCCGACCCGGCGGCCGGCCCCGGCCGCGTGATCACGCCTGGGGGGCGCGTCGACGACCCGGCTTGGATGCAGCGCGCCGCCGCGGTGCGCGACGCCGTGCACCGCACCCGGCACAGCCCTCGCGGCGCCAAGGATGTACTCGCCGAGCTGGGCGGCGGCGACATCGCGACCGCGACCGGCGTGCTGCTCGGCGCGACGGCGCGCCGCACGCCGGTGCTGATCGACGGCCCGGTGGGCGTGGCCGGCGGGCTCGTGGGCCGCGACCTCGCCGGCCAGGCGCGGCATTGGTGCCTGCTGCCCGACCACGGCGGCCACCCGGCCGTAAAGCTCGCCGCCGACGTGCTCGGCCTGGAGCCGCTGCTCAACCTGCGGCTCGATCTCGGAGAGGGCGCGGCCGCGCTGGCCGCGCTGCCGCTGCTGCGCGCGGCCCTGGCGCTGGCCGCGAGCCTGCCGGCGCATCCGACGCTCCCCGGCGGCAGTGCGTGACGGTGGGCCGCTCGGG
>NZ_JAIBNX010000478.1 GCF_026130045.1 Micromonospora sp. CPCC 205371
TGGCGGACGCCTTCATAGAGGACGGTGTCGCCGGAGATCCAGAGCTGGCCGTGGCGTTGGCCTTCCCAGCGCAGTGCGAAGCCGACGACGTGTCCGGTGATCGGCCGGCTGAGCGGCGGCCCGTGTCGGCATGGTGTTGCGGTGATGTCGAGGGTGGGCCGCCCCGGGGACTGGAGACGAGTGGTCTGCCACGGCCGCAGGCCGCGGGCGCTGCTGCCGAGCCGGCCGGCGCCGGCTGCGGTGGTCACGATTGTGTCCGTAGTGGACAGTAGCGTGCGGCCAAGGCTGTCGAGGTTGTCGGCGTGGTGGTCGTGGGTGAGTAGCACCGCGTCGATTGGTGACAGGTCGGCGGGCGGGACCGTAGGCCCGGCCTCCTTGCGGGAGGCCGAGCCCCAGCCGAACGTGTACCGGCGTCCGGGCGGGTCGAAGGTTGGATCGGTGAGCAGCCGCCAACCGTCCACCTCGATCAGCACGGTCGGGCCGCCGATGTGGGTGAAGCGGACGTCAGCGGGCATGGGCGAGCGCCCA
>NZ_JAIBNX010000479.1 GCF_026130045.1 Micromonospora sp. CPCC 205371
TTTGCCTTTAGAATCTTTGTGTTGCCATGCAGTGTTGGTTCATACAATCCGTCATGCTCCAATCACTCATAGTCTTCAAGACCTGAGTTGGTCAAAAGGTTTGTCGCTTTTGTCCCAAGCATATCCGCCGCTATAACTCACGGTGTCTGGTCCACTCCCAATGAGTAACCGGGAACTGATATTGATGAACCGTTGACGTTTTGTCATATCTGCCTGTTTTGACAAGCATATTCTATTGCCGCATAAATTACTTTTCTCAATGCTTCTCTAGTATCTGCCTCAAACTCATAAAATTGTGTTTGCCTAACTATTTCATACATTGACATTACCGCATTTATGTATGTGAAACACATGTTTTCGAATATTCTTTCTGAGTCAAATGTTTCAGTTGTCGTAACAGCACCTGTCGCGGGGTCAGTTATAGTTGTCGTTTTCCTGAATGTCTTATAGGTTGACGCAGGAACTTGGAATTGCTTAAGTGCCCTTCCGAATACCGCCCCATTGAAGTCATTAAGTGATAAACCCC
>NZ_JAIBNX010000048.1:0-20583 GCF_026130045.1 Micromonospora sp. CPCC 205371
CGCCGCGCCGCGCGGTGCCACGCCGCGCCGCGCCGCGCCGTGCCCTGCCGTGCGGTGCCGCGCGGTGTGGCGCTGCACCGGGGCCGCGTGGTGCGGGCTGCGCGCCGTCGAGAGGGCCCCGCCCGCTGGCGGCGATTGTGTCCGCCGTACGCGGACGGGCCGGGGCGTGAGGGGGCAACATCGGGGCGAGTGTGGCCTCATCCCGTGCGCCCTGCCTCATGCCGCATCATCCCTGAAGGTGCTCAGTCGAAGATGGACCCCGTCCGCGTGCCGGACGCGCTGAGGGCGACGCACAGTACGTCGCGGTCGCCGGTGAGCCACGACGCGGCGGTCGGGTGCAGGTAGTACAGCTGGGTGTTTGGGTCTTCGGCCGCCTTCGGCGCGTAGTTGCGGAGCCGCTCGACGCAGCCCTCCTCGGCCTGGGTGGTCACCGCCGCGTCGCCGGGGAACGTGGCAGCGCTGATCGGGAACTCGGCGAACACTTCGCCGTCGTGCGGCTCGGTGCACCGGACCACGGGTAGGTTTTCGATGTTGCGGCCCTCGGTGAGGCCGTTGAGGCAGTCGCCGATCACGATCTCGTTGACGTTGACCTGGCCGTTGTCGGACGCGGTCGAGTCGGAGTCGGTGTTGAGCGCGAGGATGACCGCCGTACCGACGCCGACAACGACCCAGGCCGCCGAGATGGCCATCCCGGCGATCGCCGCGCCCTTGCCGGCCTGTGGCCGCCGGCTGATCTGCATCAGCGCCACGACACCGAAGATCACCGAGAGCAGGAAGCCGCCGAGGAGGCCGAATACCAGGGCGGCGACTGCGAACCCGTTCGTGCCAGGCTTCTGCGGCGGGGCGTGGGGCATTGCGTTGGGCGGCGCGTAGAACTGGCCGGTCGGCGGCGCGGCGGGCAGCGACGCACTCTGGCTGGGCGGCGCGTGCGGCGGCTCCGGCGCAGCGAGCTGCGGCTCCGGACTGGCGGGCTGCGGTGGCATGGGTGCGTTTGGCGGCGGCTGATTCACGGGCGAGGACGATAGCAGCCCGTCGCGAGCTTAGGCTCTGAGATATGGAGCTACCTGAGGCCGCGGAGATGCTCTCCCGAACGCCTGACGTTCTCGACGCGCTGCTCACCGGGCTGCCGCCACAATGGCTGCATCGCAATGATGGGCCGGGCACCTGGAGCGCGTACGACATCGTGGGGCACCTGCTACACGGCGACGGCACGAATTGGCTGCCGCGCGCCCGGATGATCCTGGATCGAGGCGCCGAGGCGCCGTTCGAACCGTTCGATCGCGAGGCGATGCTGAGCGAGGAGCACGCGGACGTATCCGTGTTGCTGGCCCGCTTCCGCACCGCCCGCCGCGCCAGCCTCGGCGAGTTGTCCGCAATGGACATTGGGCCGGGTGACATGAAGCGGCGCGGGCTGCATCCCGAGCTGGGTGAGGTCACGATGGGCCAGCTGCTTGCGACGTGGGTGGCGCACGACCTGACACACCTCGGCCAGATCGGCGAGGTGCTGGCCCGGCGATACCGCGACGAGGTCGGGCCGTGGCGACGGTACATGCCCGCGCTCGACCGCACCGCGGAGGCCGAGTAGCAGTCCCCTGATCTGTGGCGACCTACGCCGGCTCGGCGCGTGCCCGGGGCGAAGCCGGCGGCGGTCGGCGATCGTCGGCGCCCGCAGGCGCCGATCAAGGGAGATCGCATGGATCAAGGGCAAACGCACGCGGAAAAGAGATCCAAGCACGTGCATTCGCCCTTGATCGGCGGGGAGAGGGGGTCGGGCACGTGCGTTTGCCCTTGATCGGCGGGCACAGGGCGCGTCCCGCGGGCAGAGGGCGCGTCCCACGGGCAGAGGGCGCGTCCCACGGGCAGAGGGCGCGGTCCGCGGGCCGAGGGCGCGGTCGGCGGGGGACGGCGCGGTCGGCGGGGAGTGGGGGAGCGGGGGGAGCGGGGGTCAGGCTAGGTGGATGTTGTTGCCGTCGACGGTTATGGGGACCGGTGGGAGGGGGCGGGGTGCGGGGCCGTCGGCCACGGTGCCGTCGGCGACCTTGAACTTGCTGCCGTGGCACGGGCAGTTGATGGTGCCTCGGGACACGCTCGTCACGTCGCACCCGGCGTGCGTGCATGTGGTCGAGAACGCCTTGACCGCGCCCTCTCGCGGCTGCGTGACGACGACTTTCTGCTTCTCGAATATTTTGCCGCCGCCGACAGGGATGTCGGAGAGGTTCGCGAGCGGGGCGGTGCCGCCACTGGAGGCGGGCGGTGGTGCGGTGCCCGCGGGTGCGCTGCCCGCTGGTGGTGGCGGTGGCGGCTCTTCCGCCGAGCCGCCGTATGTCTCGCATCCGGCCAGCGCGGCGGCGGCTCCGGCAGCCAGCACCGCCCGCCGGGACGGCGACGCTCCATTGTGCATGGTCGTCCCTTCCGAAGCTAGAATCGCACACCCACGGTCGTGAAGAACCACAATGATGAGGTCAGCCACATCGTGACGAGCGCGGTGAACACCACGCCGCCGGCGAGCGGCAGCACCCAGCCGGGCAGCCCGCGCCGGGTCAGCAGCAGCATCTTCACCGTGAACGCCCCGAAGAACAGGCACCCGACCACAGAATGCACCAGCACCCGCATGTCGTAGGACTGGACCCCTAGCGCGTACAGGCAGTGCACCGCGACCGGGATCGACAGCAGGAACGCGACGCGGCCCGACCAGCGGTGTGCGGCGGCTATCCACTGTGGAGCGCCGATCCAGCGTACCTTGCCGTACATGACCAGGGCCGAGAAGAGCTGCACCAGGGCGAACAGTGCCGAGCCCGACGCCAGCCACACCTTGACCGTCTGCGGGCTGGAGAACCCGGCGACGCTGACGGCGATGCCGGTCGGCGTGTGCAGCCGGCCGTACACGCCTAGCGCCACCGCGACCGCTGAGCCGATCAGCAGTGGCACGAGTAGCAGTACGACGCGATCCGCCGCTGACGTTTCCCGGTCAGAATCCAGCACCGGACGCCCCGTCGATCGCGTCGGCGGTCACCCGCGAGCCGTTGACGGTCGCGGAGCCGCTGGGCAGCCGGAGCCGCGGCGCGGGCGCCAGCTTGCCGTCGGTGTTGGAGAGGCCGACCTGCTCGCCGTCGGCCAATACGATCCAGCCGGTGACGACGCGGGCGTTGCGGATGTCGGCGGTCGACCGGTACAGGCCGGTGGGCTTCCTCGCCACCGGGATGTCGAGCGTCCAGTTCTTGTTTCCGGCGGTCACGGTGCCGGACGCGGAGTCTTTGTCGTAGGAGCCGGTCAGGACGGCACCGTCACCGGAGAGGCTGAGCTTGCCGTCGGCGGCCGTGCCGATCATCCACTCCTCGATGCGGCGGCCGTCGCACAGGTACGCGATCGCGGCACCGTCGCGGAGGGCGATGGCGATGCTCGCGGCGCCGCCGTCGACGCGGCCGGCGTACGCGACGCGGATCTTGGCCGGCGGCGCGGGCGTCGTCGTGGCGGGTGGAGCCGGCGCGCTCGTCGTTGGTGCGACGGTCGCCGACGCTTTTCTGCTGTTCAACTCGTCTGTCGCGGCATTAGTGCCGAGAACAAAAAGGACAATTGCTGTCGCTAGCCCGACGAGTAATGTGATCACGGGACCGCTTGGTTTCCGCTCCACCATGATATTCACGGTACTCACGACTTTGGCGTTGCCTCCACCCCGCGACTATCATTTAGCCGTCACTGATCATGCATTCACCGGGTCAAATAGAGAACACCGTTTCACTGGGGGAGATGCCATGGCGGGCCGTGATACCCCGGCCCGGTGGTTAGCCGATCTCGACCGGGTCGCGCGGGTGGCCGCCGGCGCCGATCGCCCCGACCTCGTCGAGCGCCTCCAGCAGGCCCGCGCCCGGCTCGTCGACGAAGACGTGCCGGTGGCGGTGGTCGGGGAGTTCAAGCAGGGCAAGAGCACGCTGATCAACGCGCTGCTGCGCACCGACGTGTGCCCGGTCGACGTCGACGTGGTGACCTCGGTGCCCACCATCCTGCGATACGGTGCGCCGCCGGCGGTACTCGTGCACCCCGCCGGTGAGGACGCGGCGCCCGTGCCGGTGCCGTTCGCGTGGCTGCGCGACTGCGTCACCACCGGTGAAGCCGACGGCGAGCCGCTTCGGGCCGTCGAGGTCAGGCTCGACCGCAAGCTGCTGCGCGGAGGCCTGTCCCTGGTCGACACCCCCGGCGTCGGCGGCCTCGACTCCGCGCACGGCAACCTCACGCTCGGCGCGCTGAGCCTCGCGCGCGCGGCGCTCTTCGTCACGGACGCCGCGCAGGAGCTCACGGCCCCCGAGCTGGAGTTTCTGGTACGCGCCACCGAGCGCTGCCCGCGCGTGGTGTGCGTGCTCACCAAGATCGACCTGCACGGCGAGTGGCGCCGGATCGCCGAGCTTGACCGCGGGCACCTCGCCAAGGCGGGGCTGTCGGTGCCGGTGGTGCCGGTGTCCTCGTTCCTGCGAATGCGGGCCGGTGCGCGGGGCGCCACCGACCTCAACGCCGAGTCCGGGTTCCCGAAGCTCCTGGAGGCACTGCGCAGGCTCGTCAGCGGCAGCGCCGCCGTGGCGGCGGCGCGCCGCGACCTGGCGTTCGCGGTCAGCCAGCTCCGCGAGCAGGTCGGCGCGGAACGCGCGGCCACCGCCGACCCCGAGGCGTCGCCCGCGCTCGCCGACCGCCTGGCAGAGCAGACCAAGCGCCGCCAGCGCCTCGCCGCAGGCTCGTGGCAGACGGCGCTGTCCGACGGCATCCAGGACCTCACCACCGACATCGACCACGACCTGCGCGAACGGCTGCGGGCGCTGCTGCGGCGCGGCGACGCCATGCTCGACGCCGGAGACCCGCGCGACACCTGGTACGACTTCAAGGCCTGGGTCGTGAGGGAGGCCACCGCCGCGGCGGTCGACAATCTTCTGGTACTGGTGACGCGCACCGAGCAACTCGCGCGTGACGTGGCTGAGCGCTTCGACCTGGAGTACGACAGCATCGACCTGGACCTGCCCGCTCCCGCCTCGGCCGTGTCCCGGGTCGACGTGCTCGACGTGCGGTTCGACCGGTCGTCGGTGCAGCAGTTCCTCGGGGCGTTCACGGCTGCCCGGGTCACCTATGGTGGCCTGCTCATGCTGGGCGCGTTCGGCAGCCTGCTCGGCCTGACCCTGGCCGCCCCGGTGGGCGTACTCGGTGGGCTGACCGTCGGGCGCAAGCTGATCCGCGACGAGCGGCAGCGCCAGGTGGAGCAGCGCCGCCAGCAGGCTCGGCAGGAGCTGCGCCGGTACGTGGACGAGGTCGGGTTCGTGCTCGGCAAGGACTCCCGAGACGCGGTCCGGCGCACCCAGCGGTACCTCAGAGACGAATTCGCGGCGCGGGCCGGAGGCGCCGAGCGGTCGTCCGCGCAGGCGCTGGCCGCGGTCCGGCGAGCGGCGACCCTGCCGGCTGACGACCGCGCGCGGCGGGCCGAAGAGCTCGACGCGCGCTGGCGCGACCTCGACCAGGTGGCGGAGCGGTTCGTGGCCGTACCGGCCGGGCGCCCGCGATGAACGCCGGGCTGACCGACCAGGTCGCGTTGCTGCTCAGCCGGGCACAGCGCACGCTCGCCGAACCGGCGGCCCGAGCCCTGCTGGCGCAGGCCGCCCAGCGACTCGCCGAGCCACTGCGGGTCGCCATCGCGGGCAAGGTCAAGGCGGGCAAGTCCACGCTGCTCAACGCCATGGTCGGCGAAGAGCTCGCGCCCACCGACGCGGGTGAGTGCACGCGCATCGTCACCTGGTACCAGGACGGCCCGCGCTACCGCGTCACCGCTCACCTGCCCGACGGTCAGGCCGAGCAGCGGCCCTTCGACCGGGCCGACGGCGCGGTCCGCATCGCCCTCGGGCGGCCCGCCGACGAGGTCGACCATCTCACCGTCGAGGTGCCGAGCCGGCGGCTCCGCCAGCACACCCTCATCGACACCCCCGGCCTCGCGTCCCTGTCGGCCGACGTGTCGCTGCGCACGATGTCGTTCCTCGAAGCCGACGCCGACCGGGCCGCCGAAACGGACGCGGTCGTCTACCTGTTGCGTCACATGCACAGCAGCGACCTGCGGTTCCTGGAGGCGTTCCACGGCGACGACCTCGTGCACGGCACGCCAGTCAACGCGATCGGCGTGCTGTCGCGCGCCGACGAGATCGGGGCGTGCCGGCTCGACGCGATGGAGGCAGCCGACCGGGTCGCTTCCCGCTACCAGACAGACGAGCGGCTGCGCCGCCTCTGCCCGGTCGTCGTACCGGTCGCCGGCCTGCTCGCCTCGGGCGCGGCGACCCTGCGGGAGGGCGAGTACGCGACGCTGGCCCGCATCGCGGCCGCACCCGAACGCGACGCCGTCGACCTGCTGCTGACGGCTGATCGGTTCACGTCCTCGTCGGTGGAGCGGCGGCGGGTTCTCGATCGTCTCGGCCTGTTCGGGGTACGCATGAGCGTGCGGCTGATCCGCGACGGCACGGTACGCAGCGCGGCCGACCTGTCCCGCGAGCTGACCGCCCGCAGCGGTCTCGACCGGCTCCGCGACACCCTCGCGGCCCAGTTCGTCGGCCGCAGCCAGGTGCTGAAGGCCCGCTCCGCGCTCGCCGCCCTCGACACGGTGCTGCGCGGCCGCGTCGGCGACCGCGCCGCCTACGAACTGGCCGTCGCCGCCGAGCAGATCCGGGCGAGCGCGCACGAGTTCGTCGAGGTGCGCCTGCTGCATTTGCTCCGGTCCGGGCGGATGCCCGGGCGCGACGACCAGCACGCCGAGATGGCGCGGCTGCTCGGCGGCGACGGCACCAGCCCCGCGGAACGCCTTGGCCTGCCCGCGGACGCGCAGCCGTGGCAGCTGGCAGCGGAGGCCGAGCGCGCGCTGCGCCGCTGGCAACAGGTCGCCGAACACCCGCTGACCGGCCGCGAGCTGGGCACGGCCGCCCGTGCCGTGGCCCGCACCTGCGAAGGCCTGCTAACCACCCTCCCGACCTAACCGCCCCACGCCCTACGCCCCAACGGGCGGCGCCCCGCGCCCTACGCGCCGCGCGATGGCGCTGCGCCCTCTCGCCGATCAAGGGCAAACGCACGCCCTCTCCGCCGATCAAGGGCGAATGCACGTGGTTGGATCTCTTTTTCGCGTGCGTTTGCCCTTGATCGATGCGATTTTCCTTGATCGGCGCGGCGCCGCCCGGCCCCGTGGGCCGGCCCGTAGGCCGGCCCGACCCGGCCCCCGGCTCGCTGGTGAGCGACGCGGCGGGCTCGGGCAGCGGTGCGGTCTAGACCGTCGTGACCTGTAGCGCGTACACGCGGTTGCCAGCGGCGACGTACAGCACCTTGTCGGCCAGCGCCGTGCCCGCGACCGCCCCCTCGGTCGTGAACGGCCACAGCGGGGCTCCGGTCGCCGCCTCCAACGCGTACAGCATGCCGGCGCCACTGCCGACGTACAGGACGCGGTCGGCGAGGGAAGGCGAGGCGGAGACCGCCTGGCCACCCTCGATCGTGTACCGCCAGCGCAGGCTGCCGTCGGCCGCGTTCACGGCGTAGACCAGGCCGTCCGACGCCCCGAAGTAGACCGTGCCGGCGTCGGCGAGCGGCGCGGTGGTCACACCTCCGGTGGCCGGGAACGTCCAGCGGACCCTTCCGCTCCCCCCGTCCAAGGCGTGCACGAGCCGCCCGGCGCTGCCGACGTACAGCAGCCCGCCCGCCGCCACGGGTGCGGAGAGCCCGTCGCCGATGGAGGCCGACCAGCGGCGGCTGCCCGAGCCGGCGCTGACCGCGTACACCCGGCCGTTGCCGCCGGACGCGAAGACGGTGTCGCCCGAGACGGCCGGCGTGGTGGTGATGGCACCGCCGTCGCGGAACTGCCATCGCTGCTGGCCGCTCAGCTGGAACGCGGACAGCCCATCGGTGCCGCCGACATAGATGGTGTCGCCGGTGACCACCGGAGAGGACGTGGAGCCGGACCCGGCCCGTACCCGCCAGCGTCGCACCCCATCAGCCGCGCCGATCGCATGCAGCATGCCGTCCCGGCTCGCGATGTAGACAACCCCGTCTCGCACCTGCGGCGACGCGTTCACCGGGGCGCCCGCGCCGTACCGCCACCGGTCTTCACCGGTCGCCCGGTCGATCGCGTGGACCTTGCCACCCTGGTCGCCCACGTACACCGCGTCGCCGGCGACGGCCGGGCGCCCGCTGGCCGGGCTCCCCACGTCGTACGACCACACGTGGGCGGGCTTCCCGGGCACAGCGGGAGCCGGGGCGCTGGTGCTGCCGGTCGTACCGCCGGTGCTACCGCCGGTCGTGTTGTCGGCCGGCTGGTTGTCTCGCGGCCAGGCCAGCACCGCGACGGGTACCGCGATCAGGATGACCCCTACGAGGCTGGCGACCAGCCACAGCCGCCTTCCGCGCAGGCCGCCCAGCAGGCGCCCCAGCGTGGCCAGCGCCGGCGGCAGCTCCCGTGGACTGCCGGGCGCTGGGGTGGCAGCGGGCCGCACCCGCGCGGTTCCCTGGGGGAAGTGCTCTACCGGTGCCGGTCCAGCGGCCCCGGAGGTCGGCCGGGCCGGCGCCGCGGCGCGGTTGACGTGTACCGGCGACCCGGTCGCACCTCGCGCAGCCGCGTCGCCAGCCATGGCCGCACCCGTCCGTGGCGCTCTTGGTCCGGTGCCAGCCCCGCTCGGGGCGCCGGAGCTTGGTGTCGCCGCGCCGCGCCAGGTTGGAGGAACGGGTGGCCAGGCGGGAGCGCCGTCCGCGGGAGGCGGGCTGACGGGTGGCGCGGAGGTTGGTCGCGGTGCCGCTTCGCCGCGCGCGCTGGGCGTGGAGGCGGCGGGTGCGGGAGCCGCGAAGCGGGTAGGGGGAGGGGATGGGACGAAGACGGGGCGGGCTGGAGTGGTGCCCAGCGCCAGCGGACCCGTGGTCGCGGCCGCGCCCATCGCGACGCTGTGCTCGGGGTGCGGGTCGAGGGTGACGGGGCGGCCGAACTCGGCGTCCAGGAGCTGGCTGACCAGCGGTATCCGGGACGAGCCGCCGGCCAGTACGACTGATCGGAGGTCGCTGGGGGACACGCCGGCCGCTCGTAGGGCCCGGGCCGTCGCGGCCACCGTCTCGGTGAGCGCCGGCTCGATCATCGCCTCGAACTCCGACCGGTTCAGGCGTACGCGGGTGTGCAGCCCTGGCAGGGCGACAGGGATCATCACCTCGGTGTCGAAGCTCAGCGCCTCCTTCGCCTCGGTGCAGTCGCGCCGGAGCCGGGTGAGTGCGGTGGTGAGCAACTCGTCGTCGGGGTCCAGGACCTGAGCGGAGTCGCCGATCGTGGCCAGTACGTGCGCGAACACCGCCTCGTCGAAGTCGATGCCGCCCAGTTGCTCGATCCCCTCGGATCTGCCGAGCAGCTCGAAACCGGTCGCGGTGCGGCGCAGGACGGCGGCGTCGAAGGTGCCGCCGCCGAGGTCGTAGACCGCCACGGTCTCCCCGGGCCGGGCGCGTTCGGTGGTCGCGTAGTGGATCGCCGCCGCCTCCGGCCGGGGAAGGAAGACGACGTTGTCGACGTCGGCGATCCGGATCGCCTGTTCGAGCAGTTCGCGCTTGAACGGGCCCCAGTTCGCCGGGTGGGTGACGGTGACCGCCCTTGGCGGCTCGTCGTACTGGCTCCTCACGATGTCGTAGACCCGCCGCAGGAGCTTGGCGATGAGCGCGTGCGCGGGGTAGGGCGAGCCGCCGACCAGCAGCGGCACGGGGTCGCCGAGGCGGCGCTTGAACTCGCGGGCAAGCCGCTCGGGCTCGGCCGCGCCGCGGCGTTCGGCGGCGTCACCGACGAGCACGGCACTCTCGGTCACGAAGACCAGCGAGGGGATCTCGGGGCGCCGGTTGCCGAGGCGCACCAGCTCGACCCGGCCACCGACCAGCACCGCGGCGGCGGTGTGCGTCGTGCCGAGGTCCACCCCCAGGCCGTAGCCGCTCATTGGACCACCTGGCAGCGGGGGGCCAGGGAACGGTTGCGGTCGCAGTACGCCTGGGCGTCTTCGGGGGTGGGGAAGCCGTCCTGGAGCAGGACGAGCAGGCCGCCGGGGCCGTCGGCCAGGTCGGGGGAGCGGGTGCTGTCGACCAGCCGCACCGGTACCCCGGCCGCGGTGAGCCGGGCGAGTGCGGCATCGGCATCCGCCGGGCCGGCGCCGGTGCGCTGGAAGACCTCGACCATGGCGTATGGGGTGCGTACCCGCACGTCGGTCGAGGCTGGGGCGTCGGCGGCCGGCGGCGCCGGCGAGGTGCGGCCGGTGATCCGCTCCCAGCCTCCGAAGGCGAGCGCGCCCGCGGCGATCGCCACGAGCAGCGCGGTCACGACGAAGGCGGTCGCCTTGCCTATGCGCGGTGGCGATTGGCCGTTCTCTTCGACGGTGACCAGCGGTTCCAGGTCGCCAACGGCCTTGCAGGACACGCTCACCACGTACGGGATGGAACCGCCCATGAACAGCGAGGGCGGGCGGACCTCGACGTGCGCGGCGGCCGAGCCGCCCTTGGCCAGGTCGACGGTGTCGGGGGTGATCCGTACCCGCCCGCCGGGCGGGTGCACCTGGGCCGCGATGGTGACGGCGATCCGCTCGCCGGGGTTGCGCACGGTGAGCGTGAAGCGTGCCGGTGGCCCGGGGTCGGTGCGAAACAGGCTGGCGGCGAGGCGTGCCGGCGCGGCGACGCTGACCAGCCCGGTGGCCCGGCCGAGGAGCGCCCCGCTGTCGGCCTCGTCGGCCTGCACCGTGAACGGCAGCAGCCCGGCCGTGGGCGCGGCGGTCGCGGGCGGCTGGACGGCGATCTCGACCGTCTGTGTGCCGCCGGCCGGCACCGCCACCGTCGGCGGCTCGCCGTGTGCCCACGCGCCGGCCCTGCTCGCGGCGATGGAGAGCCGGACCCGCAGGTCGCGGTCGGCGAGGCTGGTCAGTTCGACGGTGACGGTGCCCGTGGCGCCAGGGGTCAGCGCTACCGGCTGCGGCGGTATCCGAATCTCGACGTCCATGGCACCGCGCCCCTCAGGTCAGCGGGTCGGGTTGCGACAGCGGGGCGGGGGAGAACGGGTCGCCGCTGCGTAACGGGGTGACCGCCGCGCTCAGCGGGTCGGACGAGGCCTGGCGTTCCAGCGCGTCGACATAGCCGTCGCCGTCGCTGTCGACCTGGTTCGGGTCGAGGCCGAGCGCGGTCTCCAGCGCGTCGTCGAGCCCGTCGGCGTCGGTGTCGCGCCAGTCAGTGGGGAGGCTGCCGTCGAGGTGGCCGTCGGAGTCGCTGTCGGGTGAGGTGGGGTCAAGCCCTCTGGCCAGCTCGAACGCGTCGTCGAGCCGGTCGCCGTCGGTGTCGGCCTTGCTGGGGTCGCTGCGGCTGGTGGCGATCTCGAAGCCGTCGGCGAGGTTGTCGCCGTCGGAGTCGGCGGCCAGCGGGTTGAGGCCGCGCCGCTGCTCCATGGCGTCGGTGAGACCGTCGCGGTCGGTGTCGGGGCCACCCATCTGAGGCGGTGGCGCCGCCGTGAGCGGCGCGAACGCCGGTACAGGTGAATTGGCAGGCGCCAGCGGCGTGGCGGTGCCATCCGAAATGCCCGGGATGACCGCCGCGAACTCGAAGCGCTTGCCGACCTCGAACTCACCCACGCCAAAGGCGCGGCCTCGTGCCTCGATCGTCTTGCCATCACCGAGGCTGATCGCGACGTGTGCCCCGGGTGTGCGGCCGTCGCCCGGCCGGGGCTCGCGGTCGAAGGAGAAGAGCAGGGCGCCGGGAGTGTTCCTGGCCTCCTCGACCGGGATCAGCATGCCGCGCTCCTTGAGGTGCAGGTACTGCGCGGTCGCGCCGTCGGGGATCTTGACGCCGGCCTGGTGGGCGGCCCACTGGGTCAGCTCGGAGCAGTCGAAGGTGTCCGGGTCGCTGTCGCCCAGCTTGGTCTCGGCGCCGAAGACGTACGTGTCTCCGGCCTGGGCGCGGGCAACTTCGAGGAAGCGCTCCAAGGCGGCCGACCCACCCTGGGAGCCGCCGGTGAGAGGCTCGGAGGAGCCGCCACCCCCGGAAGGGCCCGCCGGCACCTCAGGGCCGTTGTAGCCGGCGGTGCCCGTCCAGACGCCGCGCCCGGGCCCGTCGCCGAACGCGATCGCCGCGTCCTGTGCCTCCTGCTTGAACCGCAGGTAGCGGGCGCTCATGCCGCCATGGGTGACGGTCCACGGTGTGATGTCGGCGCCCTGCCGGGACACCGCGAACGCCGCCTTCGCGTTCTGGACGGGGTCGAAGAGGTTGAGGTCCTCGGCCAGCTTCTTGTGCGCCCGAGCGTTGATCTGCCACAGCCCGCGCGAGTCTTCGCCGACCGGATTGTGCGCGTCGCTCCGGCCGCCGGACTCCGCCAGCGCGATCGCGGTCATGGTCGCCGCCTCGTCCGGCGAAAAGCCCGCCTGGCGCGCGAAACTGTAGATTTGTTCCGCTGAGAACCTAGGCATGGGATCGACGATAATTCGCCCGCTCAACATGTTGCCCTTTTGGGCAACTCTTCGGGCAAGAGCAAACCGCTTTGGCTCCTGGGACGAATCCGCTGCGACAGGAAAGCGACAGAATCCGCTCTGGTGCGCCGTTGTCGGTCATGAATTGGTCGGCGCATGATGTTACCGGGGAGGACCGATCAACTACCGGGGGTGGGGCCAGTGCAAGCCCAGGCGGCACCTTCGGTGTGGATCGACGACGGTCACGCGATCGTGCGACGCGGCATGTCCGCCTGCCTACAGCAGGCAGGGTTCGTGGTGCGCGGCGAGAGCATGAGGTTGGCGCCCACACCGGTGATGACCGGGCTCGATGTTCTGATCTTCGAGTCCGAGCCTGGCGCGCTGCGCCGGGCGGTAAGGCTCGTGGCCGGCCGGCAGACGCGGCTGGTCGCGACGATCCGCACGGCCAGCGAGCAGCACGTCCGCGAGATCGTGGACGCGGGCGTCGGCTCGGTGCTGCCGCACGACACACTGACGCCGGAGACGCTGGTGACCAGCCTGCGCTCGGTAGTGGCCGGCAACGTCGCCTTCCCCGGCGATCTGCTGATCAAGCTCCTCGCACACATCCGGCAGCACTCCCAGCTCCGGCCCACCGAGCTCAACACGCGGGAGCGTTCCGTGCTCCGGCTGCTCGCCGACGGCATGGACACCCGCGGCATCGCGGAAGATCTCTGCTTCTCCGAGCGCACCGTCAAGAACGTCGTTCACGACCTGCTCACCAAGCTGAACTGCCGGACCCGAGCGCAGGCGGTCGCCCTCGCCACGCGCGAGGGTGTCATCTAGCCCATGGCGAGCGTCCCGGAGCCCTGGACCGTCCTGGCGGACGTGCTGCTCCAGCGCGAGGCGCTGGTCTGCCGGCTCGCCGAGGGCCGGCCGCCACGCGACTTCGCGGGCCTGTTCGTCGGGCAAGACGATCTCGACCGCATCCTCGCCACGCTGCCGGGCCTCGACGGCCCGGCGGTGGAGCGGGTGGCGGCGGTCCGCGACCAGGTGCGGTCCGATGTGGACAGGGCTCGCAAGAACCTCGAGGAATCCCTGGAGGGCGGGTCACGGTTCGCGGTCCTGGCGCGGTCCGCCGGGCTCTCGCTCGCCGAGGCAGAGGTACTGGCGGTCGTCGCCGCCGTCGAGCTGGCGCCCGCCCGGCAGCGGCTGGTGGCATACGTTCAAGATTCGGTACAGCTGCCGCAGGTGACCCTCGCCACGCTCGACCGGATCGGGGCCGTCGAGGGGGTGGCCCCGGACTCCCGCCTGCGCCGCGCGGAGCTGGTCGACGTTGGCAGCACCGGTCCGTGGGCGACCCGCACCTGCACGCTGCCGGCGCGGGTCGCCTGGCACCTGACCGGAGACGCGTCGGCCGACCCCGACCTGCCACCGGGCAGCGTTCGGGTCGGGCCGCACGGCGACCACGGGGGGGCGCCGGAGCGCGGGCTGCTGCTGGTCAACGGGGGTGACCGGGAGAGCCGGCTGAGAGCGGTCGAGGAGCGGTGGCCAGGCCATGGGCGGCTGCTCTGCTCGGTACCCGAAAGCCGCGTGCAGTGGGCGGCGACGGTGCGCGAGGCCACCCTCGGAGGTCTCGTGGTCGTGGTCGATCTGGCCGCGCCGCTCGACGCGGCCGGGCGCGGCGCGATCGCGCGCGCCGACCACCTGGCGTGGGTGCTGTCGTCGCGGCCCGAGTTGCCGCTTGAGTCGGTGCCGCCGGTGCCGTGGCGCGAGGTGCGGGTGGCCAGCGGCGAGGCCGGCGCCGACGACTGGTGGCGGGCGCTCGGGCGCGAGCCGGACCCCGGGTACCGGCTGGACCGCGAGCAGTTGCGGCTGGTGGCCGCCGCGGCGGGGGCCGGCGACGGTGGCCTCCCACCTGCCGTGCGGCGGGTGGCCGGCGGTCACCTCGACGGGGTGGCCGTGCGCATCCGCCCGCGGCGCACCTGGGAAGACCTGATCGTCCCGCCCGACGACGCCCACCAGCTGCGCGAGCTGGCGGCCCGGCACCGCCGCCGAGACGTGGTGTACCGGCAGTGGCGCTTCCCGCCGCTGCCGTCGACCGGCACCGTGGCGCTGTTCGCCGGCCCGTCCGGCACCGGCAAGACCCTGGCCGCCGAGGTGGTCGCCGGTGAGCTGGGCCTCGATCTGTACAAAGTGGATCTGTCGGCGGTCGTCAGTAAATACATCGGCGAGACGGAGAAGAACCTGGAGCGCATCTTCGGCGCGGCCGCGGCCGGCGATCTGGTGCTCTTCTTCGACGAGGCCGACGCGCTGTTCGGTAAGCGGTCCGAGGTGAGCGACGCGCACGACCGGTACGCCAACATCGAGGTGGCGTACCTGTTGCAGCGGCTGGAGACGTACGACGGGCTGGTGGTGCTCGCCACCAACCTGCAGCGCAACATCGACCAGGCCTTCCTACGGCGCATCTCCACCGCGATCGACTTCACGCTGCCCGAAGAGGAGCAGCGCCGCGCGATCTGGTCCCGCTCGTTTCCGGCCAGCGCGCCGGTGGCCGAGCTCGACATCGACTTCCTGGCCCGGCAGTTCAAGATCTCCGGCGGGATCATCCGCAACGCAACGCTGGGCGCGGCCTTCCTCGCCGCCGAAGACGGCTCGCCCATCACGATGCGGCACATCGCGCTGGCCTTGAAGCGCGAGTTCCAGAAGCTCGGCCGGCTGCGCACCGAGGTCGAGTTCGAGCGCTACTTCGAACTGGTGAATCGAGACGCCGATGCTGCACCTGCTCGATGAGTCGCTGGAGGCGTTCCTGCGCGCCGCCGTGCCGCTGCCGCAGCGCGACGTCGACATCGTCTTCGACGCGCCCGACGGCGACTGGGCGGCCAGCGTCTCCCGGCCCACGGTCAACCTGTACCTGTGGGACGTGCGGCCCAACCTCGCCGAGCGCGAGTGGGGCGAGGAGGTCGTCGCGGAGGAGAACGGCCGCAAGTTCCGCCGCGACCCACTGCCCAGAGTGGACTGCCGCTACCTGGTCACCGCCTGGACCCGTGAGGTGCGCGACGAGCACTCACTGCTGGGCGGCGTGCTGGCGTCACTGCTGCTGCATCGGGTGATCTCGGTCGAGTACCTGCGCGGGCCGTTCGCCGACGTGCGGCCGCTGCCGACCGTGACGCTGCGCAGCGGCGACGGCAGCGAAAACTCCGACTTCTGGTCGGCGCTCGGTGGGCAGCTCAAGCCGGGCCTCGACCTGGTCGTGACGACCACAGTGGACGCGGCGGTGCTGAGCAAGATGGGCCCGCCCGTGCAAGAGGTCGTGCCGACGGTGCACGGCTCGGTCGACCCTACGGACGCACTGTGACGGTGGTCGTGCCACTGTGGATGGTGCCGGTCCAGGCTGCCCCGTTGGGCGGGACCTCGTAGGTGGCGGTCGCGCGGTAGGTGCCCGGCGCAAGCGTGACAGGGCCGTTGATCGGGCGGGTGGCCCACGCCATGAGATCGACGCGGTGCGCCAGCTCGCTGCCCGGCGGCAGGTCGACGGTGATCTCCGCTGCACGGTTGCGGTCGTCGAACAGGCGCAGGAGTACATCGGTCTCTTCGCCGGCCAGGGTGACGGCGAACCAGTCCAGGTGCGCCTCGTCGGGGGCCATCACATGGCTCAGTACCGTCAGCGGGGCGTCACCGATGTTGCCCAGGCACAGCGCCACCCAGCCGTCGCCGGCGCCGATGCCGAGGCGCAGGCCGTCGACCGGCTCGCCCCACACGGGTGGGGTCACCGGTCGAAGCTCACGGTGACGTCGTAGTCAGCGTCGTCCATCGTTCTGGCGTTCTGCGCCGGGGCGTACGGCGGATCCCAGCTCATCGAGACCAGCTTGTCGTCGGCGTCCGGCCAGTCCTGGTCGAACACCTCGACCTTGATCGGCTGGGTCAGCGGCAGGTCGGCGCTGAGCGCGCTAAGCGGCACCAGGAAGTCGAAGCTGTCGCCGTCGTTGAGCTTCTTCGTCTCGGTCACGTGCACCTTCGAGCCGGTGAGCCGGCAGTACACGTGGTCGGCCCCCAACCAGTCTTCGGTGCTCTTCACCTTCACCGCCACCTTGACGTTCCGCCGTCCCAGCTCCCGATCGTAGGCCAGCTTCAGGAAGTTCTTGCGCACCTTGTCCGGGCCGTCGGCGAGCCCCGCCAACTCGGTCTTGAGCCCGGCCAGCCGGAGCGCGAGGTCTACGGTGGGCAGGCCGCCGGGGTCGTCGGTGACGTTGAACTGGAGCGGCGGCAACCCGAACGGCATCGGCACGACGACGGTCTGCTCCGACAGCGGCAGGTCGACCGTGTTGTACACGGTGCCGGTGGCCGGGTCGGTGAACGTCGACGAGTTCCACAGCCGGGCCGCGTCGGTGAACGCCGCGCTCGGCGGCCCCATGCGCACGACGCGCAGCGCCGCCGGGTCCAGCGTGACCTTGCCGGTGGCGTCGGAGCTCCACCCCCACTCCACAGAGCCCATGTACATGTTGGCGAGCGGCCCGTCGAGCGCGATCGCGGTCGTCTCGAACGCCTGCCGCCACTCCTGCCCGGGGAACTCGATGCCCCGCCGCGGCGAGTCCTTGAGGCTGCCGGCCGTCTCCACGAACGTGCCGTCCGGCCGCTGCTTTCGGCTCGCGTGCGACCCGAACCCGGCCGTGGGCCCCACGTCGCCGAGCGTCGTCGAGATGCTGCCCGGCGCGTTCTCGACCGCGTACAGCGGGTTGGTGTTGGGCACGGTGCCGCCGTCGCCCTGGTCGATCGCGCGCCCCCGGTCGAGCGAGCCGGCCGGCAGCGACAGGGCCTGGTTGCGCGCGCTGACGAAGCTCGGGTCGTCGACCGCGCCGCCCGCGCTGGTCGACCGCAGCGTGGTCACCGACTGGGTGAGGCCGATGGCGTCGGCGACCACCGGATCCTTCGGGGTGAACCGCACGTCGATCGTCGCGCCGACCACGCCCGGGCTCGACACCGTCGCGTAGGTCGCGGTATCCCAGACGCCACCTGCCGTCTCGACGGCACGGTGGATGTCGCCGGGCGCGCCACCGGCGACCTCGGGCGCCGCCTCGCCGCGGGCTACCGCGCCGGCCACCGCCTCCGCGTCCCGCTCGGCCGTGTCGCCGGGACTGCTCACGCTGAGCTGGTTGGCGCTCGCTCCGCTCGCGCGGGCCCCAGGGCCGCTCGGGGACGCTTCGGCGGCGCCGCCTTGTTGGACGACGTGGGTCAGCTCGTGGGCCACCAACTCGCGCGACGGGGCGGCGTCGCGGAACACCACCTCCGAGCCGTGGGTCGCCGCGCTCGCGCCGAGCAGCGCCAACCCGTCGCGCGCCGGTGCGCCGCCCACGTGCGCCCTTACCCCACCGAAGTCAGCCCCGAACGCCCGCTCCATCTCCGCGCGCATGGGGACCTGTCCGGGCGTACCCGATGTGGCTATCGCGAAGGCCGCCGCCGCGTCCGGGACCGCGCCCACCGGGCGGGTCGCGTTGTCGAGCATCCGCAGCACGGCGCGGTTGCCGGCGTACCGCTGAAGCGCCGCGATCAGCGGCGCAGGCTCCCGCTCGGCGGGGGCGTCCCTGCGCCCGCGCGCCGGGTGGGCGGGCGCGCCGGCCGCGCGGTGGCGGCTGGTGCGTTCGCCTCCTTTACGGGATGCCCATGCCCGGGTCGTAGGCGGGCACTTTGGCGCGCTCCGCGGCGACCCGCTCCAGGAACGCCTTGACCGCGGCCTGCCTGGCCGGCTCGGTCGGCAGGGCGGTCTTGATCAGGTCGTCGGTGATGAACGAGAACTGCGCGAACTGCGTCGAATACGCCCAGCCGTCTGGGCTGCGGTCGGCCAGCACCTGCTCCTTCTCGAACGGCGTCAGCCGGCCGATGATCTGCTGGAGGTACTTCGACGCGCCCATGCCGCCCGGCCCCATCCGGCTGTACCGGTTGGGGTTGAGCCAGGCGTCCAGGTCGTGCAGGTTGGTGCGGGTGGCGACCTTGTTGAGCTCGGCGCCGTTCCAGTAGCTCTGACCCACGGCGGGCAACTGGTCGCGTTTCGGGTCGAAGCCGGTGCCGCCCTCGGCGAACTGGTTGCCCAGCTTCATGCCGTACGTCCATCGGTCGCGGATACTCAGCAGGCTGCCCTCGCCGAACGCCGGCACCGTGCCGGGCCGGTTGTGCGGCCCGTCCGGGACCTCGTCGTCATCGGTCCACCACGCGCCGATGCCGCTGATGCGCTTCTTGCGCGCGATGTAGTCGAGCTGTTCGAGCGTCTGGCGGGACATGCCGTCGTACAGCGGCTGGATCAGGGTCTGCTCCTCGGCGAGGATGCGCATGTCCCACTCCAGTGCCTTGCGCGGATCTTTGATCGGACCGCCGTCGACCAGCGCCTTCAGCTTGGGCAGCACGTTGTCGAAGATGACCTGGTTGCCCTCGCGCATCGCGCCTTGCAGCTCGACGCCGGCCAGCCCGACCAGGTCGTTGGCGAAGTCGTGCTCGGCGTCCATGTCGGCGATCAGGTGGGCGCCGTTGGCGACCACCCACGCGGCGAGCGCCCAGCGCGTCAGGTATCCGCGGGCCGCGGTGTACTCGACGAACCACTTGTAGAAGTCGCGCCGCTCCACGATCTTCACGTACTGGCTGGAGTCGACCGCGTGCAGGTTCGTCAGGCAGGCGGCCTGCCACCGGGCGGTGTTGCCTTCGCGGTCGGCAGTCGTCCAGTCCTTCGGGCCGGTGACCTGGGACGCATCCGACACCTCCTTACGCCGTACGACACCGCTGGACTCCTGGACGGTATGTGCCAGCTCGTGCGCCAGCAGCCAACGGCCGCGCTGGCTATTCGGCGCGTACTCGCCGCCGCCGAAGCCGATGTCGGCGCCCACGGTGAATGCCCGGGCACCCACCGCCCGCGCCGGCTCGGCGGCCGAACGGACCCGGACCGCGCTCAGGTCGTGGCCGAGCAGACCCTCGAAGTGCACGCGGGTCTCCTCCGGAAGGGGCTGGCCCGCCGACGAGAGGGGCGGGCCGGCCGGTGACGGGATGGCCGCGCCCGCGATGCGGTCGGCGATGCGGTCCGCCTCGACTTCCTGGGGGTCGCCGGGCTGGCTGACCGTGTGGGCGCCGAACAGGCGGGCCACGGCGCCGTTGCTGGTGGGCGCGGCGCGGTGGACGGCGGGATCGTCCGGTGTCTCGGACGCCCGATGGACCAAGGGCGAATGGCGTGCGCGTTCCATCACGTCCCAGAGTGGAGGGCGGGGCACCTGCGGGCAAGCAACGGTGCGCGCATTGCACCTTTGGCTGCACCGCTGAGCCTTACGGCGGGAGCCTGCCGGCGCCACGCTCGTATACGTGACGCGGGTGTTGATGGGTGACTTCGGTGCGCTGCACCGGGCTGGCCTGGAGGACATTCTTCGCGTCGACGGCATCGAGCTCGTCGCGACGACTGCCGCCGACGTCCTTGGCCGCCTCGTCGAGGTACTGCCGGACGTGGTGGTGCTCGATCTCGACCAGCGCGAGACCGCCGCACTCGTGGCGCTCATCGTGCACCGGTTTCCGAAGGTCAAGGTGCTGGCCTGCTCGTCAGAGCAGCCCATGATGCGCGTCTACCCGCCGTTGCACTACGGCGAGTTCTATTCGACCGAGCTGGACCCCGCGCTGCTGACCAGCGCGGTTCAGGCCTGAAACAACAAGGGGGAGGGTAGCCGTGGCCGCGTCGTACGGGGCGCCTGGCGTCTACATCGAGGAGCAACCGAGCGGCTCGATGCCGATCGAAGGGGTGGGTACGGCGATCGCGGCGTTCGTCGGCTTCACCGAGAAGTACGACACCGAGCAGGGAGATCCGACGGACCCCGAGGGTGTCAAACCACAGCTCGTCACGAGCTGGCCGCAGTACGAGCGCGTCTACGGCGGGTTCGTGCGGGGCGCGATGCTCCCGCACGCCGTACGCGGATACTTCGAAAACGGTGGCAGCGCCTGCTACGTCGTGCGCGTACCCGGGGGGAACGGCGACAACGGCGACGGGCACGCGACGCTGCGCCTGCCGGCCGCAGGCCGCCCCGACGTCGAGAGCCTCAAGGTCTCCGCGATCAACGCCGGCGCGCGCGTCGAGGTCGAGGTCGTAGCCCCCGCGGCGCCCGCCGCGGGCGTGGGGGGGTGCGGATGGCAA